>CAYVGR010000101.1:0-8477 GCA_964450065.1 uncultured Prevotella sp. | reverse complement strand
TTATTGCCCACTCAAAAAACATGCAGGCAGCCACACTGGCAAGGCACACCACTACCGAACCAAGTCCGAAATAGTAAAACGAGACGAGCAACGCAGGGATGAGAGCAATGATGACGCCTCTCATATTACGCTCTACGCTATCTGTGCCATGAGCATGGGGTGATAATGAAACTATTAATTTGTTCATTGTATTTTCTGATCAATCGTGATTATTTTTGTTGACGAGCCTTGATAATTCCCATAACTGCCCCTTTTCCTTGTACAATGTTGTCTAACAATGGACGATGAGCAGGACAAGTATACTGGCATGAACCACATGATATACAGCTTATTACATCTTCCCTTTCAAGTCTTTCATAATGATGTAGTGATGAAAGGGTAGATAGCAGATAAGGCTCAAGCCCCATCGGACAAACCGTAACGCATTTAGCACAACGAATACAAGGTTGAATGGCTTTCCGACGAGCATCATCGTCCGTGAGCACCGTCACCGAGTTAGTTCCCTTACACACGGGAACATCCAAATTCATAACGGCTTTCCCCATCATAGGGCCACCGGCAAGTACTTTGTTATCGCCCTCTGGCATTCCGCCACAAGTGTCAATCAACTGTCCGAAGGAGGTTCCCATACGCACCAGGAAATTGCCAGGATGCTTGATTTTCTTTCCGGTAACAGTTGTATAGCGTTCGAAAAGGGGTTTATTTTTCATCACAGCCTGATATACAGCAAATGCACTTCCCACATTCTGAACTATTGCACCTACATGTACAGGAAGGGCAGGAGGGGCAGGAATCTCTCTCCCTATAACAGCATCAACAAGTTGCTTCTCACCACCTTGAGGATATTTCTGAGCCAACGCAACAACTTTGATTCTTGGATCGGATGCAGCTTTTTCCGTCATTAGGGCAATAGCTTGGGGTTTGTTATTCTCAATACCGATATAACCTTTGTCTACGCAGACAGCCTTCATAAGTAGCTGCACGCCAATAATAATTTCGTCGGCATGCTCCATCATGAGTCGATAGTCTGACGTAATATAAGGCTCACATTCCACAGCATTGATAATAACACACTCTGCCTTGGTTGTAGGTGGTGGTGTCAGTTTGATAAATGTGGGAAATCCTGCACCTCCCATGCCAGTAATTCCTGCTGCTTTTACACGACCGATAATCTCTTCAGGTGTAAGTTCCGGATGCGAAGCCAAGGTCTCCAACTGTTCAGAGCGGTCAATGCTTTCTTCCCATTCGTCTCCCTCCGTTTTTATAAAAATAGCAGGTTGCCGATACCCTGTAGCATCGATAATTGTATCTATCTTGCTCACCGTACCCGAAACAGAGGAGAAAATGGGAGCTGACACAAAACCTCCTGCCTCAGCAATAAGTGTTCCCACTTTCACCTTGTCACCTCGTTTTACCACAGGTTTAGCCGGCGCACCAATATGCTGCCACAATGGGAAAACTGCTAATTGAGGCAATTCGGCTTGAACCGTAGCTACTTCATGAGAAAGTTTGTTTTCTTCAGGATGTATTCCTCCTTTTGAAAAAGTAAATAACTTCATGACTTCACCTCCTCTTTCTTTTCTTCAACATTGGCTTTGGGTGCAGATTGGGCTGTATGCGTTGCCACGACCTTGTCTTTTTGCGGAACCGGATTAGCCGACTTCACCTTCTTCATGGGAAAGTTCACCTTAACAATGGCATTTGTAGGACATTCGTCTACACATTTTGTACATAGCCGACATTTGTTAAAATCGATATAAGAAAGATTATTTTCAATCTTAATAGCATCAAATTTGCACACCTTCTCACATTTTCCGCAACCTATGCAAGCTACCTGACAAGATTTTCTTGCCACGGCTCCCTTGTCTTTATTGACACATTGCACATAGATGCGGCGGTTTTTCGGACCTTTCTTACGCAGTTCGATAATATGCCGAGGGCATGCCTTGACACATGCACCACAAGAAGTACACTTATCATCAACAACCTCGGGCAATCCGGTTTCGGGATTCATGTGAATGGCATCAAACTGACATGCGCTGACACAATCACCACATCCTAAGCAGCCAAAACCACATCCGGTCTCACCCGCACCCGTAGAATGCATAGCAGCACAGGTCATCAACCCATCGTACACGGCAATGCGTGGCCGATGTTCACAAGTGCCATTACAACGCACCACAGCGACCATAGGCTCAGTGTTAGCCACTGCCATACCAAGAAGATCAGCTACCTGACCCATGACTTCCGTTCCACCTACCGGGCAAAACAACCCATCGATAGAACCGCTGTCCGCACCTTTCACGAGGGCATCGGCCAGTCCCGAGCAGCCCGGAAATCCGCAGCCTCCACAGTTGGCACCGGGAAGTGCTTCCTGAACCTGCTCAATCCTCGGGTCTTCTACTACAGCAAATTTCTTGGAAACCACAAACAGCACAACGGCGGCTATTAGTGCTATTGCTCCAAGAACAATGACTGCATTAAAAATAAAGTCCATAATATATTTGTATTGTTTTTGTTCTAATGTTTTTGTCCTCGACCTCTAAGCTTCTTTTGGCAACATTTCTTCCCTACTCTATCATAAATGAGAATTTAGTACGGAGCTTGTCCCGAATCAAATAGAGAAATACATAATAAGGAATGAGTGCCGACAAACCTATGAGTGCAGATAGAGCTTCATTGCCAGTCAATGCCCGAATGCTAAATATTGATATCATTAAAATGAGCAAAGGAACACCAAACCCCAATCCCACCGCACGATATCCGGTTTTCATATCAGCTACCACCGTTACGCTGTCACCAACATGGTATTTGCTGGTCTCAGCATTGTATACATCTATTAATTTTTCCTTTCTTTCTGATGCATTACAATGTCTGGCAACCTTACATGAGGCACACCCAGAATCCTGAACAATGCGAACAATGATATGTCCGTGTTCTATTTGTTCGATAACTCCGGAATGTGTTATAGTGTTATTCATCCACTAAATTGCAAACTCTACTTTACAAATGCAAAAGTAATAACAAAATTTCAAAATACAATAAGAAATACAGTATTTTTATTGCATAGCTCTTATACAAAAATACTATTGCAAATATACAAAATAGATATAGGCTAAGGCAGCCACAATGACAATCAGGCTTAAAGTGCGAAATAGGCAACTTGTAATTTTCTTAATGATGACAACACCTGCAACGATGGCTACCAATATTAAAAGGTAATATGTAAAATTAGAATCCATAGTAATAGCGATACTTTACTGGAATAATTTGATAAATTGTGGTGGTATTTGTGTCTGAAATTCCATAGGTTCATGAGTAATGGGATGATAAAAACAAAGCACAGACGCATGAAGACACAATCGGTCAATCGGGTTGTCACCATTACCGTACTTGATATCTCCACACACCGGGTGGCCCATATCGGCAGTATGTACACGTATTTGGTTTTTACGACCAGTCTCTAATTTGAATTCGACCAAGGAATGTTGCGGCGATCGGTCTAATGTATAAAAATGAGTTACAGCATATTTGCCTCCATTATCATTAGGACTGCTATAAGTATAATACGATTTGCTGTCCTTAAGCCAACTTGCTATAGTTCCTTCGTCGTCTTCCACCACTCCGGACAGCACAGCTACATAACGACGGTCGTATACAGTCTTTTGCCATTCTGCATGCATGGAGAACTCGATTTTCTTATCTTTTGCATATATCATAAGCCCACTCGTGTCTCTGTCAAGGCGATGAACCACATGAGCTCGGCAAGGCTGCTTGGTCTCATGAAAATACTCGTCGAGCACTGTTTTCACATTCAAGGAACGATGCCCATGAGCCATGGATAGAATACCAACATTTTTCTCTACAACGATGATGTAAGCATCCTCATAGACAATCTTCACATATCGGCTTTTCAGCACTTTGTTACGCTTTGTCTGGCTCACAGCTATTTTCATACCCGGAGTAAGGGGATAGTCGTAGCGAGTAACAAACTTTCCATTTACCTTAATGCCATAACCTTGCAGCGTTGCCTTTATCTTGGTACGGCTTCCTTTCAAATGAGTCAACAGCCATTCCAGAAGAGGGGCTTCTTCTTGCACTACATAATGATCATAGAGGTCTTTCCGATATCCGGCAGTATTGAAGGGTTTATCCTTTTTATTATTTATCATTCTTACCATACTATATTATTCCTTACGTTCCCAAATCCTCACGATTTTATGACGGATAACCAAGATATTACATACGCTTACAACAACGAAAAGCATTACTCCAAGCATGATTGCTGGCATCATTGTTACACTATCTATGTTGGGGAAAAGAGTCTCAACAATATCCATATAATAGCCACGGACAAAAGCCAACACACACCATGCAACAACCAAAACTACCATGTTGAGGACGATGGTTAAGACTTGATAGGGACGAGCCACTTGACCCGGACTATAACCTATGAGCAATAGATTTTCGAGTTTATAGGAATTCTTCTGTACAAGGAGATATATGCTCAACATGAGTATATAAAAGCTTAGTACGGAAATAATTAACCCCACCACCATAACGACACTGACCATCGTCCTTAAAATATAGGTGGTTTTCTCAACCTCCAACCGATCGTTTTCCACCTCATAACCTTGCTTGTCAAGATACTTGGTAACCTTCTCATCAGCAGGATTGTCTGATAGCATAACTAAGCGAGTAGCATCCACATGATCGTTTGGGGCAAAATAATCGTTGCTCCAATCCATGAAGGCTTGCGGAACAAGAATTGTGCTTATACGATTAGAGAATCCGATAATCTTTCCCTTGAGCTTATCTTGATGGCCATTGCCTTGGATATATATATCAATATCGACCATCCCCATCAGCCCATCACTGATTTTTGGAAGAGAGCGACTTTGGGAAATACCAAAGTTATACATCGCTATATAGGTGCGTGGCAGGATCATCGGAACTTCCTTGGCTCCAGGCGTATATGTCCAGTCTTTTGCCGGTGCATCTACAAACTCATCGGGAATACTCTCAAAAAACAATTCCGTGTTGAGAACTTCGACTCCATTTATCCCCATGTGAGCTTCTGCCCTATATCCTGTAGAGGTAAACTTACCAACTTTTGTAGCAAAAGGCTGGGCTTTCAGATTATCTATCTCAGAGTTTGAAAACGAATTTACACGACCGGAGACTGTGCTTCCTGTTCCTATCTTTTTACTCAAGACAACATAATCAGTCTTCATGCAAGAGTCTTTGCCAACCAGCACCGGCATTACGTCTTTGTAAAGCTGAAAGGCTAATAGTACGATACATACACCAAGCAGGTTGGACAAAACAAATCCAACAAACTGGGGCACACTGACGTGTTGCCTTAACAATTTCCAAACCAGGCTCATAGTTTAAGTGTTTTATCGTAGTTCAAGTCCAGATGCTTGCCAATACTTGTCACGACTACTCCCGCTCCTTGTGCTTTAGCCTCAGCTATCATGATATCCCTCATGCTTATGGCATTGGTGTCATCAAGATGGGATATAGGCTCATCGGCTACTATGAAGTCGAAAGGCTGTACCAGCGCGCGCATCAATGCCACCCGCTGTTGCTGTCCATAAGACATACGGCCAATCTTAATATTTATCTTATCCTCAATACCAAGCATGCCAAACCATTCTTCTATTTGAGATTCTGATTTGAAATTGGTAAGCTTGTTTTTTATCTGCACATTCTCCATTGCTGTTAGCTCAGGGAAAAGACGTAACTCCTGAAAGAGCGTGCTGATATGAGATTGACGTAATTCCACCCAATCGCTCACCCTGAAATTACGTACATCATGACCACCGAACAGTATTTGCCCCTTATAATCGTGTCGATACCCCAAGATATAACTACAAAGCGTGCTTTTGCCCTTGCCAGAGTCTGCTTCTATCAAATAGAGCTGCCCTTTTTCAAAAGTAATATCTTGCTGCCATACTTCAGATTTCAGATTATTCTGCGAGGAGAAAACCTGTGGCAGAACAGATGCCAGGCGAATCGTATTCATAAAATTAATTGATACTGTTGTTTACAGAATCTTCCTTCAAGGTATAAACAATGGTGTTAAGATGACCAAACACCGGGCTTAACAACGAAGTAATTGCCTGTGTCTTACTCTTCGGCAGAGCGGAGATATTAATAATCATCGCCAACTTTTCTCCTTTGATTTTATTTTGAAGGAATGGGGTTATGGGATTGGGAGCCGGCTTGACACTCTGCAGGGCAGCTTCTTTGCTACCGCCACTCATATACTGGGCATCGTCGGTAACACCGAAGAAGTATGTGGTGTTGTCTCCTGTATAATAGTAGCTGTCTTTTCCCCAGTCTCCGATGTTTCCTCCCACAGGAACACTTTGTTTCCAATAATCCACATCAGCTAACCAGTCAGCATGTTTCAACCTGGCAGACATCATCATCTGGAATTTATTAGTATCCATCTTAGGAGTGATTAAAGCCATGTCGCCATCAATGCTTTTGATAATATTATCCATGTCGATTGCTGCATTAATACCGGCAAGCATGGTTCTTATGCCCCTGTTCTGCCGCATCAGTTCTATAAACTGCCCCCCGTCTACATTCATGAACAGACCAAACGCATCTGTGTTAGACATCGATGCCGTGTAGTGGCCTTCTATCGGGCGATAGATTTTAGCAGCCTTCTGTATTGCCTCGTTGATTTTTTGCTTAAAAGAGAATGTTTCTCCTTTGATCATTAAGCACCCCCTTTCCACTGTCATTTCTGCAGCAATCATGATGTCAGAAGCATCGGCATCCCTGGGAGCACCAAGTGTAAAGGGGGCAACAAATTGCTCAGGCAGTGCCTCGGCCTCACAGACAAGAGCCATCGGGGCATTAATGGAGTCGAGCTTTGCATAGATCGGAGTAGATACTATGCCGTCTTCCTCATCTGCCGCAAGATATTTTGCCATGGTTGCAGACAGTTCTTCGCGTGCATTGGGTAACACCGGCCCCATCATCAGGGCTGCTTTATCGGAGTATCCCACAATCCAATGGTTTGGCAATGCAAAAAAGGCAAATCCCTTTTTCTTGGATAACTTCTGGCCAACTTGACCGAGCGTGTGGTCGAATTTGTTGGTATCGGAGATCTTAGCACACAATCCAAGATTACCCTGGGCATCCTCGAAGAAGTAGATATTGGAGGAAAAATCGAGCCCGGTATTGTCCAAGTTCGATATATGAAGTATTGTTTTGAGTAAGACCTGATTGCCGGCCCCACTAACCTTTGCAGGATTGATGCTCATCAGCAGTTTACTTCCCGAAGGAATGGCATTCAGATAACCAGTATCTGAACACGAAGCAAGTACTGCCGTAAGCAGTATCGCCATAATATATATAATCTTTTTCATTATTTTCTCTTTGACAGTTGTGCCATTGTAACAGCCATCAGACCTGCTGTTTCCGTGCGCAGCCTACTACTTCCGAGTGAAATGCTCTCATAACCATTTTCCTCCGCAAAACGCACCTCATCTATCGAGAAGTCTCCTTCGGGTCCAATGAGCAAGGTTATCTCCTCATCGTGTGGGATTTTCTGAAGTTCATCAAACAAATCCACCTTCTCTATTTCGTTATAACAATGGGCTATAAATTTTCTACCATGACGCGGTTGGACTATAAAATCCTTGAATTCGGTGAGGTCATTCAATTCGGGTTTCCACGCTTTACGGCTCTGCTTCATTGCAGATATAATAATTTTGTCGAGACGGTCTGTACGAATCTTTTTACGTTCAGAGAACCGGCAGAGCAACATTGTCAACTCGTCCATGCCTATCTCTGTCGTCTTTTCGAGCATCCACTCCATGCGGTCTATCATTTTTGTGGGTGCTATAGCCAGATGTATCCGGCCGTGCCAAGTCTTGGTTTGGGGCAGTTGTTCTTTTATAGTATAACCACAATGTTTTCCTGCAGCCAACGTTACCTCTGCATGATAGAACATGCCATTGCCATCCATGAGGAAAATCTCATCTCCGGCCTGTAATCTTAACACCCGCACGGCATGCCGAGCTTCCTCCATAGGGAGTTCGGTATGTTGAGAAGCATTGGGCACATAAAAACATCTAATCTCTTTCATTCCTGCGTTTCAGCCTCTTGGTTGTCATTGGCTTTATCCGATATAGATTTCTTGCGGCGATTGATTTCATCACGAAGATGTGAAGCCATCTCGTAGTTTTCATTTCTAACGGCTTTGTCAAAAGCGTTTTGCAGCATCTCGTCGCTAATCGTATTCACTGGCAGGGATACACCAATGGCATTACTGTCATACACTGTGCTTTGGCGCATAAACAACGATTCAGCCATCATCACAGGAATATCGCCCCGAGTCACATATGACAACAAAACTCCCTGTGTGGCGCTGATAGGCACCATGTCGGTTGTTTCCTCGTTGCTCAGCATGGCTTGGTATTTGCCCTCTTTCAAAGAATCTATATGAACCTCAA
>CAYVGR010000100.1:0-8483 GCA_964450065.1 uncultured Prevotella sp. | reverse complement strand
TAGTGATATTACATACATAACAATATGGATTGACGCGGAACACTATCGCTTCTGTTACCTCTCTCTCGTACTTGATGCCTACAGCGAGGAGATTGTCGGCTGGTGCGTGGGAGAGACACTTGATGCCGAATATCCGCTGAAGGCCTTGGAGATGGCTCTTCACAGGATAGAAGGCACCCCGAAGGAAGACGTTTGCCTGATTCACCACTCAGACAGGGGATGTCAGTATGCAAGCTCCAGATATGTTGCCACATTGAAGGCGCATGGTATTCAGGCAAGCATGACAGAAAGCGGAGATCCCAAGGAAAATGCCCAGGCTGAGCGAATAAACAGCACGATGAAGAACGAACTCCTCAAGGACATGACCTTTCATGATCTCGATGAAGTCATACGTGCAGTCGCGGCAGCGGTAAAGTTTTATAACGAGGAGCGTCCGCACATGAGTATTGACATGATGACACCAAGGGAAGCCGCGCTCCGTGTTGGGGAAATCTCAAAGAGATGGATCAGTTACAGAGAAAGTCACATAAAAGCAAGGCAAAATACTTGCGTAATCTCTGAAATAAGTGTACCTTCGCCAGCCTGTCAAGGGTTTCCTTCCGGGCTACGCCCTCCAGTCAACCCTTGACAGGGATAAGGTAAGCTCAGTCAACCAATATTAGTGATAAGGAATTCGAGTCAACTATAATCAGTTTTAATGTTTAACTGAGTCAACTTTTTCTAAGGATAAGCCTCTAAGGTAGTCAACCTAAATCAGGAAACTACAAAATTGCTCATTTTTCGAGAATTTAGAACCTTAGGCTTCGAATTTTTGAATACGCAAAATTTGAGCGACTTTTTGTCGATAAATGTAAACTTATTTATGGCGATAAAAACTCTTCTCTGTAACGCATTGACAAAACTTGGCAAACAGGCAGCCTGCGTAAATATTTTGAACCGAATGGCCCTTTTATCGGATTAATTCCTTATTTTTGTCGTTATATTAGGCTGTTGGCATGGACGCCCCCCCATGACCTCAACACACTGCAAACTAAAACTACGAACAATGATGAGTTATCAGAAAATGTTGCTGTCCCTGATTCTTGCTGCTGCACCATTTGTCGGCGGCATGGCACAGATGTCGAAAATCACGAATACGATGCGACGCACCGACAAGGCCTTCTTCAAAACCGAAGAGGCGCGCCGCGTGGGCGACGAGATATTGCTCTTCCAGCGTGTAACCGGGGGTTGGCCCAAGAACATCGACATGACCCGCAACCTGTCTGTGGAAGAGACTGAGCAGATAAGGCAGGACAAAGGCAGGCGCGACGACTCTACCACCGATAACAATGCCACGTCCACACAGCTTAAGTTTCTGGCCCGGCTGTGGCAGCAAACCAAGGACAACAAGTATCGCGAAGGCTTTGCCAAGGGTGTGGAGTATTTGCTGAGCGGGCAATATGACAATGGCGGGTGGCCACAGTTCTGGCCCCGCAATCGGGGATACCAAGTGCATATCACCTATAACGACGATGCCATGGCCAACACCATGCTGCTGCTGCGCGACATTGCCGACAGCAAGGAGCCTTATCAAGGCAAGCTCGTTGGCAAGGACTTGCGCCGCAGGGCGGCAAAAGCCTTCGACAAGGGTGTCGACTGTATTCTGAAAACCCAGATCATCAGCAACGGCAAGCCCACCGTGTGGTGCCAGCAACACGACCATGTGACGCTTCGCCCGGCTTATGCACGTGCCTACGAACTGCCATCATATTGCTCGGCCGAGAGTGCAGTCCTCATACATCTGCTCATGTCGATTCCCCACCCTGACGAAGGAATAAAGCGTGCCGTACACTGTGCCATGCAATGGTTCGACGACCATAAGATAACAGGCTACCGGTATGTGCACGGCCGACGTGGCAACCTCGACAGGCCCTCGTATCTCGAGCGCGACAACACGGCCGAACCTATATGGGCCAGATTTTATGATTTGGAATATGGAAGTCCCTATGTGTGCGACCGCGACGGCATTCCGCGACGGCATTTGGAGGAAATTGGTGCTGAGCGACGCAACGGCTACGCCTGGTACACCAACAAACCGGCAGCGCTATACCCCCTCTATAACCAATGGGCTGACAAGCACGACCCTGTCGGCAAACTGCCACTTTCGCTCAACAGCAAGGGCGGCAACGAGCGCGGTGTGTTCGAGATGTTTCGCAAGGATGTTGCCAAGATAACCGATTTCGACGCGGTGGTGCATGCCGGCGAGCGCATTCAAGATGCCATTGCCAAGGCTCCCGGGCAAGGCACGCGGCCTTTCAAAATATTAGTGCGCAAGGGCACTTACAACGAGAAAGTGGTTATCGATCGCCCCAATATTGTGCTCGTGGGTGAGCAACGCGACAGCACCCGCATCGTGTATGCCGAACTGCGGAGCAAAATGAAGGAACAGACATGGAACGGGAAACCCGTGGGGCCGGGCGTCATCACCCTGCTCGAAAATGCTGACGACTGCGTGATTAGCGGACTTACCGTGTACAACAACTATGGCACCACGGTGGAGAAAACCACCTCTCACCAGTTTGCCATCTTTGGACGAGCCACACGCACCATTGTCATCAACTGCAACGTGTGGGCCGATGGCAACGATGCCCTTGCGCTATGGGGCAAGGGTGGCATGTATTATCATGCCGACCTCGACCTGCGCTGTTTAGGCGTAGACTTCCTGTGCCCACGCGGTTGGTGCTATGCCACACGATGCAACTTCATGGGCGACGGGCATGACATTATCTGGCACGACGGACGCAGCGACAAGAATGCCAAACTGGTTATCACCAACTCCAAATTCGATGCCATGAGCCCCACTCCGCTTGGACGCTATCATCACGATTCGCAATTCTACCTCGTGGAGTGCAAGCTCTCTGAGAACATCATCGACCGCAACATCCGGTATGCCTACACCGATAAGGTGCTCGACCCGTGCCCATGGGGATTGCGCGTGTATTATTACGGTTGTTCGCGTGACGGCGGACACAGCGAGTGGCTCAACGACAACCTGGACGAAGCGGAGGGAGCACCCCAGTTTCATGCTATCACTGCCCAATGGACCTTCGACGGCAAATGGAATCCCGAGAAACGCGTGCGCGATCTTTGGAACGTGCTGACATACAGCATCCTGAAATAAAGCGAAACCTTCGGCGACACCGGGAGCCGTCTCGATGACATGAGTATGGGAGGATATTTATACATTCCTCTTGTCAATATGGCTCCCAAAGCAAATAAATATCAAATAAAATAGGAATTTCTATTATGAAGTACCTGTTATGTTAATTTAAATGTTTAACTTTGCGCACAGTGTAGTTAATTACAGAAATACAAAGGATTAGCATTTAGTCGTGTAGGACTAAATCATGTCAATTATAAAAAACAAAAAAAATGAAAGGTATTGTATTGGCAGGCGGTTCGGGAACAAGGCTCTACCCCATCACGAAAGGCATCAGCAAACAGTTGATTCCCATTTTTGACAAACCGATGATATACTACCCCATATCTGTATTGATGCTGGCCGGAATCAGAGATATTCTCATTATCTCCACCCCGCACGACCTTCCCGGCTTCAAGCGCTTGCTGGGAGACGGACATGAATTTGGCATTCGGTTTGAATATGCCGAACAGCCCAGCCCCGATGGCCTGGCACAGGCTTTTATCATCGGGGAGCAGTTTATTGGCAACGACAGCGTTTGTCTGGTCTTGGGTGACAATATATTCTATGGTGCCGGATTCAGCCGATTGTTGCACGAAAGCGTGAACACAGCTATCTACGAAGACGAAGCCACTGTGTTTGGATATTACGTGAACGACCCGCAAAGATACGGAGTGGCAGAGTTTGACAAGGACGGAACCTGTCTCAGCATCGAGGAAAAGCCTGCACATCCCAAAAGCAACTATGCTGTTGTGGGTCTCTATTTCTATCCCAACAGTGTGGTAGATATTGCCAAGAACATCAAGCCAAGTGCCCGCGGGGAACTCGAGATAACCTCTGTGAACCAGGAATATCTGGCCCGGGAAGCTCTGAAGGTGCAGACCCTGCCCCGGGGCTTTGCATGGCTCGACACCGGCACACACGACAGTCTGTCGCAAGCCAGCACTTTTATCGAGGCCATTGAAAAACGACAAGGGCTGAAGATTGCATGCTTAGAGGAAATAGCATATACACAAGGGTGGATAAACCGCGAACAACTTATCGAATATGCCACCCCCATGGCCAAGAACGCATACGGCCAATACCTCCTGCGCTTGGCAGAGGAGAAATCGAACGATAACAATAATGCATAATATCAAAACAATGGAAGAAAACAAAAATAAGGAAGTAGACTTAGCGGCTGCTCAAGAAGAAGAAAGCTCTTCTTTTGACTTCGCTACTATTTACACCACGCTTATCCTGAATTGGAAATGGTTCCTACTTTCCCTGATTATCTGTTTGGGTAGTGCAGCCATATACCTTCGCTACAAAACCCCCATATACCAAGCTTCGGCCAAGCTATTGATTAAAGAAGGAAACCAAAACAGTCGCAGCAGCATGTTCAGCTCTTCAACCCTGGGAATGATTTCCAACTCGGTTGGAATTGACAACGAGATGGAAATTCTGACCTCGCACTCGCTGGCTGAGCAAACCGTGCGCGACCTGAAGCTATATGTTAACTATTACTTGGTGGGAAAGGTGAAGAGCCGCCTGATGTACAAAACACAGCCCATCATCGTGGACGTGGACCCGGCACACCTCGAGAAGCTCAATGCCCCTATCAGGCTGAGCGTTGAACGCAATGGAAACAAATACCACATCACGGGAACCTATTATGTGCCCATCAGCGAAAATCATGCCGACGGACCCTTCAACATAGACAAAACCGTTACACAGCTCCCAGCCACCATAGGCACTCGCGCTGGTATTCTGAGCGTCAACCAAAACAGTGTAAGCCCCATGGTGGACGGTGTGGAGGTCAAGGTTCATATCCAGTCACCCCGCTATGCCGCTTATAAATATGTGCATGCACTCAAAGTAGCCCAGACAAGCAAGAGCACCACGATAGCCCAGCTTGTGCTGAACGATGAAATCCCACAACGTGCCATAGACTATCTTCAGCAGCTGGCCATAAGTTATAACCGACAGGCCAACGAAGATAAGAACGAAATAGCCATGCGCACCGAGGAATTTATCAACGGTCGTCTGGAAAAAATCAATGCCGAACTGGGAAGCACTGAGGGAGAGCTGGAGAGTTATAAGAAACGAAACAGAATGGTGCAGCTCGACATGAGCGCAGCCCAGGCTGCCGGAAATGCCGACACATACTCACAAAAGCTGGCAGAGGCCAACACACAAATAGCTCTCATTGACGAGATGAGAAGCTACATGGATAATCCGGCCAACAACTATCAGCCGTTACCCTCCAACGTAGGGCTTACAGACGGAGCTTCCACCTCGCTGATCAACAGCTACAACTCGCTTGTGCAGAAACGAAACCTGCTGTTACAAAGTGCCAGCGAATCATCGCCTTCGGTTGTCCCTCTGACAACGCAGATCGACGAGTTGCAAAGTGCTATCCGCCGTGCTCTCAACCAAACCCGGCGCAACATGAGCATTCAGCGCAGCTCCGTGCAGTCGCAAGTCAACAAGTATCAGGGACAAGTAGGACAGTCGCCGGAGCAAGAGCGAATGCTAACCCAAATTGGACGACAGCAGGAAGTGAAATCAGGCCTTTACCTGATGCTCCTTCAAAAGCGTGAGGAAAACTCTATTTCGCTTGCTGCCACAGCCGACAAGGGAAAGCTGATCGACAATCCGGCCATGGGTGGACAAATCACTCCCAAGCGGTCCATGGTTCTCGCCATCGCCCTGATCATCGCTCTGGCCTTTCCGGCACTTATCCTGTTCCTCGTCCAGTTCTTCTATTATAAGATAGAGGGGCGCGATGATGTTGCACGTCTCACGAAACTGCCGATTATCGCAGACGTGGCTGTGGCATCCGAAACAGCCAAGACCAAAGCCGACATCGTGGTGCACGAAAACAGGAACAACATGATGGAAGAGATTTTCCGTTCCCTGCGCACCAACCTTCAGTTTATTCTCAAGGAAAACGAAAAGGTAGTTATGTTCACCTCTACCACATTGGGTGAAGGCAAGACCTTTATCGCCTCCAACCTTGCGGTATCGTTTGCACTATTGGGCAAGAAGGTTGTTCTTGTAGGTCTGGACATACGCAAGCCGCGCTTGGCTTCGCTATTCGAGCTGAACGACAACAATCATGGCATTACCAATCTGCTGGTCAAGGAAAAGCCCGACTGGCGGATGATAGAGAGTCAAATTGTGCCATCGGGCATCAACAACAATCTCGACCTGCTGTTAGCCGGGCCAATTCCCCCTAACCCTGCTGAGCTTGTATCCAGACAGAGCTTGGAGGATATCTTTGCAGAGCTGCGCCAGAACTACGATTACATCATCGTCGACACCGCTCCTGTAGGATTGGTGACAGATACCCTTCGTGTCGGAGCCGTGTGCGATGCCACTGTATATACGTGCCGAGCCGACTACACACCCAAGGAGAGTTTCGACGTAATCAATGGCCTGGCCGCATCCAACAAGTTGCCCAATATGAGCATTGTTATCAATGGCATCGATATGTCGAAGAAAAAACATGGGTATTATTACGGGTATGGACGTTATGGAAAGTACGGACGGTATGCCCGTTATGGCTCATACGGCAAGTACGGTTCATACGGCAACTATGGTACTTATGGCACGTACGGCAATTACAGCAACAGCCATTATGGCGATAAGAACGACGACTCAATCAAGAAATAATATATAGATAATGGCAACTATTGCAGTAGACTTCGATGGTACTATTGTAGAACACCGTTATCCGGAAATAGGTGAAGAGCTTCCGTTTGCGACGGAAACTCTTCGCATGCTCATCAAGGATCACCATCGTCTAATTCTATGGACAGTGCGTGAGGGCGACCTGCTGAAGGAGGCTGTGGACTGGTGTCACGAGCGTGGTGTAGACTTCTGGGCCATCAACCGAGACTATCCGGAAGAGGAAGCTGAGAAGAACAATCATTTCAGTCGCAAACTGAAGGCAGACTATTTTATCGATGACCGAGGAATAGGCGGACTGCCGCACTGGGGACAGATCTACCAAATCATTTCCCAACGCAAGACCTATGCAGAGATCATTCGCGAAAGCATGGGACACACTTCTCCAAGCCAACTGCCCAAGAAAAAACGTTGGTGGCAATTCTGAAACTACCTACCACACTGCTATTGGCAATGCCTGACCGTAAAGGCCGGCATCAAAGGCGGCTATACCCCTGCCGACTTTTGACACGACCGTGCCTGTGCATTGTATAATGCTATCATCCATACAGACAGCACAAAAGGTGCGGTGAGCGTAACAATGCCCAGTTGTAAGCCTACGTATTGAAATATCATCGAAAACACCAAAGCGAACAATGCCTTGACATATTTCCAAGAAGATATGTTTAGAATATTTGCTACTGCCAAAACTGTCAGGATAGCATTATAACCATACATGCCGTTGTTGACTGATTGGGTACCTATAAACGGAATCCATACAACCACCAGGGCAAGGATACAAGCCAGAAAGGCATCGAGTGCCATCTTGCGGGAATTAACCAAGATGGCTAGGAAAAAAAACAAACCTGTCAGCAGACTGTTCCCCTGCAACATTATCTCTGCAAAATTCAGAGAGACGGCCCGAAGCAGCGAAAAGGTCTCCCCCTCGGCAACCGCCGACACGCCGGGCTGTTGCAATTCGGGAAAAACGTAACTCACAAGCAACATAACCCAGGTAATCATGACAAAGGGTGCGGTGAGCGTGGGAAGGATTTTCTGTTTCTCAAAGCCACGAGCCACAAGCGTTGATGCAGCAGAAGCTATAACCATGAGCACGACCGACCACACATTGATAGACATGAAACAAGGAACGGCTATACCCACCAATGTCCCATTAAAGCCATAGAGTCCATTGTCAATGTTCTCCCTATTATATTTCAGGACTACCGCCGTCGATGTGCTGATTATCGTACCCAGCATGGCAAACAGGCACATCGACAAGGAGTTACAGCCGATGCCCACAAGCATGAGAATGCCCGAGACAGCATTGTTTTGGAACATCACCTGCCCCACGCCACGAAACAACCCCTTCATCATCTGATTGGTGCTCATCTCTATAATCTTAATTCGTCTTCACCCAACAGCAGTAACCTATCGCCGTTTTCGAACGATATTTTTTTTCTGAGCGTCAAAGTTACGAAAAACCACACTGAACAACCAAATATATCCTGGAATTTATGTGCGACCAGCAGTAACTTGCAGCAATAACATGTTGTTTTCTTCGCGCTTTATTTAAGGAACACAAACAGCAAAAATGTGCAACGCAAGGATAAACAAGGCATATGTCTGCTTGAAGATGAAAACGGCAGGTTCA
>CAYVGR010000099.1:0-8549 GCA_964450065.1 uncultured Prevotella sp. | reverse complement strand
AGGACAACCTTTCAATAGCCCCTGGTTGGAGCGAAGCGGAAACCAGGGGGAAGGACATCCGCCGTATGGTTAACAGTCTGAAAGACTGCCCCGTGCCTATTCAGATAATGATAGTTCGTGATTATTCATCAAGTCCAAGGGCAACATGATGATGTTTTGTATGATGCTGGGCAGTCTTTCAGACTGAATTACTCCGCCTCATTCTGTTTACCGTAAGCCCAAAGGGCATACGGCTATTCAAATACAGTCTTTCAGACTGAACGCTTTAACAATTCACAATTCATAATTCAAAATTGGGCTGCGCGCATATGCAATTCAAAATTCACAATTCATAATTCAAAATTGGGCTGCGCGCATATGCAATTCAAAATTCACAATTCATAATTCAAAATTATGCTGCGCGGTGTTAGGAGATATTCTGAGATTAATCTTGCGAAGCAAGAAGCCGAGATATTTTGCGATGAGCCATTCGTTCACGAACAGATATTCTGTGGATATTCTAAGATTCGGCATAGCCGAGCGGAGGAGTTTTTTCAATTCAAAATTCACAATTCAAAATTCAAAATTATGCTGCGCGCATATGTAATTCATAATCCTTAGCAATTCACAATTATTCGCAAGCTCATCAACTCGTCACAATTCATAATTCAAAATTAAGCTGCGCAGTAGATTTTTCGCATCGACTTTCACGACTTTTTACGACATGAGCAGGAAGTCGTGTGCAGTCGTGGGTGTCGATGCAGGACAACAACAGGACAATCGATGCATAAGACCACAAACATGCCGATGCAAGTAACTGCAAACATGCCGATGCCCGCGTGGATACAAGAAACGCTGCTTGGTGTAAAAAATATGTACCGTTTTTCGGGTCACTCATTTCGGAACATATAGAGAAAAATGCGCCATGTTTTTGCCCATATATTCTGTTGCGACAACAAGAAAATTTCAAAGGTGTTGCGATGACAGTCTATTCGTCGTACGGTTAAGGCTTCATCACCGTGCGGTTAAAGCCAACACGCCGCGCGATTACGCTTTAATCGTTGCGCCATTCGATATCCAATCGCAGGCGATAAAACCGTGGCCGAACGGGCTGTGCGGCTAAACGGCTGGTAATCAACACGCCGCAAACATCCTCAAATTTCGCGAATTTCAGGCTGCGGGATAATTGTTTTCAAATACGCGAAGCATGAAGCGTCACTTGTAAAGAAAAATAACAGTTCCTGTTGTTTTAAGATATTGCCAGCACAATGCCTAATTGGGTAAGGGGCAAACAGTATTCATAAATATCTATCTCCTACTTTCGCGTTTGCCGACCTCCTCGGATTAGAGCATTGCCTTTTCATATTATACCTACTTCATTTATTCGCAAAGCTCAAGGAAATTCCACCCGTTAGACATAGCTGATGCCAAGCGTAATAGAAAAGCGAGGAAGCTGCTCAACATAAGCCTCCTCACCTAACTTATACTTTGGATTTGAAATTATCGAAGATTAGACTTTTTGGCAGATGCAGCATCAAATTCCAGGTGGCATCCATCGATAGTGAATGCAAAGTTGAGATCGTCTACATTCACAGTATCTAAACCAAGATAATAGAGCATATAAGTATTGCCGTCCGAACCAGTGATAACTGCCTGAAGATCGGCTGTACCATTGTTACAGTTGGTAACGTAAACCGTTATCTTAGCTCCATTCATAGCTGCCAGCCATGTCGCCCAATCGCTTGGCGGTGTACTTGCTCTTACAGCTTCATAACCACTACCCCAGCCGAAGTTGTCTGAACGCAACACGCCATATTCTGTCGTATTGTCACTGGCGCGCAACACTACCACAAAGTTGTTCCAGTTCTTGGCCATGCTACTATAGTTTGTGAAGCTCACCGCACGTGTCTGACCCGCCGGCACGTAAATATTGTCGGTGTGGGCAGACCACCATGCACCGCTGTTATCTGTTGGGCCAAGAATTTCCGGAGTAGCAGCCACAGCCGTCATATCAGATTCGGAAACCGTGATGTTGACAGAAGCAGTCTTGCCGTTTTGGGTGGCAATCGTCACAGGATGGACACCCACCGTAGCAGGTATAGGCGATATCCTGAGTTTTGAATTGTCAATAACTTTTGTACTGCCATCAACATAAGTAGCCGTTACCTCCAAACCAGTGGGGTCGAATGTCAATGTACGATCGGCGAGATTATCTGTGGCAGCCGACTTATAGAAATAATAGTGAGTATGGACAGGCTTCTGAGTGATAGCAATGGTATTAATCCTGGCTACAACATCGAAAGAGGCATGAGCTACGATAGGCTTAGCTGCATTCTCGCCCTTGAATGTCTTGTTATATATGGCAACAAGAGTCTTCTCGCCAACATTGTCCATGTCTGGAATGGCGGAGAAATAAAGTTCTGCAGCGGGAATAGTCTTAACCACGCCTTCCTCAAAGGTAACCACTGCCGATACATTGGCCATTGCAGAGTCGAGCGACGTACCACGATCTACTTGGTCGGGCACATTCTGCAACTCCATGGATACGGGAGCCTTGTCTAATGCCGATGTAGTTCCACCAACAGGCACAATATTGGTTTGCAGGAAATCAATATATGATCCCTCCACGCAAATAAAACAACGAATGTTGTCGTTGGCAGCATCGGTGTTGAGATTAGACAGTTTGTAGGGCTGTGTGTAAGTCTTGGTTACAACACCGTTGGTTAACTTGATGACAAACGAATCGACCTTAGACCGGTCTACCGTGAGTGTAACCTTACCCCCTAACTTCTGCATGTTGGGGTCAGCATTACTGTCATCAGGCGAGAGTAGCTGGGTGCTGTTGGTATACTTGAAATAGAGGTGATTACCCCATTGTGAATTGTATTTTGCAGAATCTCCGGTGGCATCGAACCGATAGGCTCCGTATTCAACATATCCAGCTTCACCACGTGCAAAATCGTTGCTAATGACAAGGGCAAAATTCTTGTAATACGTATCATCGTTAGGGTTAAGGTTGAGGTTGAATACCGCATTCCATTTCTCCCCGTCGGGAACAACATAATATTTGGAGAATTCCTGCCAGAATCCAGAGGAGAAGTCAGTTGCACCAAAGCTGTAGACGTCTTCTTGCATACCTACCAGGGGTTCTTCCCCGTCTGTGTTCTTGATATTCTCTATAGAATCTATTTTCTGGGAAATCCAGTCGGGAGCATTCACTTCGTACAAATCACCTCCCTCGCAACCTGTCATAGACAACAGCCCAAGAAGAGCAGCACAGCAACCGGTTGCTATTTTATTTAGATGTCTCATATTCTTGATATAAATAAATGTGATGTTTATGACTCCCCATGCAAGCTATGTAAAGGCATGGGGAATCGGTTACTATCCTATTTGGTTAAGTCGACCACGGGACGAACTTTCCAACCATTCTGCTGGAAATATGCAGCATTGTCGGTACCCTCGTTGGCCGAATTACCCTTGAGGTTGGGGTTCTTATTGGTCAACGTCTGAACGATAGGCAGGTATTCGTGCCCGGGCAAGTAGGTATCATAAGAACTCTTCAGCTGTGGATCGACACCAACATCGGCATACTTTACATGCTCCTTGGCTCTGTAGATCGAACGGCGGAACGTGCCATGTTCCTTGAGCTGCTGCAAACGGTCTGCGTTATAAAAGAAACCCCAGCGTATGAGGTCGAAGCCACGCCCAAACTCACATCCAAACTCTTTGGGACGCTCTACATTGGCTATCTGTTCGAACAGCTTGTCAGCCGAGGGGAAATCGGCTAACTTCAGATTTGCAAGACCAGCGCGTGTGCGCACTTCATTAATCCAATTGACAGCCTGCTGAGTAGGGCCGTTGACTTCGTTTTCGCACTCGGCGGCAAGAAGCAGAACGTCGGCATAGCGCAACATGCGCAAGTTGATACCGTCGTGCAGACCTGTCACCACCTTGTCATAAAGGCTTGTGCGGAAGTTGGTATACTTCACAATGGGCAGACCACCATTAATATTGTTGGTCACCACAGTGTCTGTCGGTGTCATGGTCTTGGTGAAGGCTACGTTGCCATTTTCGAATCCTTCCCAATCGGCCTCGTATGTTCCGATGGTCCAATAGAGACGCGGGTCGAGTTTTCCCGCTGTGGTGCGTTCTTGCTTAAAAAGATGATAGAGCCATGGCGATGCAGAAATGTCGGCCCATCCACCAAATTCGCCCGGAGCATAGTTACTCTCGATGGCAGAACCCTGTGTGGCATTAGGACTGGTGTTGACAGGTGTCCATTCGTCGTCCGTACCCTGAGAACCATAATCCAGGAACTGAACCTCGAAAAGGCTTTCATCGTTGTTCTCATACTCTGGCCCCTGACGGAAGTTGTCACCATAATTGGCCATAAGCTTATAGGTTCCGTATTTCTGACTGATGATGTCCTTGAGCACAGAGAGTGCTTCGCCATACTTGTGCCGTAGCATCAGTGTACGTGCGTAGTAGCCGGCAGCAGCTCCACTTGTGGCACGACCACCAGCCCATTCTCCGCCCTCGTCTCGTGAGGGTAAAAGAGTTATGGCCTCTTCAAGGTCTTTCTCAACCTGGTCAAGCACTTCATCGTATGAATTGTTAGTGCCATAAAGACCATCGAGCGTCGAATAACCATTATAGTCTGTAATAAGCGGTGGATTCTGATAATATCCGGCAAGATTATAGTAGGCCAGTGCACGAAGGAACAACACCTGTCCTTTAATACGACGAGACTGCTCAGAAAGTTGGGCATTATTCTCACCACAACGAGATATTGCAAAGTTGCACACGTTGATTGTGTAATACCATTCGCGCCATGGCCACCACGTAATGTCACTGGTAGCCGAGGCATTCAGGTCGTCGAAAGGCAAATACCAAACCTGTGAAGAGTTCCAAGCCTCATCTCCCCGGCATACATCGATGGTATATCCTACACGAGCGTACGAACCTTCCATGCGGATGTGATTGTAGGCTGCTATGACGCTTTCCTCCAAATCATCGGCGTTAAATCCGAAGGTTCCTGTGGTCTGCTGGTTAGGGTTCACCAAATCCAGCTTATCGTCGCAAGAAGTAAATGCGACGAGCCCCAAAATCAGGGCAAGGGAAAATTTATATAGTTTCATATTGAATGATTCTTAAATAATTGCTGTATCAGTAAGTTTAGAATGTGAAGTGAAGACCACACATAAAACTGCGTGTACTTGGGAATGAGCAGAAATTATAGCCCGGGGTAAATGTTCCACCCGCATAGTCTATATTATACCCATGATAGCCAGTGAAGGTATATAGGTTTTGGGCTGACACATAGGCACGTACATTAGAAACAACCCCATGGAACCATTTGTCGGGGAAGTTGTAACCTAACTCAACATTGGCAATCTTCCAATAGGCTGCATTCTGAATTTTACGAGAACTGAACAGATCGTTCCATGGCAATGTGGCATTATTTGTAGCATAGGTGCGTGGAACATTGGAAAGGTAGGTGAGACCATCCTCTGAATATCTATTGGCATCAAGCATGGCAACATCCTTGTTACCCCATCCGTATGCAGAATTCAAGCTGTTGTAAATATCATCTGATACATGATAATTGAGTGCGCCATAGGTAGAGATGCTCATATCGAATCCCTTATACTCCAAGTGTGCACCAATGCCAAAATTCACCTTGGGCAGGCCGCTTCCTAAGACAACCTGGTCGTGTTCATCGATCTTGCCGTCGGGCACTCCGTCTATACCGCTTATGTCCTTATACAAGCAGTCACCAACGTTGGCTCCCTGCTGGGTGGCGTGGTTGTCTAAGTCTTCCTGGGTTCGGGCTATTCCTTCATACACCCAACCATAGAACTGCCCAATCTCCTGCCCAACGTATGTAGCATATGCGCCTGTGATGAAAGATGTTGTGCCAAAGCCCAAGGATGTAACCTTATTCTTCAGAGTACTGAGGTTGGCACTAATCTCATATTTCAAGGCATGGTCACGATTACGGAAGAGAGCAGAAAACTCAAAACCACTATTATCCATAGAGGCGGCATTCATAGTAACACTCGTGTTGGACACGCCAGCCTGCTCTGGAACGGGAACCCCATAGAGCAAATCCTCTGAACGGTTTTTATACCACTCAGCAGTAAACTCCAAGCGATTGTTGAACATGGCTATATCAATACCAATATTGGTAGTTTTCTTCTTCTCCCATGCAATATTTGTATTCACGAAAGTAGAAACGGCCGAGCCAGTAACGGGTGAGTTGTTGAAGCTGTAGGTCATGTTATTACGAATCATAGTAGCTTGATACTGATACTCTCCGATATTCTCGTTTCCAAGCACACCATAGCTACCACGCAGCTTAAACATACTTACTATATCATGACTAATTGGGAAGAAACTTTCTTTGTCGAAGCGCCATCCTACAGAGACTGAGGGGAATGTTCCCCAACGTATGTCCTTGGAAAGACGAGAGCTGCCATCCCGGCGAACGATAGCTGACAAGAGATATTTCTCATCATAATTATAGTTCAAGCGAGCTATGTAAGATGCCAATGCATGTTTAAATTCAAACGATTCTGCATAGGTGTTGGCAGCATTTTGAATCTGGAGGAAATAAGGCTCTGGAAAGTTAATACCCCATCCTGCAAGGTTTTGGGTGCTTTCCTCTTCGTAAGTCTGGCCAACAACAACATTAATGTGGTGCTTGTCGATGGTGCCATCGTATGTCAAGGTATTCTCGATCAAGGCATCAGAGTAGCTACGTGTTCCTTTTGTGAGACGCTCGTTGGACTTGTCGAGATAAACTCGGTTACTCTGTGCCCATGCTGAAATCCACGTGTGATCTTTGGCATGTGTTTTACTATATGAAAGATTAATATTGTAGTGTAAACTATGATTCTTGGTGTTGAGTCCCACCATCTTAAAAAGATCTACATCGGCAGAAGCACTACCCACAAAACGATCCACCAAAGTGTTTCGTACAAGAAGATTATTGATTAACAGGGGGTTTGAAGCAGAAATATCACCATGGATATTATCGTAATAGACTCCATAACCATAAGCATCATACCGATAGTTGTTGGCCAGCCCCACCCGATCGTCGAGCACCCATGTGGAACGGTCGTAGGCCTTAATAGTAGGTTGCATCAGCAATGTGCCACGCAAAACATTGGTCACATCACCATAAAGTCCCTGAACATATTCTGAGGCATTGGAGAGTGCCATGTTATCCTGGTCTGAATGGGAATACACAAGACTGGTGCGGAATTTGACAAACTTGGTATCCATCGCGTTATTCACTCGCGCTGTATAACGTTTGTAGTTGGGACCAGCACCTTCCAAAGTTCCCTTTTGATCGAAATAATCGAGGGCTATATTATAAGTATTGTGCGATCCTCCACCACTAAGGTTGACATTATGATTCTGACGGATTCCGGTTTTAAATACTTCGCTGAACCAATCGGTGTTGGTATTATCCATAAAGCGGTATTTACCAGTGTTTGCATCAAGGCTATAGCCACTTGGCAGAGCTGTACCCGAGTTGGAAGTTGCCTGACCGATATACTGGCTATATTGATCAGCATTCATAACATCGTAGACACCACTGGAAACATTGTCTACACCTACATAGCCGGAATAGTCTACCTTCAATGGCTGATCTTTCATACCGCTCTTAGTGGTGATAATAATTACACCATTGGCAGCACGTGAACCATAGATAGCACCAGCAGCAGCATCCTTCAAAACCTGGATAGTTGCTATATCGTTTGGTGAGAAGTCACGTATGGTGGTACCCATAGGCACGCCGTCAATGACATACAAAGGAGCCGTACTCCCAAACGAACCAATACCACGTATACGAACAGAGGGGTCGGCTCCCGGCTGTCCATCAGTAGTAATCTGCACACCCGCTACCTTACCTTCAAGCATGGTAGAGATGTTGGAATTGGACGTTTTCTTCAGCTGTTCAGCATTGACCACAGATACCGAACCTGTAAGGTCGGCTTTCTTTTGTGTACCGTAGCCAACGACAACCACTTGATCAAGTATATGATCGTCGGTGTCAAGCTGAATTTGCTCGATAATTGCACGTCCGCGCACAGCAATTTCACGCTCGGTAAACCCTACATAACTCACTAAAAGAATAGCATTAGAAGGGACTTCTAATTGAAAGTTGCCATCAAGGTCTGTCACTGTACCGTCACTGGAGTCTTTTACTTTAACAGTGGCTCCAACGAGGGGCAGCCCTTCCTGGTCAACAACTTGGCCTTTGACAGTAATAGTCTGCACTTGCGCCATGGAAGCCATTGCTGGTGTCGGACAGACGGAAATACCGCCCATGACACTCAAGCATAGCATCACAGAGAATAGCTGATTTCTCATTTTACTTGTTTTTAGGTTGTTTTATTCAGATGTTATAATTAGTTTTTAAAGATTGACATGCTTTGTAGTTTGGTTATACAATGCGGAATTACCTTTTTGTATAGATTCAGATCGTTCACAGATAGTTTTCTCCTTAATTCCGCAACACTATAGTTTAACATTATTTATAAGTGCCTGAGCAACAA
>CAYVGR010000098.1:0-8620 GCA_964450065.1 uncultured Prevotella sp. | reverse complement strand
GGATCGGAGAGCACCTCCATCACCGGCTGATAGACGCCAAACACCACACAAAGCGTTGGACCAACAAGCGAGGTAACGGGGATGGGCACGGGCTCGGTAATCCACCACAAGGCCACGAGCGTCATGATGGCCAGCAGCTTGTGCGCTTCCGGCGATAATCCGGCAATGGGGGTAATCCATACGAGAAATGCACAGAGTGGACCGAAGATAGCACCGATGATTCTCCGTTTTCGGTCGAAAGCCGAGTCAGGGTTCGCCTGTTCTTGTCCCGAAGTCTTGGGACTGATTTTAGTATCATTCATAAGCTAAGTTTAAGTAGTAGTAAATAATTTCTACAAAAATAAGGATTTAATTGTTTCATGTTGGTAAAAAATCGGAAAAATATAGGTTGCAAAATAATTTTTTCATTATTTCCGATGATTTCTCCATAAAAACCCTATATTTGCAGAAAGCATCTGTCTATCACGGCATTGGCATCAACGCTCTTCCGGGGGCGTATGCTCTTCCGGAGATGCAGACTATTATTGAAGAGAAACCTAATAACTTAAACGCCTGTAGTATGAATAAAGTAGTTGCTATTATTATCGTCGTAGTGCTTGCGTTGGCACTTGTTTATCTGAATTATCGTAACCGCCGTCGTTTCAGTTTTGACGACAACCATCTCCATGCCGCCATCAATCGCATATTCAGCGAAGCAGGCGCCACGGTACTGTCGAAGGCTGATTTTGTCCGTAAGCTCAAGCAAGTGTTGAGTTGCACGCAGAAAGAGGCCCTCTTTCTCTATGGAGAGGCTCGCAAAAAAAACATGATTACTGCCGAGAACAAAGAGGTCAGGCCCACGGCATAGTGCATGTGGGGCTTTCATCCTTCCCACGCATACATCCTCCCGGTTTTGCTATCATTCTTCGGTCGGAAGTCGTCCGAAGACGATATTGTCGGCCTTCACTTTTGAAGGTCATAAGGGGGAAAAGATACAATATTCAATCGCGCCTTTCGTTATTGTATCGTATGAAGCAGAGAATCCTATTTCTAACCATATTCATCACCTGCGCGATATGCGCATCTGCCCAAAGCTTCACCCTTAAGGGGCGCGTGAGCGACGAAGACAACAATCCGGTGGAGCTTGCCAGCGTGTCGTGCCCGTCTCAGGGCAAGGCCACGGTGACCTCGCTCAAGGGCGAGTTCAGGTTGTCGTTGCGTTCTGCCGACTCGGTCGTGGTAAAATTCTCGATGCTGGGTTATAAGACCAAAACTCGCGTCCTGCGCAACCCCAAGGGCACCCAAACCCTGCAAATCGTGCTTTATGAGCAAACCGGGACACTGGGCGAAGTGAATGTCACAGGTCAAAAGATACAATCGGGACAAACCCAGGAGCTTTCCACCGAGCAGCTGAAGTCGATGCCCTCGGCCTCCGGCAATGCCGTGGAAGAGCTCATTCAGAGCCAAGCCGGCGTCTCCACCCACTCCGAACTCTCCTCCCAGTACAACGTGCGGGGCGGTTCGTTCGACGAGAACTCCGTATATATTAATAATGTGGAAATATTCCGCCCTTTCCTCGTGCGCAGCGGACAACAGGAGGGGTTGTCGATTATCAATCCCGACATGGTCGGCAAGATAGGGTTCTCCACCGGAGGCTTTGAGGCCAAATACGGCGACAAGATGTCGTCGGCACTCGACATTACCTATCGTCGCCCCAAGAAATTCGAAGCCAATCTCACCGCCTCGCTGCTCGGAGCCAGTGCTTATTTGGGGTTCTCCAATAAAAAGTTTGCGTGGTCGCACGGCTTGAGATACAAAACCAACAAGTATTTATTAGGGACGCTGGAAACCGAAGGCGAATACAAGCCCAGCTTTCTCGATTACCAAACCTACCTGAGCTATAAGCCCAACAAGCGCTGGAGCATCGATTTTATAGGCAACATCTCGGACAATCATTATAACTTCAACCCCGAGGATCGGGAGACTAAGTTCGGAACCTTGGATAATGTCAAAGCCTTCAAGGTGTATTTTGACGGACAGGAGAAAGACCTCTTCCGCACCTACTTCGGCTCTCTCGGCATCACCCGCCACTTCGGCGACTCCACGTCGGTGACTCTCCTGGGCTCGGCCTACAACACGAGGGAGTCGGAGCGCTACGACATCCAGGGACAGTATTGGCTCACCCAAACCGAGACTTCGGAAAACCTCGGCGTGGGAACCTACTTTGAGCATGCCCGCAACTACATCAAGGCACACGTGGAAAGCATCAAGCTCATGCTACGGCACACCGCCCCACAACACAACATCGAAGGAGCCCTCACCTATAAAATGGAGCATATCAAGGAACAGTCCACAGAGTACGAGATGCGCGATTCGGCCGGATACAGCGTGCCGCATACGGGTAAAGACCTTTACATGATCTACTCCCTGCGCGCCAAAAACAGGCTGAGTGCCAACCGCCTGGAGGTGTACCTGCAAGACACTTGGCGTTTCCGGTCGCCCGGGGAGCACACGCTCTTCACGCTCAACTACGGCCTGCGCTTCGCCCGCTGGAGCTTCAACAAGGAGTCTATCCTCTCGCCTCGCGTATCATTGGGCATCATACCGCCCTTCAACCACAACATCACCCTGCGCTTTGCGGCCGGTTTGTATTATCAGGCTCCATTCTTCAAGGAACTGCGCGACACGTCCACCGTCAAGGGCATCACCTATGCACGCCTCAACGACAAGATCAAGAGCCAGCGCTCCATCCATTTCATCACGGGCATGGACTATCGGTTCACGATGATGAACCGCCCCTTCAAGTTCACCGCCGAAGCCTACTACAAGCTCCTCGGCAACCTCGTTCCCTACTCGGTCAACAATGTCAAGGTGGTGTATTACGGCGACAACTTAGCCACCGGTCATGCTGCCGGAATAGACCTGAAGCTTTTTGGCGAGTTCGTGCCCGGCACCGACTCATGGCTGTCGCTGTCGGTCATGGACACCAAGATGAAACTCAACGGCGTGACTATTCCCATGCCTACCGACCAGAGATATGCCGTGAACCTGTTCTTCACCGACTATTTCCCGAACACCACGCGCTGGAAAATGAGTCTCAAGCTGGCTCTGGCCGACGGGCTGCCCTTCTCCGCACCGCACCGTGAACTGGAAAGCAACAGCTTCCGCGCACCCGCCTACAAGCGTGCCGACATCGGCATGAGCTATCGGCTGCTCGACAACCACGACCGTTCGCGCAAGAGCATCTTCCGCAACATCTGGCTGGGCGCCGACTGCCTGAACCTCTTTGGCATCAACAATGTGAACTCCTACTACTGGGTTACCGACGTTACCAGCCAGCAATATGCCGTACCAAACTTCCTCACGGGGCGCCTGTTCAACGTCAGGGTGCAGTTCGAATTCTAACATCCGCCACTGTATTAGTACAACAAAATACTTATGAAGAAGATAGAACAAATCGTATTATTGATAACGTGCCTTGCCATCATCATGGTCAGCGCCATGCAGCGCGACGGCAGGGTATGGGGGCACGACCTCGCCACCATAGGCAAGGCCGACACCACAGCCGTCGACACCGTTGTCACCATGACCACACTCGATGATGGCACCACCGTTATCAACACCACCACACTGGGCAAGGACATCCTCGGATATGTCGGTCCCGTGCCTTTGGAAATCCACCTGAAAGACGGAAAGATAAGCCAGGTCAAACCCCTGAAAAACAACGAGACCCCCGAATTCTTCGATGAGGCCAAGGCGATGCTCTCCCAATGGGATGGGCAAACCGTGGAAGAGGCCCTGGCCAAACAAGCGGACGTCGTGAGCGGAGCAACCCTCTCGTCGAACGCCATCATCGGGAATGTGCACGCCGGTCTGCAATATGTGTCCGACAATGCCGCCAAACCGTCTGCCAACATCATGGGCGGTCTCAGCACCAAAACTATTGTCGGGCTCATCGTAGTGCTCATGGCAGCCATCATTCCATTGTTTTATCGCAACAAGACCTATCGCACCGTCCAGTTGGCACTCAATGTCGTGGTGCTCGGACTGTGGTGCGGCACCTTCATCAGCTGGTCGCTCCTTGTGGGCTATATGTCGAGCGGCATCAACCTTTGGGTGTCGCTCATCCCCATTGTCATGCTCGTCACCGCATTCGTTTACCCGCTCTTCGGCCGCAAAAACTATTATTGCGTCAACATCTGCCCCTTCGGCTCCATTCAGGACTTGGCAGGGAAGACGAACCGCAGGAAACGGAAGCTGGGCGATAAGGCCGTGAAATATCTGACATTCTTCCGCCAGGCGCTCTTCGCTGTACTCATGGTGCTGATGCTGACAGGCGTGGGCTTCGAGTGGATGGACTACGAGGTCTTCTCGGCCTTCATCTTCCAGGCTGCCACTACGGTGGTCATCGTCATGGCCGTGACATTCGTGCTGCTGGCCGTCTTCGTGCCGCGCCCCTACTGTCGCTTCGTATGCCCCACCGGAACCCTCATCAAGCTCGCCGAGGGCAGCAAATAATGGCATACTCTCCCATGCAACAAGGCATTGCGTTCCCATTGCCCCTGCAACTCATAACAATACGAAATCAATACAAAAACATCATACAATGAAAGCAAATTCCCTATTAAGCCTGATACTGGCCATTGCCCTTGTTGTCGTTGTCGGCAAATTGGCGACAGGCGGAAATAACAAGAAAGAAGCTGAAACAGCTACCGACTCCATCACCAATCCGGCGCTCGACAACATCATGACGCGTGCCAGTGTGCGTGCCTTTCAGGCCATGCCGGTAGAAGACGGCAAGATAGACACCCTGCTCAAGGCCGGCATGGCAGCCCCGACAGCCGGCGACAGGCGTCCCTGGTGCTTCGTGGTGGTGATCGATGAAGACCAACTGCACGCCATGGCCGAAATCAACCCTTATGCCAGCTTCATGGCCAAGGCTCCGCTGGTCATCGTGGTGTGTGGCGACATGCGCAAGACTTTCGACGGCGAAGGCAAGGACTACTGGGTGCAAGATGCCTCTGCCGCATCCGAGAACATTCTGCTGGCAGCCCATGCCATAGGCCTTGGTGCTGTATGGACAGGCTTCTACCCTGTCAAGAAGCGTTGCCAAGCTATGGCTAAGCTGCTCGAGCTGCCCGATGAGGTGATTCCCATGAGTGCCATCGTGATTGGCTATCCCTCACAAATTCCCGTGGCAAAGAACAAGTGGGATGAGGATTTGGTGTCTTACGATGCCTACGACGAATAGCGTAATCAACACCCTCCGACCAGCACATTTAATCATACGAAATATATCAACAAACTGTTGCTCAAATTTCGCATATTCCGCACCAAGATTTCTTCTTTTCAAAATCCGCGAAATTTGAGCATATTCTGTAAGCCGTTGTAAACCAACGTCTTGGCAATAATCTGGCAAAACGGAGCTGTTTTTCGTCCCTCATATGCCCGCGACCACTATCTTATCATGGTGCGAAAGAGCCCTATTCATCGGACGTCTACGGCTCTTACGCCTCACGACCAAGGCCTTGTCGCACTGGCATGAAACCCCAATCGCAAGTTCCTCCAATTTTTCAGGTCATTCCAACCGATAATCTTGCTCATAACATGGCGCATTCTTCTCCAAATGCGCCGAGAACAATCACCGATTTTCGGTATTTTAATCTTACAGATAGAAAAAACTGTTTGGAGATCGCAGCACTATGAGAGGACAAGCACCGTAACCCCTCTTGCCGCCTGAGCACCCAAGACAAGAGCCTGCTCTATGTCGGCCGTCTTGGAAGGCCCGCTGATAAAGGTGCCAAAATTATACCGCTCGTCCATCTCTATTTTGGCATATGCCTCGTGCATGTTGTGCACAATGTTTTGCTTGTAAAGCACGATGACCAAATACTCGGAGATGAAGCACACCGCCTTTTCCTTCATGGTCTGCGGAACCCAGATGCAGCCATTCTCGGCCACGCCCACCGTGCCCTGCACAACACCCACGTCGGTGCCGTTGAGTTCGCCGGCATCTGCCACGGTGTCCGGGTTTTTCCGGGCTATGGTAATAAAGGGCAGGTTGGAGGCAAAGGTAGTGGCATCGGGGTAGAGGTTGCGTATCATCTGGTTCAGGTCGTCGGTAATCCTGGCTTCAAGCACCCTTGCGCCGGAGATCTCGGTGGCCTCCACAAACTTTCGGTAAACATCGGGATAGGTTATTCCGTCGATGTTCATATCGGGCATGTCGTATTGCTTGTGGGTGTTTCGCCGGAGCTTTTCAAACAAATCTTCTTTCTTCATAGGGTATATTCCGGTTATTTCTTGTTCTGACTTTTCCACCATTCATGAAACGATTGCCTGGCAAACTTGGGCATGGTATGGCCAATGCCCCATGGGTTGAGCTTCCGGGAGCGGGTGAGTGCCTCCGGCACATAGTTGGCCAGCGGTGCAAACTTCAGAGCTGTGGTATAGAGTTCGGGGTTGTTGTATAGCAGGCTCATGCCTTTCGACATGACCTTTTTCATCTGATCCGACTTGCCGAGCGCATCGAGCTCTTGCCGCCAATAATAAATCTGCGAACCAGGCTCCAACTCTACGGGGCAAACCTTGTCGCAACTGAGACAGAGTGTGCAGGCCGAGACATTGTCGCTGTAGTTCACGGGGTCTGCCAGCATACCCAGGTTGATGCCAATGGGGCCGGGAATAAAATAGGTATAGCTTGCCCCGGTAGACCTGCGATATACGGGGCAGGTATTCATACATGCCCCACAACGGATACATTTCAGTGTTTGCCAATGTTTCTCGTTGGCCAGGATATCGCTTCGCCCGTTATCCAAGAGCACGACGTGCATTTTGCCTCCGGGCCGTGCCTGGCGGAAATGAGAGGTGAACGTGGTGGTGGGTTGTCCGGTGCCGCAGCGGCAAAGCAGACGCTGGAAAACGGCTAAGCTTTCGTAGTCGGGCACCAATTTTTCGATGCCCATGGTCACAATGTGGAGTTTGGGTATTGAGGTTGCCATGTCGGCATTCCCCTCATTGGTGCAAACCACCATGTCGCCCGTCTTGGCCACACCGAAATTGCAACCGGTAAGGCTGGCCTGGGCTTCGAGAAACTCGTTGCGCAGATTCTTTCGGGCACAATAGGTGAGGTAGGTGGGATCGTAGTTGCCCACATCCTTGGAGATGCCCTTGGCCTCGAACATCTTGCCCACGTCTTCCCTCTTGATGTGGACGGCCGGCACAACGATATGTGCTGGGGCTTCTCCCATGAGTTGAAGGATACGCTCGCCGAGGTCGGTTTCCACCACATCGATATCCCGCTTGCTCAGATAATCGTTCAAGCCGCATTCCTCGGTGAGCATGGATTTCGATTTTACTAACTTGTCTACCTTGTTGGTTTCGAGTATGCCATAGACTATCTCGTTGAGTTCTTGGGCATTTTTCGCCCAATGAACCACCACCCCACGGCTTTCCAGCTGATTTGAAAACTCTTCCAAATAGTCGGCCAGGTGGGTAATGACGTGCCTCTTGATATCAGAGGCATGGCTTCTCAGCGACTCCCATTCAGGAAGCATCGCGGCCATCATGTCGCGAAAAGTGCGTATCGACCAGAAAGTTTGGTCGTGTCGGCTTACATCGTCATAATCCTTGAGGACCTCCCGTGCTCTCTGTGAATGTATTGTACTCATATTCCTAATTCATTGTGATTGGCAAGCTCATTGATTCATCATGATGCGTCATTGACCATGCGATACATGGTGGATAGCTAAATCCCTGCTGCCAATATCTGTGACACATGAATAAATTTTATATCCTTCTTCTGTTTCTTGGCGAGTCCGGCCATGTGCATCAGGCACGACGAGTCGGGTGCAGTAACATATTCCGCCCCCGTGGCCATGTGTCGTTCTATCTTGTCACTACCCATACGGATCGACACGTCGGGCTCCTCGACGGCAAACATTCCGCCAAAGCCACAGCACTCGTCCGGCCGCTCCGGCTCTTTGACGGTGATGCCCTGCTTGAGCTTCAGCAAGTCGACGATCTTGTTGAAAGGTGCAATGTGCTGCTCCGAGGGCGACGACAGTCCCAACTCCCTCACCCCATGACAGCTGTTGTGTACACTCACGATGTGGGGGAAGCTGCCCGGCAGTGATTTTATTTTGATCACATCGTGCAGAAATTCCACAATGTCCATGGTCTTCCCGGGACTTACGCAGGGGTGCTCCTCGCCTTTCAGCAGGTCGGGGTGGAAGAAGCGCACGTAAGCGGCACACGATGCCGACGGGGCTACCACGTAGTCGAACTCCTTAAACATTTCGTCGTATTTCCGGGCGAGTGGGCGGGCCATGTCCTCAAATCCGGCATTGGCCATAGGCTGTCCGCAGCAGGTTTGCTTCTCGGGATAGCTCACGTCGAGGCCTAAATGACGAAGCAATTTAAGGGTTGCTATGCCGGTCTCGGGGTAGAGAGCATCGACATAGCATGGTATAAATAATCCTATTTTCATAATGTTTTTGTTCGAACTGTCAATCAAAATTACGTAAAAATTACGATTACACCATTGATTTGGCATTATTTAACTAAACTTTTTAGTAACTTTGTACCCCAAGATATGCTGAAATTATGATAGTTTGTATTGCGGAGAAACCCAGTGTGGCAC
>CAYVGR010000097.1:0-8694 GCA_964450065.1 uncultured Prevotella sp. | reverse complement strand
CGCTGCGCTGCATCGACTGTATCACTTGGTCGATACAGAAGCCGATGACCAGCAGCACCACATAACCGTAGATCACCTTCTCCCAGTCGTGAAACACGAAATAAGTAGACGTTATGATGACAATATCGATGAGCATGATGACGCGCCCAAGGCTGATGTCGCGGTATTTGTGGATAATGGCCGCAATAATATCGGTGCCGCCCGTGGAGCCGCGAAAGGCAAGCCCTATGCCGACTCCGGAGCCGCAGAATATGCCTCCGATGATGCTGGCCATGAAAGGCTCGTTGCTCAGCAGATGGGTGTTGGCTGAGTATTCTTGCATCAGTGTGGTCACCATGGTGAGCACGGCAACTCCAAACATGGTCTTGATGCAAAACTTGAATCCCAGAATACGGAGCGCGATAAGCAGCAGAACGGCATTGACAAGGAAATAGGTGACCTGCACGGGAACATCTGCGGCCCAAAACACAATAGAGGCGATACCGGCCACCCCGCCCGTTCCAATGCTGTTGGGCAGCAGGAAGATGTTCCAGCCAATGCTGTAGGAAATCATGGCAATGCCAATCATGATATAATCGCGTATCTCGTTGATGATTTTTTTATTTTCTGATGTCATGGTGCACTCCTGTTTTTTTATCTTGACTTCACAAAGTTGAGCATGCGAAGTTTGGTTACTTTTATTATATAAGTGCAAAGTTACAGATTAATCTTGAAAAATATTGTTTTTGAAACCAAACTTATTATTGTCCACTTCGTTGCTGTAACATGATTGTAACACATACTTAAAAAACGTGTAACATGTTATACTTACCTTTGCCGCGAAAAATAACGGATATTTCTGATTTTATGAGTAGTATTTATTTATGTATTGTCATATTTCTGCTTTGTTTGGCGGTATTTGACCTTTTTGTAGGCGTGACCAACGACGCTGTGAATTTTTTACAGGCTGCTGTGGGTGCCAGGGTGGCTGCTTTTCGTACAGTTCTGATTATCGCCTCGTGTGGTGTCGCTGTCGGTGCGGTTATGTCCACGGGCATGATGGACGTGGCACGCCACGGTATTATGTTGCCGATGAACTATACGTTTGAGGAGGTGATGACCATTTTCCTGGCTGTCATGGTGACCGACGTACTGGTTCTTGATGCGTTCAATACGCTTGGAATGCCTACATCGACTACCGTTTCGCTGGTGTTCGAGTTGTTGGGTGGTACCTTTGCCCTTGCCACAGTCAAGACGATTGCCGACAACGGGCTCGACTACGGCGATTTGCTCAACAGCAGTCAGGCCTTGAAAACCATTATTGCCATTTTTGTCAGTGTGGGCATTGCCTTTTTCTTTGGTATCATTGTGATGTGGATCTCGCGTGTGGTTTTCACCTTTAATTATAAAAAGCACTCCAAGTTTACCATTGCTATCTTTGGCGGTATTGCTTTCACGACATTGTCTTATTTCATATTCATCAAAGGATTAGGCAAGAGTCCGTATATTTCAGAGGCAACGCGCCAGTATATTGAAGCCAACACGGGCATGCTGCTGGGCTATACTTTTATTGGATCTGTTGTTGTGGCGGAGGTGCTGCATCTGCTCCGAGTGAAAATATTCAACTTGATAGTGCTCATGGGAACTTTTGCCCTGGCTATGGCCTTTGCGGGTAACGACTTGGTAAACTTTATCGGTGTACCTCTTGCCGGTCTTGATTCTTATCAAGACTTCATGGCCCATGCCGGCGGACTTTCCGATTCGGAATTTATGATGACCTCGCTCATGGAAAGTGCTAAAACCCCACCCATGTTCCTCGGGGCTGCCGGAGTGATCATGATTGTTTCCATGGTCATGTCGAAGAAAGCCCAAAATGTGATCAAGACTTCTGTGGATCTCAGCCGTCAGGACGAGGGCGACGAGATGTTCGGCTCATCGAATGCGGCTCGCAGTATTGTGCGTGCCACCCGGAATGGCGGTGCATGGGTAGAGAGGGTAATACCTACCGGTATGCGGAAATGGATTGATAGCAGATTCAATAAGGAAGAGGTGATACTTGGTGAGGGAGCGGCGTTCGACACCGTGCGCGCTTCAGTCAATCTTGTTTTGGCAGCCATGCTCATCACGATAGGTACCAACCATAAGATGCCCTTGTCTACCACGTATGTTATCTTCATGGTGGCCATGGGTACAAGCTTGGCCGACCGTGCATGGAGCCGTGAGAGCGCGGTGTTCCGTGTTACGGGTGTGTTGAGCGTTATTGGTGGGTGGTTTATGACTGCTGCCGTGGCATTTTTAGCTTGCTCGATAGTTTGTCTTGCCATGTTTTATGGCGGCATTGTGGTCAAGGTGTTGTTTATGGTTTTGGTGGTGTGCTCGCTTATCCACTCTAATCGCAAATATGCCAAGAAGGCTGCAGCGCAGAAGAAGACCAGTATCTTCAATCTGATGATGCGTACCCGTGACCCAGAGCTGGTTTGGGATATGCTGACCAGACAGGTGAGTAAGACACAGGGCTATGTGAACAAGTTCGCACAACAGGAATTTAACAGCATCGTAGATGGCTTTATTCATCAAGATGTTCGGTCCTTGCGTCGAAGCAAGAAGGAGCTTTCCAATGAGCAGGAGATACTGAAGAAGTTCCGTCGACAGGAGATGCTCGGCCTGAAACGTTCGCCGACAGACATGGCTATCCAGCGAAACACGTGGTATCATTTGGGAGCCAACTCCTCGCAGCAGCTGATATATTGTTTGCGGCGTATGCTTGAACCCATTAAGGAGCATGTGGACAACAATTTCAATCCGGTTCCTATGGAGTACATGAAAGAATTTGAGCCTATGCGTCGGCAAATCAACGAATTGATGCGGAGCACGCAAGACTTTATAGATACTGGCCAATACAACGGCTATCGCAATGTTTTGGATAAGGCAGATCTTTGCAAAGATGAGCTGTCGAAGTTGCGTAAACGCCATATCGACCGCATACAGCAAACCGAACATAATCAGATGCTTCAGGTTTCCCTCGTGTATCTTAATATGTTGCAAGAGGCTCAGGAGTTCTTGAGTGCCATGCGTCACCAACTGCGGGCGGCAAAGAAGTTTATGGAAAGTTAGCCCTGAGGGTGCTGGTTTCGAAGAATAAAGACCCCTATGTTATCAAGCATCGAATCGTCACATGTACGGACGGGGTTAGGAAAGCAGTAAGCTTAATTTAATATTGACCTCATTTCAACTTTGGTTGGGATGAGGTCTCTTGTTTTGTGGTATATGGTAAGCATAGAACACCCAAAATAAAGGGTAGGTCGCGGGGTAACATGTTTGTAATTGGCTTGTAACTTTCTCTTCAATATCTTGTGAACATTTCGTCAAACCCTTGCAACCTTGGCGTAACATCGTGGATGTAACTTTGCAACGTGAAAATGTAAATGTCCAAAAGATGAAAGATTGTAAAAGGGGAATGGCAGTCATGCTGCTGCTATGGATAACAACCATTCAAGGGTTTGCCCAATCGATAGTGGGCACAGTAGTCGATACTAACACAAATGAACCGCTTATCGGGGCTATGGTTGCCGTAAAAGGCACCGACAACAAGACTGTGACCGATATTGACGGTAACTTTAAGCTGACAGGGTTGCGGGTCAATGGTCAATATACGTTGTCCATAACTTATGTGGGTTATATAGAAAAGATTGTGGAAGCCACCTCTGTCAAGGCAACGTCTGAGGAGGGGCTTAGGGTTCAGATGATTCCGGACGAACATCAGCTTGGCGAGGTTTCTGTCGTGGCTATTGAACGGAAAAATACAGAGACGGCTGCTGTTCAACAGGTGAAAAACAGCGAGGTTGTCGTTAACAATGTGTCTGCCCAGGAGATAGAGAAGACACAGGATTCGAATGCCAGCGAGGTGATTCGACGCGTTCCCGGAGTAAGCCTGATCGACGATAAGTTCGTGATGGTGCGTGGCCTTTCGCAACGATATAACAATGTATGGATGAACGGTGGCGCTGTGCCGAGCAGTGAAGCTGACAGCCGTGCATTCTCTTTCGACATCATTCCAAGCCAGCAGATAGACAATCTGACTATTGTGAAGACGCCTTCTGCTGAGTATCCCGCCGATTATACAGGTGGTTTTATCATGATTAACACCAAGGAAATTCCCGTTTCAAATTCTCTCTCCATCTCTGTGGGCGGCAATTGGAATGATGCCTCATTGGGCGACTTCTCCACATTTAAGAAGTCAATATCGAGTCTCCGGTCCATGGGAAACTCCTTACTTACCGGTGGTTTTAATAACGATTGGATGGTGCGAAACCAAAATGTATATGGTGATTTGAAATTAGGGGTGAACGGGAGCTATCGTTGGAAAGTGAGTGACCACAGGATGGGGCTCATTGCCGCAGCCAACTTTTCTAACGAATACCGCACGTTTGAAGACATGCAGAACAACCTTTTTGGCTTGTACGACGTGGCTAACGATCGCAGCAACTACCTGCGTTATTCGGTAGACGACCAGTACAACAACAACCGTCGCCTTGGTGCCATGGTCAATCTGACGATGCTTTCGCCAGCCGGAAATCATAAGTATGAGTTGAAAAACATCTTCAACTATCTTACAAACCAACGCTATACTTGGCGTGAAGGCGTATCTGCACAGTCGAATGAAGAGCACTCCGCGGAGTATTACTTCCGAAGCCGCATGGTTTATAATGTGCAGCTGACGGGCAAGCACACCTTGAAACACGATGTCATGGACTGGAGCTTGGGCTATGCTTATGCCAACCGTTATCTGCCCGACCGCCGTCGCTATCTTGTAGACGATGCCATTGAGGACGGAAAGATAGCCCTGACCACAGGTAACGATATTTCTCGCGAGTGGACGCAACTCAATGAGCATATCTTCTCAGCAAATGTGAACGACAGGAAAACACTGAAGTTCAATAACTGGGAGCCCCAAATCAAGTTTGGAGCCTATGGCGAATACCGTACACGTGAGTATCTTGCCCGTGAATTTATGTATATCTGGGATACGGTCAACAATAATCTCCCCAACGGATTCCGGCAGATGGATGTGCCTACGCTGATATCGAACCCAGCCTATTTGGGGGAAGGAGGGCTGGATGTGCTGGAACAGGTGCGTTGGGGTAACAACTATAGCGGACATAACACCTTGGGCGCAGGATATCTCACGGCGTCTCTCCCCTTTGGCAAGTTGAGTGTCCTCGCCGGTGTCCGCTTTGAACATAACGACATGGAACTCATATCGAACACCCGAGACGATCAGCGCAGCGAGTCGTCGCGCCATTATCGGGCTAACGACCTCTTCCCATCGGTCAATGCTACCTACAAGTTCGACGACAAGCACCAGGTGCGTGCCAGTTATGGCCGAACGGTGAACAGACCTGAGTTTCGTGAGGTATCTTCATCGGTTTACTATGACTTTGACCTGGCTTCGAGCGTACAGGGTAATACCGAGTTAAGCACCTGCCGTGTCGACAACTTTGACTTGAGGTATGAGTTTTATCCCTCAAGAGGTGAGCAAATCTCGATAGCTGCTTTCTACAAGCATTTCGATAAGCCCATTGAGTGGACCTATACCGTGGCTGGCGGTACAGACCTTATTTATTCATACAAGAATGCCATGAGTGCCAACAACGTGGGGCTGGAGCTCGACATTCGTAAAGACTTGTCATTCATTGGCCTGAGAAACTTCAGCTGGTCGTTTAATGGCGCGTTGATTCACTCCAAGGTAGATTTCCCGGCTGGTTCCAAGGAGGAGGACAGACCCATGCAGGGACAGTCGCCCTATCTTGTTAATACCGGCGTGTTCTATCGTAACGACACTTTCGGCCTGAATGTGGCATTGCTCTACAATCGCATCGGAAAGCGCATTATTGGTGTGGGACGCTCGGAATGCTCGAGCGGTTCGGCAGCCGAGGAGAACGCACGCATCCCCGATTCTTATGAGATGCCCCGCAATGTGTTCGACTTGTCGGTAACCAAAAAGTTTGGAGACCATTGGGAACTGAAACTCAACATACGCGACATCCTATCGGAGAAGGTGTTCTACAAACAATTTGCGGATGTTACGCTGAAAGATGGTGCGAGCAAAGAGGTTGAAGAGATTGTAAGGTGCTACAAGCCTGGTCGGAACATTGGGCTTTCCTTGGTGTACAAATTATAATGGATTGATATATAAACTTTTATTGAAAAATAAAATTTCCATGTTTAACAAACACATAACTTTTATGAACAGAAAATTGATGTATGGATGCATGAGCATCTTGACGCTGGCAATTGGTATGACCTCTTGCAGCAGTGACGACGATGACAACAACACACCACCTACCCCCTCCGGCTATATTTGGACTACGGATGGTGGCTTGAAGGCCAGCAGTGGAATCCTTTTCAGCGACGGCAAGGAAGACGTTGCCGGCAAAGAGATTGGTAACGGAGATAAGGAATTTGTATTTACCGGCAAGCAAACCCTGAAGAAAGGAACTTACCTGCTGAAGGGGTGGGTGTATATTGCCAACGGTGCTGAGCTGACTATTGAGCCCGGAACGATTATCAAGGGCGATAAAAACAGCAAGGCTTCCCTTATCATAGAACGCGGTGGCAAGCTCTTTGCACAGGGCACTGCTTCTGAACCTATCGTGTTTACCTCTGCACAGCCCAAGGGTAGCCGCAAGCCCGGCGACTGGGGTGGTGTTATTATGTGTGGTAATGCCAGGAACAACCAAGACGAGATGCAGATAGAAGGTGGCCCGCGCACCAAGCACGGTGGTACCAACGATGCCGACAACTCGGGAGTGCTGAGCTACGTACGTATTGAGTTTGCTGGTTATCCTTTCGAGAAAGACAGAGAAATCAACGGTCTCACACTGGGCTCTGTGGGTAGTGGCACCAAGCTTGACCACATACAGGTTTCTTATTCTAACGACGACTCGTACGAGTGGTTTGGCGGTACCGTGAATGCCAAATACCTCATTGCTTACCATGGTTGGGACGATGACTTCGATACCGACAATGGATTCTCAGGCAAAGTGCAGTTTGGACTGGTAGTCCGCAACTCAAAGATTGCAGACACTTCCCTGAGCAACGGCTTCGAGAGCGACAACAAGTCTGATGGTGGCGATGTGGCTCCTTACACCACTGCTACCTTCTCTAACATTACCTTCGTTGGTCCCAAGATGGACGAGAACTTCAAGAACGATGTGAGTTATATCACCGGTGGTGCCATGAATCCTAACAATGGTTCTGCACTTGGTAAGTTCCAAGCTGCTATGCATATTCGCCGCAACTCTCGTTTGAGCTGCTACAACTCTGTGGCACTTGGCTACCCGGTGGGTATTATCCTCGACAATGAAAAGGGCGACACACGCGGTGCTGCCACTTCGGGTAAACTGCACATCAACAATGTATGGTTGGCCGGCATGGATCTTACGGGTGTAGACCACAACAAGGGCACAAAGGATAAGTTGGTAACTAAGTTCGAGGGCAAGAATCCTATCTTCGATGATACCCAAGAGAGCTTCTCGTCCACATGGTTTAAGGCGCAGAGCGGCAACAAGGTGCTGCCCAATATCTCTGACTTGGGCATGTCGTCCAATGGTTACATTCCTACGGCTGGCAGCGCATTGCTTACGGCAGCCATGTTCAATGATCTTCCAGGCTTCGACAAAGTGCCATATATAGGTGCCTTTAACATAGGTGATGACTGGACAAAAGGTTGGGCTAACTTCGATCCCAACAACACCGATTATTAATCAAGGAAAGTTCCTTTCCGAGCGAAAGGGACAGACTATAAAGGCTACGACCTTGCCTGTGCTCTCATAGCATGGGCAAGGTTTTTAAATGTCGGCATACTTCGCTTTGCCATTTCCACACAGTTTGCCCACCGACCAACTAACCATTGCGCCGATGATCGAAAACCGTCGTGGTGGCTTGTTGTGGCAACTGTTCATGAGTTGTCCGGAAGTGCAGCAGGAGGTGGAGAAACTGGGATTCGGGTGGACGAAATAAATCGGTAGTCGCCGGGCACGGTTCCGCCGGCCATGTCGCTCCGTTTCATGTGGTTCGATATTGCCTTTGGGCCTTCTTGTCAGTGTATTGCGTTCGAAGTACGCTCGTATCACGTTCGAAGTGCGTCCGTACTACGTTCGGAGTACGCCCGTACCACGGTCGATATGTGATGGCGATAAGCCGTGAACGAACCGGCAACGGCTATGGAAAGCCGTGAGGTTGCGGACAAACCGCACAAGGAAAACGTCTGAATCGATGATGAAGGTTCGCCCCGTTGCCTGTTTATAACCCGATTGGTGTTGTTGGATAGGATTTGGCCAGGTGGTTTTGGGATTGTTCTCCCTATGCGTCAGGCATTGTCCCTCAATGCCCGATACAATCCGTCTACTATTGAGTCGGCCAGGGAGATGTTGGGCACGAAGATAGTGTCGCCTTTCAGTTGCTCGGCAACGCTGAGGAATATCTGCGCGGCGGGCACGATAACATCGGCGCGGTCGTCTTTAAGGTTGTAGGCTTCCATACGCTCTTTTAGGCTCATGGGCTTCAGCAGTTTGTAAAGCCGCTGCAGTTCAGCGATGCTAAGCATCTTGCTGGATCGTTTCTCCTCAGAAATTCGGAACAGCTTGTTGATGTTTCCACCCGACCCGATAATCTGGATGTTGGGGTATTTCTGTGCATAGACTTGCAAATCGC
>CAYVGR010000096.1:0-8748 GCA_964450065.1 uncultured Prevotella sp. | reverse complement strand
CTGACTTCCGCGCACGCATCATCGAGATGCACTTTGCCGGAATGTACCTCAACGTGGATGGTCATGACGTGGGTGTGCAGTTCATTGGCAAGTTCAACGTGAGCAACTTGCTGGCTGTTTATGGTGCAGCCCGGATGTTGGGCAAGCAGCCGGAAGATATTCTGATAGCCCTAAGCACACTTCACAGTGTGAGTGGACGATTGGAGCCGATACGGTCGCACGAAGGCGTTACAGCCATTGTCGATTACGCCCACACCCCCGATGCCCTGGCCAATGTGCTCAATGCCATCCGGGAAGTCGATCGAAAGGGACAAATCATCACCGTCTGCGGTGCGGGCGGAAACCGTGACAAGGGCAAGCGCCCACTCATGGCGCAGGAAGCAGTGAAGCAAAGCGACCGTGTGATCATCACCAGCGACAACCCTCGGTTTGAGGAGCCACAGGATATTATCAATGATATGCTTGCCGGACTTAACAGTCAGCAGATGAAAAAGGTGATCAGCATTGCTGATCGGCGCGAGGCTATCAAGGCCGCGTGCATGATGGCAGGCAAAGGCGACGTGGTGCTTGTGGCCGGAAAAGGGCATGAGGACTATCAGGAAATCAAAGGCGTGAAGCATCACTTTGATGACAAGGAAGTGATCCGAGAGGTGTTTGGCATCAGCAAATAAAGAGAAGTAAAGAAATTCATAAAAATGCTGTATTATCTTTTTAGATTCTTAGAACAATTTGGCATTTCAGGTGCACGTATATGGGGATACATATCCTTCCGTGCCCTGTTGGCACTGATATTGTCGCTCGTCATCTCCGTGTGGTTTGGCGAGAGGTTCATCAAATACCTAAAGAGGAAGCAGATTACGGAGACCCAACGCGATGAGAAAATTGACCCATTCGGCACTAAAAAAATTGGTGTCCCATCCATGGGCGGCATCATTATCATCGTTTCGATTCTAATCCCCGTGCTGCTACTCGGCCGCTTAAGAAACATCTACCTTATCCTGATGATTGTCACAACGCTGTGGCTGGGATTTCTTGGTGGCATGGACGACTTCATCAAGATATTCCGGCGCAACAAAGAAGGACTCAAGGGTAAATATAAAATTGTGGGGCAGGTGAGCATCGGACTCATTGTAGGACTAGTACTTTGGGCATCACCCGACGTAAAATCTAACGAAAATATCGTGCTCGAACGCCAAGGACAGGAGGTTGTCGTGAAGCACAGGGCAGATGCCAGAAAGACGCTCAAGACCACCATTCCTTTTGTCAAGGGACACAACTTAGACTACTCCTACATCATGTCGTTCTGTGGCAAACACAAAGTGGCGGCAGGGTGGATACTCTTTGTTATCATGACCATCATCGTTGTGACAGCCGTGAGCAACGGAGCCAACCTCAACGACGGCATGGATGGTATGGCGGCGGGCAACTCGGCAATCATCGGGGTGGCTCTGGGCATACTGGCATACGTAAGTTCACACATGGAATTTGCAGCCTATCTCAATATCATGTACATTCCCGACTCACAGGAGTTAGTGATATTTATGTGTGCCTTCGTGGGTGCCCTCATCGGATTCTTATGGTATAACGCCTACCCCGCTCAAGTGTTCATGGGCGACACTGGGTCGCTCACCATTGGCGGAATCATCGCCGTGTGTGCCATCATCATCCACAAGGAGCTGCTGCTGCCCATACTGTGCGGTATATTCTTTGTGGAGAGCCTTAGTGTCATCATGCAGGTATGGTATTACAAATTAGGAAAGCGGAAAGGCATCAAGCAGCGCATCTTCAAGCGAACGCCTATCCACGACAACTTCCGCGTAACCAATGACCAGCTCGAAAGCGACTGCACCTATCTTATCAAGGCACCGCATTCGGCCAAGCATGAGGCAAAAATCACCATTCGTTTCTGGATCATAACGATTATCCTCGCAGCTATGACGATCATCACATTGAAGATAAGGTAAGAGGCATCCATAACCCCACACAGAACAATTTAAAAAAGAAGATTTATGAAAAGAATAGTAGTTTTGGGAGCAGGAGAAAGCGGGACTGGAGCAGCCGTACTCGCCAAGAAAGAAGGCTTTGATGTCTTCGTTTCAGACTCTGTGCACATCAAGGACAACTATAAACAAATGCTCGACGACCACGACATCGCATGGGAGGAGTGTGGACATACAGAAGCCAGAATCCTCGATGCCGATGAGGTCGTTAAAAGCCCCGGCATCCCCGACCAGGTGCCAATGGTTCAGAAACTCATTGCACAAGGCACGCATATCATAAGCGAGATAGAATTTGCCGGACGATACACCCATTCCAAGATGATTTGTATTACCGGCAGCAACGGAAAGACTACCACTACCTCCTTGATATACCATATTTTCAAGGAAGCTGGATATGACGTGGGACTGGCAGGAAACATTGGACGTAGTCTCGCCCTGCAGGTAGCAGAAGACCCGCACGCTTATTACATTATCGAGTTGAGTTCGTTCCAGCTCGACAATATGTACGACTTCCATGCCAACATTGCCATATTGCTCAATATCACACCCGACCATCTCGACCGTTACGACAACAAGTTCCAAAACTATGTCGATGCCAAGATGCGCATTATCCGGAATCAAACTGAGAAAGACAGCTTTATCTATTGGAACGATGACCCCGTGGTAAAGAAGGAATTGGAAAAATATGACATCCATGCCATACAGTGCCCCTTCTCTGAACTGAAGGAAAAGGGAAGCATAGGTTATATCGAACAAGGGCAATACAAACTCGAATACCCGGTGCCCTTCAACATGGAGCAGGAACGACTGGCACTCACCGGCAAGCACAATATATACAATTCGCTCGCCGCGGGATTGGCTTCGAACATCAGTGGTATTAGGAAAGATCAGATTCGCAAGAGCCTCAGCGACTTCCCAGGCGTGGAACATCGTCTCGAAAAAGTGTGCGATGTGGCCGGCGTGCACTATATAAACGATTCCAAGGCAACCAATGTAGATGCATGCTGGTATGCACTCGAGAGCATGAAAACGCCCACCATCCTCATCATCGGAGGAAAGGATAAGGGGAATGATTACAGCACTATCATGGAACTTGTAAAGCAGAAATGTGTGGGGTTGGTGTATCTCGGGGCCGACAATAAGAAACTTCACGACAACTTCGACGGACTTGGCATTCCCGTGGTCGATACCCATTCGATGAAAGACTGCGTGGAGGCCTGTTACAAAATGGCCAAACCAGGCGATACCGTGCTGCTCTCGCCATGCTGTGCCAGCTTTGATCTTTTCGAAAATATGGAGGATCGAGGTAATCAGTTCAAATCATTGGTACGCAGCCTGTAACAGATATAGGCGATATCATATCTTTCAGTTAACATCTCTCCAAAAAGCTTAAATAAGAAACTAATGAATGAATAAGAAGATAGGAAATATTTTCAAAGGCGACAAAGTCATCTGGATGGTATTTTTCTTCCTTTGTCTGATCAGCATCGTGGAGGTTTTCTCGGCCTCGTCCGGACTGACCTACAAAGGCGGCAACTATCTTGCACCCATCATCAAGCATATCCTGATTCTGGGCGTCGGTGTTTTCTTTATGGTTATAACGCTGAACATCAAGTGTAAGTATTTCAAGATTGCCACTCCCATACTGCTCATCATTTCGATAGTCTCATTAATCTGGGTGTATTTTATTGAGCATTCCATTAATGATGCCCAGCGTTGGATTACGATTCTCGGCATACAATTTCAGCCTTCCGAGATAGCCAAAGGCACGTTGGTGTTGGCCACCGCGCAGATACTCAGCGCCATGCAGACCGACAACGGAGCCGACAGACATGCCATGAAATTCATCCTCATCGTGTGTGCTGTCATCATTCCGCTGATTGCTACCGAGAACCTCTCCACGGCGGCATTGCTATGCGTTGTCATCTTCCTGATGATGGTCATTGGCCGTGTGCCGGCTCAACAGTTGGGCAAACTCATGGGAGTGGTGACCATATTCATCGTGGCCGTAGTAACCATGGTCATGATATTAGGTAAAAACCAAGAACAGAAGAATAGCAAAAATAATCTTACCGAACAAGTAGCATTAGTCCAGGAACAAGAGGGAAGCATTAGAAGCACGGGGATTCTACACCGCTTCGACACGTGGAAATCGCGTATAGACAAGTTTCTCGACAACAAGGAGGTAGCGCCCAACGAGGTAGATCTCGACAAGGATGCGCAGGTGGCCCATGCCAATATCGCCATCGTATCATCGAATATTATCGGCAAAGGACCCGGCAACTCTGTAGAACGCGACTTCCTGTCGCAAGCTTTCTCCGACTTCATATATGCCATTATCATCGAGGAACTGGGCATAGGCGGAGCCTTCTTTGTTGCCATGTTCTATATCATCCTGTTGTTCCGTACAGGCAGGATAGCCAATCGGTGCGAGAACAACTTCCCGGCCTTTCTGGCCATGGGGTTGGCATTGCTGCTCGTTACGCAGGCTCTGTTCAACATGTGTGTGGCCGTGGGACTGGCACCCGTTACCGGTCAGCCACTGCCACTCATCAGTAAGGGCGGAACATCATCGATCATCAACTGCGTCTACATAGGAGCCATACTGAGTGTGAGCCGCACGGCCAAAAAAAATGCAACATCCAACAACAAGCCGGCACCAGTATTGGAAAACGCATAGCAGAGGAAAGGGGCTGTCGCCAATGTCGCATAAAGCCGGAAACACACAAATAAAGTGATACGATTATGGTCTAAAGCGGTTTTTTTTGATTAATTTTGCCAAAGATAACATAGTTCACATGGATAAGGAATTGAGAATCATCATCAGCGGAGGCGGAACGGGCGGACATATCTTCCCAGCCGTTTCGATAGCCAATGCTATCAAGGCCAAGCACCCTGATGCCAAGATTCTGTTTGTCGGAGCTATCGGACGCATGGAAATGCAACGTGTCCCGGCAGCCGGATACGACATCAAAGGGCTGCCCATTTGTGGTTTCGACCGTAAGCACATCCTCAAGAACATCATCGTGATGTTCAAGATTTGGAAGAGTCAACGCATGGCCAAGGCCATCATACGCGATTTCAAACCCATGGTCGCGGTAGGTGTTGGAGGGTATGCCAGTGGCCCCACGCTTAATGTATGCGCATCGAAAGGCATTCCCTGCTTGATTCAAGAGCAGAACAGTTATGCCGGCGTAACCAACAGATTGCTGGCTAAAAAAGCTGACAAGATATGCGTGGCATACGAAGGGATGGATCGCTTTTTCCCTGCCGACAAGATTGTTATGACCGGTAATCCGGTGCGGCAGAACGTCCTAAAATGCACCATGACCCAAGAAGAGGCACGCCAATCATTCGGTCTCGATGCCGGAAAGAAGACCATTCTCATCGTGGGAGGAAGCCTCGGGGCACGTACCGTGAACGAGAGTATGCGCCGGCATCTGGACCAAGTAAAATCCTCCGAAGTACAGTTTATCTGGCAAACGGGTAAATATTACAACGAGGAAATGAATAAGGCTATAATCGATTTTGGTGCGATTCCCAACCTCAAAGTGCTTGATTTCATCAACGATATGGGTGCGGCATACAAGGCTGCCGACTTAGTTATCAGTCGTGCGGGAGCCGGTTCCATCAGTGAGTTCTGCCTATTGGGCACTCCTGTGATTCTCGTTCCCAGCCCCAATGTGGCTGAAGACCACCAAACGAAGAACGCCATGGCACTCGTCAACAAGGACGCAGCTATCTATGTAAAGGATGCCGACGCCGCCGACAGTCTGCTGCAAACAGCACTTGATACTGTGGCAGACGATGCCAAGCTTAAATCTCTGAGCGAAAACATCAAGAAAATGGGGCTGAAAGATTCAGCCGATATCATTGCCGACGAAGTGGTGAAACTCGCCCAGGGAAAATAATTTGTAACAAAGACAATGGAAATTAAAGATATTAAAGCCGTATATTTTGTAGGAGCCGGAGGCATTGGCATGAGTGCCCTCGCCAGATACTTCATCAACAAGGGTATGGTTGTTGCCGGATACGACAGGACACCCTCTGCCCTCACACGCCAGTTGGAGACAGAAGGCATGCTGATTCACTATGAAGAAAACCCGGAAAAGATTCCCCATGCCTGCCGGAACAAGGAGACATGCCTGGTGATCTATACGCCAGCCGTACCCGCCGACCACAAGGAACTGCAATACTTCCGCAACGGAGGGTTCGAGATTCAGAAGCGCGCGCAATTGCTTGGAACCCTCACCCGTACCCACAAGGGGCTATGCGTAGCCGGCACACACGGCAAGACCTCAACTTCAGCTATATGTGCTCATATCATGCACCAAAGCCATATAGAGTGCAATGCCTTCCTGGGTGGCATCTCAAAAAACTACGGCACTAATTACATCCTATCGGATACGAGCGACTTTGTGGTCATCGAGGCCGACGAATTCGACCGTTCGTTCCACCAGCTCTCACCCTGGATGACGGTTATTACGTCTACCGACCCCGATCATCTCGACATCTATGGCACAAAAGAGGCCTATCTGGAAAGCTTCAGACACTACACAGAACTGATCCAACCGGGTGGCGCACTCATCATCCATACCGACTTAGAGATGAAAGCCAACGTGCCAGATGGCGTAAAAACCTATACCTACAGCCGCAACAAGGGCGATTTTCATGCAGAGAATATTGTTATTGAAAATGGTGAGATTACGTTCGACTTCGTTTCTCCTATCGAGACCATCACCGAAATAAAACTCGGACAACCCATACCTATCAACATCGAGAACGGCACGGCCGCCATGGCCATGGCACAGCTCAACGGTTGCACAGCTGAAGAACTGAGATACGGAATGGAGACCTATCGCGGCGTGGACCGACGTTTCGACTTCAAGATTCGAAACGACAAACACGTGTTTCTCTCCGACTACGCACACCACCCTAAGGAAATTTTGCAGAGTGCCAAGAGCTTGAAGGAACTGTACGGAAACCGAAAGATAACCGTAATTTTCCAGCCTCACCTCTATACCCGCACCCGAGACTTCTATCAAGACTTTGCCGATTCGCTCAGTTACTTCGATGAAGTGATACTCACCGACATCTATCCGGCACGCGAGCAGCCTATCCCCGGCATCACATCACAGATCATATTCGACAACCTGAAGCCTGGCGTGGAGAAGCAAATGATTCGGAAAGAAGACGTACCCGACTTCGTGAAGAGCCGAGATTTCGACGTGCTCGTCGTACTGGGAGCCGGCGACCTGGACAACTACGTGGATCAAATCACACAGATCATCGAAAAAAAGAAATAATGTTTCTGTGGATTTAAGAATAACAAGCTAAGGAGCAAGAAGAGCTGTCAATCCGAAGATTTTTCGAAATCCGAAGCTTCATTCTCAACACAAGCTATGCGTATCAACTGGAAAAAGACCATCATCGTCACATTGGATATCATCCTTGGAGGCTACCTCGTCGTTGCCTTTTCCGCTTTCGGCAAGCCGAACGTGATTCCACGCGTATGCACCCAAGTGAACATCAACATCCAGGACGAAGCCACCAGTGGGTTTATCAGCGCAGCGGAAATCAAGAGTCGGCTCGAAAAGAACCGCCTATACCCGCTATCAAAACTCATGCAGGATATCAATACCCGGCTCATAGAGGAAACCCTCGAACAAAGTCCATTTGTGAAACGCGTCGAATGCTACAAGACAGAGAACGGGCACGTGTCCATTTCGCTGACGCAGCGCATGCCCATACTTCGCATCAAAGCCGCCAACGGAGAAGACTATTACATTGACGACAACCACAGCGTGATGCCAAACTCCAATTATACAAGCGACTTGATTATCGCGACAGGGCACTTCAATAAGTGGTATGCACGCCACTATATATCATATCTGGCCGAGAACTTGATGTCGAACGAGTTTTGGAAAAACCAAATCGTACAGATAAACGTATTGCCCGACAGGGGAGTAGAACTTGTTCCTCGCGTAGGAAACCACATCGTGTACATCGGACAGCTGCCCGAAACCAAATATGTGAACATACGCCAGAAGCTCATCAACGAATATATTGACAGGAAAATGGATCGCTTGGAGAAATTCTACAAATACGGGCTGTCGCAAGCAGGGTGGAACAAATACGAATATATCAACATAGAATTTGACAATCAGATCATTTGTAAGAAACATATTGAATAGATAATTATTATATACCTATGGCAGAATTTATAGTAGCAATTGAATTAGGCTCATCCAAAATGACCGGCATTGCGGGCAAGAAGAATCTTGACGGAAGCATCAGTGTGCTTGCCGTCGTGAAGGAAGAATCCTCCGCCTGCATACGCAAAGGTGTAGTCTACAACATCGACAAGACCGTCCAGAAACTCATGAATATCGTGAAGAAACTGGAGACAACGCTCAAGGCGAAGATTGCGCACGTATATGTTGGCGTTGGCGGACAATCGATTCGAAGCATCAGGAACACGAACGTCAAGGAACTGCCACAAGACACAATCGTTACCCAAGACATGGTGAACGAGCTGATGGATGCCAACCGAAGCATGCAGTATCCCGATCAGGAGATTCTCGATGCCGCCACACAAGAGTACAAACTCGACAATCAGTATCAGATTGACCCCGTAGGCATACAATGCTCGCGCCTCGAAGGCAACTTCCTGAACATACTATGGCGCAAGACTTTCTACCGCAATATCAACAAATGCTTCGATACCGCTGGTATTGCCATTGCCGAG
>CAYVGR010000095.1:0-8809 GCA_964450065.1 uncultured Prevotella sp. | reverse complement strand
TATGTTGTAACAAAAATGTACGTTATGGTTAAATATTAACATCACCATGTCAAAATAACATGATGTACCTGTTGTTTGAATTGTCAGCCACAGCCCGTCCCAGTTAAACACAGTATGCGGAGTACGATATTTTTCTTGACAAACACGCTCAAATGCTTGGCGTATTTGAAAATACAAAATGTTTTGTCCGAAATTCGCGAAATTCGCGAAATTTGTAGTTGGTTGATAACCAAGAAGTTCTGAAACGACGCTCTTGCGTACTCGGTCTCACCGTTCGCCGTTGGCTATCGAATGGCGGTGTGGTTGTGCTCTAATCGCGTCGTGGTTACAGCTTCGTCGCGTGCCCGTTAAGCTTTAACCGTCAGGCGAAAAGATAACAACCGCGCCACACGCATCGTTTTCAGATTTTTTCAGGTGAAAACCAAGGCAGAAACATGGCGCTTTTTTCTCTGGACGATCAGAAAGCGAGAGGCAGAAAAACGGTAATTCATTTTTACACCAGCTTTCCCGCCCTCTCTCAACTTCTGATACGGCAAGAACGCGATTTCTGCTTGGCATGCTTGTAAATAAGCTTTTGAAAATTTCATCAAGTAATAAATTATTGTTATATTTGCAAAACAAACGAACATCTGATGCGACGAATTCAATCTTTCTTAATCCTGATGTTGCTGCCCTTGCAAGTGGCTTTGGCACAGCCGAAGATATATAATGTGGTGGACTATGGTGCCGTGGGCAATGGAGTTGCCGACGATGCTGCGGCCATACAGCGTGCCATTGACCAATGTTCTGCCGACGGAGGAGGACGGGTTTATTTCCCGGTGGGACGAACGTTCCTGGCCGGGCCGGTTGAGTTGAAATCGAACATTGAGCTTTATCTGGACGTGAATGCCACGCTCAAGGCCAATCCCGATGAGCGCATCTATCAGCTGAGCGCTTTTGGCAAAAACAGGGGCGAGGGCATGATGTGGCTTTGGGCCAAGGACATCGAGAATCTGCGCATTGGCGGGCGTGGCACGATTCATGGCAACGGCGTGAGCTTTATGGGCAGGGAACTGCACGATTCCTATGAGCTGAAGCCCACCACCACTTTCGATCCACGCCCGCATGTGCTCACGCTCATCGGAGTGCGCAACCTGCGCATCAGCGACCTGACCATTAAGGAGGGAGCTTATTGGACAGTGCACCTCATCGGGTGCGAGGATGCGGTGATCGAGGGCATCAGTCTTCTGAACAATCTGAAGATACGCAATGGTGACGGTATCGACATCGACCATTCGCGACATGTGCGCATTTCCAACTGTTACATCACGTCGGGCGACGACTGCATCTGCCTGAAAAACCGCCGCGAATACCAAGAGTATGGGCCTACCCACGACATCACCGTGACCAACTGTACGATGACGTCGCGCTCGTGCGCCATCAAGATCGGGTCGGAAAACATGGACTCTATATATAATGTGACCATCGACAACTGCATCATCACCCGCAGCAACCGCGGTCTGGGCATCCAGAACAGGGATGAGGGAACGGTGACCGATGTGTCGTTCTCCAACATCATCATGGACCTGCGGCTGTGGAGCGATGTGTGGTGGGGCAAGGCCGAACCCATCTACGTGACGAGTTATCCGCGTGCCGACGGTAACCACAAGGATGCTAACTGGAGGTTTCCGGAGGGCGAGACCGAGGGGCGCTGCGGTGAGGTGAGCCGCATCTACTTCAGCAACATCTTCGCCACCTCGGAGAACGGTTGCTTTGTGGGTGGCGACGAGATGGGCAAGGTGAACAACGTGTATTTTAACAATGTCAGGATTCGCCCCGTGCGGGTCACACATTATCCCAATCCCCAGATAGACCTGCGACCCTGCAAGGGGCAGTCGTTTGTGAAAGGACGGCCGGACGTATGGTCGCAGCGGGCAACCGACTGCGTGCTCGACGTGGAAATGGTGAAGTAACCCGAATGAAACTGGAATGAAACAAGCGGGTGTTATCTTTGCACCCAATACAAGTCGAATATATTTTTCTAAAACAAATATTTATGTTCAAAGTACGAAATCTAATTCGACGAGAGGCACGCAAGATAGTGCTTGCTGTCTCTCTGTTGCTGTGCAATGTCGCGATGATGGCACAGAGCCAGACGAGTGGTGTCATTACCGACGCCAAAGGTGAGCCGCTCATCGGCGTAACGGTGATAGAACAGGGTACGGGCAATGGCACCGTGACCGATGTGAACGGGCGCTACACGCTGACCACCACGCGCAAGAATGCCCGACTGAAAGTGTCATACGTGGGCTATGAGGACCAAATCATCACGCCGGGACAGAGCGTGAGCCTTGCGGAGGACAACAAGACTCTGAACGAAGTGGTGGTGGTGGGCTATGGCACGATGCGCCGTAAGGACGTCACGTCGTCCATTACTACGGTGGGTGCCAAGGATCTAAACCAAGGTGTATACACTGATCCCGCCTCGCTGTTGCAGGGTAAGGTGGCTGGCCTAACGGTGACGCAGAACGGCAATCCCAGCGGCATGCCCAGCATCACGCTGCGCGGTGCATCCTCGTTCCGTTCGGGAGCAGCCATGGAACCTTATTATGTAATAGACGGTGTGCCGGGCATGGACTTGAGTCTTGTGGCTCCGGAAGACATTGAGAGCATCGATGTGCTGCGCGATGCCACAGCCACGGCTATCTATGGCTCGAAGGCAGCCAATGGTGTGATTATTATTACCACGAAGAAAGGAAAGGCAGGACGAACAAATGTGAGCTACAGTGGGTACGTGGCTTTCGACAAAGTGCTGAAAAATCTTGATATGATGAATGCCGATGAGCTGCGCCAATATGTGAAAGACAATGGAGCCACGTTGCCTAACGATGAGGGAGCCAGTACCGATTGGCAGAAAGAAGTGCAGCGCACAGGCATATCGCACAACCATAATGTCAGCGTGAGTGGCGGCCACGGCAACACAAGCTACAATGCGAGCATTAACTACATGAACCGTCAGGGAACTATCAGAGGTACGGACTTCCACCGCCTGAACGGGCGGACACTGGTGCAGACATCGGTTTTGAAAGAGCACTTGAACCTTGCGCTCGGTTTGAATGCCAGCGAATCGAGTTTTAACGCAGTAGCGTGGAACGAAGAGGGAGCCAGTGTGGGCGATGCCATGAACTACTATTCACCAACCAACCCCGTGCGCAACGAGGACGGCACATGGTATGGTGATGCCAGCATCTCGCAGTATTTCAACCCATTGGCCATGATCGCCGAGGACCGCATGAAGTTCACCCGACGCCGCTTCCAGTTGACCACCAAGGCTGAGGTGAAAATCACTGACGGGTTGACTTGGACTCTTAACTACACTTACAACAACAAGCAGAATCTATACAATGCCTACAACAGTACCAAATCGCAGACCGACTTGCGCAACGGTGCTGCAACGCGCACCTCAGGGCAGGGTCACAAACAGATATTCGAGACGTTTGGAAACTTTTCCAAAACCATTAATAAGGTGCACAGTCTGGGATTGATGGCAGGTTACTCCTGGGAAGAGGAGTACGACGGCGACCGCTTCGGAGCTACGGTATACAACTTCTATAACGACGGAGTGGGCTACAACAACATGTCGTATGCCAACACCATGGACGGCATTGATGGGCTTTCTATCGGTACGGAGTCTATTCTTCGCATGATTTCTTTTTATGGCCGCATGAACTATAGCTATAACAGTCGGTACAACTTCCAGGCCACTGTTCGCCGCGACGGCAGTTCAGCCTTCGGCGAGAACAACCGCTGGGGAACGTTTCCGTCGGTGAGTGCAGCCTGGCGCATCTCCTCAGAGCCGTTTATGGCCGGCACCAGAGATGTGATAGACGATCTCAAACTGCGCATTGGCTATGGCGTTAGTGGCAACTCGATGGGCTTTGATGCGTATTCGGCCCGAAAGACATACGGTGCGAGCGGGTGGTTTACCTACGTCGATGGAAAGCAATACCGTACCCTGGCCGCCAACAAGAATGCCAACCCCAACCTGAAATGGGAGAAGACGGCCATGTTTAATGTGGGACTTGACTTCTCGTTTTGGGGAAGTCGCCTGAGTGGAACCATCGAGTATTACAACAAGAAGACCAGTGATTTGATATACGGCTACCCGGTGTCTACAAGCCGATACCCATACGGATTCATGGATGCCAACGTGGGCGATATCACCAATAGTGGCTTCGAGCTGACCATCAACGCAGTGCCGGTGAGGACCAAGGATTTTCATTGGCAGACCTCACTGAATCTGGCACACAATAATAACGTGGTCGACAAGCTATCGAACGAGGCTTTCTCGGTTCCCTATATTGATGCGGCCAACCCTAACCTGGCCGGATTCTCAACCAATAATGTGCAGCGCATCATAGAGGGAGAACCCCTTGGCACTTTCTATATCTGGGAGTTTGCAGGCTTCAACGAGGATGGCAAGTCGCTCTTCTATGTGCATGATGAGGAGACCAATGCCCGCACAGGAGAGACGACTGACACACCCTCCGAAAAAGATCGCACCATCGTGGGTAACGCCCAGCCCAAGCTGAATATGGGTTGGAACAACACCCTGAGCTATAAGAACTGGAACCTGAACATGTTCTTCACAGGCGTGTTTGGCAATAAGATCTTCAATGCCATGCGCGCCCAATACAATACTACGGCTTTGGCTGCAACGGGAAAGAATGTGTTGAAGGAGATTGCCACTATGCAAAATTACAATGATGCCTATTCCGATGCTCCGTCAGACCGATATTTGGAAAACGGTAGCTACATCCGCCTGTCAACCCTTTCGCTGGGTTACACGTTTGACGATAAGCTTTTCAATGGCTGGATAAAAAATTTCCAAGTGTATGCAACCATGAACAATGTATTCACCATGACAGGTTACAAGGGAACAGACCCTGAAGTGGGACTCGGCGGAATGACACCGGGCATGGACTGGCGTTCAGACCGTTTCCCGCACAACCGCTCCTTGATGCTCGGACTGAAAGTAAACTTCTAATCGATAAAAATATGAAAACGAATATAAAAGTATTATTCATGGCTGGCGTGATTGGGATGACCAGTGCTTGCACAGACTTGGATGTGGATGTAAATTCGCGATACACGTCATACCCAACATCGGATATTGCACTTGAGGCCAAGATGGCTGATATCTACTATACCTTCGCGGGACTACTTGGCCGACGCTATGATGAAGCTATGAGCCTGTCATCCGACGAGTATGTGGGACTAAGTTTCGATGGTAGTTACGTGGACAACCACAACTACAGCAACATGTCGTTACACAACTTTACGCCCGACGACCCAGCTCTGGGACACTATGAGGGCTTGGCCGGAGGTATCTCGAAAGCCAACCAAATCATTGAGGATCTGGCTGGGGAGAGCGCAGAGCCTACAGCAATAGCACCGGCTCGTGCCATGCGAGCCTTCTTCCATTTCATTTTGATGGACAGCTATGGCGATGTGCCAATACTCGACAGGATTCCTGAAGGCGACCAGCCCCTGGAACGTCAGCCACGCGCTGAGGTAGCAAGGTTTATCGAAAGCGAATTGCTCGATGTAATTCCCCTCCTGAAAGTTGCCCACGACGAGACAACCTATGGCAAGCCCAACAAGTGGATGGCAGAGGCTCTGCTCGTGAAGCTGTATATCAACTGGCCAGTCTATACAGCCGGTGATGTGACCAAATACGATGCTGCATCTTATCAGAACGAAAAGTTGAACGATTGCGTGAAATATTGCGATGAGATTATCCAAAGTGGTAAATTCGACCTTACATCAACTCAGCGCACCAACCCCTTGAATATCTATCGTGCCAAATTCTATCCCGACAACAACTACAAGGTAAAGGACTTTATCTATGCCATGCCGTTTGATGCCACTACACTTACAGGCATGACCTATGCCCGCTTCCGTACATGGAAGAAGGCAAACACGGGTCCCACCTACTACGGATGGGAGTCAGGAAAGTCGTTCGGAGGAGTCTTTGCTATGACACCGGAGATGGCCGACTTGTTCAGTTTGGAGGGTGACGACCGTAACGATGTGGTGATTAGTGGATTTATCAAGAAGTATGACCCACAAACATACGATCGCACGGACGAGAATTGGACTTACAAGGGTAAGCCACAGTTCGTGGAAAAAACGATTACCCTGAAGACAAACGACCAGGATTTGAACGTGGGTGAGAATCCAACGGGTTACAACCAAGGATGGAAGAGCATCAAGTTCTACCCTGATCAAGACGACTACACCAATCATAGCCGTAACCAAAGCAACGATGTGCCCATCTTCCGCTATGCCGACATCTTGCTCACCAAAGCTGAAGCGATTGTTCGCGGTGCTAAGGCCACCCATGGAGACACTCCCCAAAGCTTGTTCAACCAGATACGAGCATATGTCAAGGCTTCAAAACTAAATCATAATCCATCGCTCAAGGAACTGCTTGACGAACGTGGTCGCGAGTTTCTCGATGAGCACTGGCGTCGCAATGACATGATTCGCTTTGGCACCTGGGAGAATGAGTTCGGTTTCCACAAGAAGGGTTTCCCCAAAGCCCGCTTTGAGAAAACTTGCCGAATCTTCCCCATTCCAACGGGAGTTTTAAAGAGCAACTCCAATTGGAAACAGAATCCCGGCTATTAATTTCTCATGAGTTCCAATAGTATTCAAATGGGCAGGCCGTTGGTCTGCCCATTTATGCCCTCCTCCAGCCGTAGAAAAGGAGGTGATGCAGGTCGCTCGATGGTTTTTATACGTCTTCAATGAACTTTAAGCAATTCCTTTTCGGTCAGTTTCTAAACGCATGTCAGCGGTTCGTGCCGGTCATTTTTGGGTTGGTCGGTGGCATCAATGCCATGTCACAGCCACTGAGTTCATACGTCGATCCCCGCATTGGCAGTGTTGGGGTGGGACGCACCTTTATCGGACCGTGCGCGCCTTTCGGTATGGTGAAGCCCGGACCCGACGGTGTGTCGATGCCCAATGCGGGCTGGGCGCCGATGCCCGAGGCCGTGAAAGGCTTTTCACAGACCCACGTCAGTGGTACCGGCGGCGGACAGAAGTATGGCAACATCATGCTCCAGCCCTTCCGAAATGACGACAAGGCCAGTCAGACATTGTTGCTGTTGCCGGATGGTCAGACGGTGAACATCCCCTTATATGCCTACAGACGTGCGGATGAAAAGGTGGAACTTGGCTATTACGCCTGCTCGTTCGACAATGGTATACGCATAGAAATTACCACCTCGGAACGCTGTGCACTCTACCGTTTCTCTGGCTTAGACGGGCTCCTGGTGGATGTTGCCTCGTTCTTGGGTATGGACACTATTCCCAACAAGCGCGAGGCCCAGCAATATGTTGGCTCGTTTATCGAACTGACCAGCATGCGCGAGCTGGTAGGATACACCACCGTGCGCGGCGGGTGGAACAACGGTGATGCCTACACGGTCTATTTCGTCCTGCAAAGTGATGTGCCCTTTCACAACGTTCAGCGGGGTGGAAACTATTTCATGAAGGTAGGATTCGACGTGCCGAAGGTCAACATCAAGGTGGGCATTTCATACGTCTCCATTGACCAGGCTCGCCACAACATCGTTCCAAACCATTTCGATAGCCAGCGCATAGTACTAAAAAGGCAGTGGGACAAGACGTTGGCTCGCGTTCCGTATCGTGGCACAAACCAGGAGATGCGCATGTTCTACACGGCCCTCTACCACACCCTGCTCATGCCAGTGGACAAGACCGGCGAGAACCCCAAGTGGAAAGGCGGTCCCTATTACGACGATTACTATGCGCTGTGGGACACCTATCGCACATCCTTCCCGCTCCTCATGGAATATTATCCCGACCGCGCCGTGGCGATGATCAATTCGCTTCTGGCCATCTATCAGCACGAAGGCTACATGCCCGATGCCCGCAGCGGCGACTGCAATGGGCGCACGCAGGGTGGTTCCCATGGCGAAGTGGTGATGGCCGAAGCCTTGGCGCGCGGACTGAAAGGCATCGATTACCACCTGGCCTTGCAGGCGATGCTCAAAGATGCGGAGGTACCGCCCGAAGACGACGAGAAAGAAGGGCGCGGCGGTTTGGAGGAATACAATCGGCTGGGCTATGTTCCCTATGGCATTCCACGTGCCGGAACGCGGACGGTGGAGTATAGCTACGACGACTGGTGCATCGCACAGGTGGCACGCGGACTTGGCCGTGACGATCTCTATCGTAAATATATGGGGCGCTCGGGCAACTGGCGCAACCTTTGGCGCAAAGATTATGAGTGGCAGGGCATGCGCGGATTCATCATGCCGCGCGATGCCGACGGGCGATGGCTCGACTCGGTTCCCTGGGGCAAGTCGAAGGTTTATCATCCGCAGATACCCTACAAGCCCGACACGAAGGTCGCTCCATGGTACCTGCCGTGGTGGAACACGTTCTTCTATGAGGCGCTTTCGGCGGAATATTCGCTGAGCATTCCGCACGATGTGCCGGGCTTGATAGCCTTGTGTGGGGGCGACTCGGCGTTTCGTAAACGTCTCGATGTCTTTTTCGCCAACGACCATTACAATGTGGGCAACGAGCCGTCGTTCCTCACACCGTATTTATATCATTACATCGGCCGACCCGATTTGAGTGCCCGCCGCGTGTCCGACATCGTCAACCAAAACTTCTCCGACGCTCCCGACGGGCTTCCCGGCAACGACGACAGCGGTGCCATGTCGGCATGGCTGATATGGGCCATGCTTGGGAAATATCCCGTGGCAGGACAGAATAAATGGTTGGAGAT
>CAYVGR010000094.1:0-8819 GCA_964450065.1 uncultured Prevotella sp. | reverse complement strand
TGTTGCAGATTAACGATCAGGTGCCCGACAGTCCTGAAATCCGCAACATCGTGAACTTTATCGAGTCATCTAAAAAGGGTATTATCAGTAAAATAATGTAATATTCATACCTATTTGTATTACATTATCAGTAAAAAGGGGTGTGTCAAAAAGCAAAACTTTGGCACACCCTCTTAAGTTATTTCTTCTCGTTGGATTGAGAATTCGTCTATCTTAGCGCCTCCAATTCAGCCTTCAGCTGTGGATCACTTGGGCGTGGTGCATCATATTTGAGGAGTTTGCCGTTCTTGTCATAGATAAGGAAATGTGGAATACCTTGAATATTAAGCACATTAGGCAGTGAACCATCGGCATTAATCCATTGGTTACCCTCGCAGTTCATCTCTTGCATAGCCTTTCGCCACGGAGCCTCTGTACGGTCTATGGAAATGCTGACGAATTTGACAAGTGGATTCTTGAGTTCTCTTTCAAGACGTTGTAAATGTGGTATCTCCTTGCGGCAGGGCGCACACCACGATGCCCAAAGGTCGATGTAAACATAATATCCTTTCAGGCTACTGAAATCAACAGCGTTGCCATTTGCATCGATGATATTAAGTCCTGCAGGGAACGGCTTGCCACCAATCGTAGCCTGATGGCTTTCGAAGGCCTTGATGTATTCCTCCGAAAGTCCGTACTGACTTACAGCATTCTTTATCAAATTCAAGCCTTTGTTGTAGTCAGCATTGTAATCGTAAAGGCGTACAAAGTTATCTAATATGAAATTGCCAATATTCCTGATTACCTTCGGGTTATTATATTTTTCTTGTAATTCCTCGAGCAGTTCGTTCAGCGGTGCATGAGATGCTATTGTGGAACGAATACATCGATATGATTCAGGGAAGTAAAATACTTTGTCAGTATCAAGTGTTCCAAGATTGATTTTACAAAGTTGAACGAAAGGTGTAGGTTTACTGTTCGTTCTATCCCTCAAAAGATGGCTGCTGGCGCTATAACCATTAAAAGCTGCCATCGTGGCCCAAAGGCGAATATATTCTTGAACATCTGTATCTGTTTTGTAAACAGCCAGCACAGAGTCGGCAGCACTCCAGAAACCTGCAAGACTATTCTTCAACTCCTCATTGGACATTTTCTGCGCATTCATCCAAATATCTCGCAGTTTGTTCCACACCACAAGATTATAGGCTGAAAGTGCCTTGTTGTTGCTATCAATATTAATTTGTGGACATTGCCCAACGAAAGTGACTTTAAGTTTTTTCTTCTGCGTGTCTGACGATATATAGAACGGTAAATGCAACTGCATTTGACTGTTGACTCCCAGGAGATTGTACAATCCATCGGAGGCGAGTGGAACATCTCCGCCGAACGTTCCGTCGGCAAGGGTCAGTTCCGTAGGAGCATCCTCCTGGCCAGACATGGGTGAAATGAGAAGTTTAAGACCCTCGATAACCGAAGGGTCGTAGGTGCCTTGGATATGTATAGTCTGTGCAGCACAGGCGACAGTTATCACAGCGACTGCAAGCGATAGAATGATCCGTTTCATGTTTATAGACTGGGTTTATAGATTATCTGTGAAATACGATCGGCCACATTCTTGTGAGTGGCGATTGGGCGTACACGGCCTTGGTTGTCGGTCTTGATGTCTGAACTCTTGAAGATATAAAAGTTCCCACGACCAGTACTCGAAGTGACTGTACCTACATAAAGTTCGTCAGTTTTAGAATTGATATTCATGTACGTGATCGTCTCCCCCTTGGGCATTTCGACGGCCCATTGATCCTTGTCCGGCATTGGTTTGCTGTTGGTTGGGATAAACACATAGATATGATTGTCCACAGGATAGAAATAACGATTATTGGGTTCTGAAAAAACGAACCGTGTGCCTTGTGCAGGTACAGCGGTATTGGCTGAAACGTTAAAATCAGTGGTTTTGCCGTTGTCATCCTCAGCAATATACGCTATGCCAGCATAATCGTGCAGATGCCATTGAGTTGGGTCAGCCTTGGAACGTGTGAGGATAAGATCATGGGGTATGTACTCCAGTATGGGGGAAAGGAAACACGAAATAACATCTTCTTGGGCAAGTCGTTTACCCGTATCGTTGAACGTGCCCATATTCATATTGAGCGCCTTCACCGTACTGGTGGTGTAGTCTACATACAAATTGCTGTAGTAGACTGAACCAAATGCCGCATATGGATTTTGAAATAAGTCCTCGAAAGACTGTCCTTGGAAATATCCAAGTTCGTAACCGAACATATACTGCTGATTGAGATGGATGAATTTCTTTCTCGATGCGTCGTAGGCGAACGGACTATACGAATCTGCATAGAACCCTGAAGCCTTGAATCCATCCACCACGTCAGCGTAACGTACACTTGATGTGATTGTAAATGAGTTGGGGTCAAAGAAGTAGCTGTGGTCTTCGGTTGACGCAATGATGCGATGAATAGTTTTCGGCCATGTGATAAACCCATGCATAGCTCCGTATAAATGGCCAACAGTGATACCTTCGTTCATGCGCTCTATGATATGTTCCATGCAGATCTGCTTCTCTCCTTCCGCGATTTCCTCCGGTGTCATGGTCTTGACAAAGGCTAGATTACCTTTACCATTGGCATCGTTGCTCACTATAAGGTATCCCTCCTCAAAAGTGCGGCGGATGTTGATGCGGTAGTCTCGGGCGGCCCCCACCCGTCCGTCGGTGACAGTAAGGTGAGCATAGTAGTTGCCGCCGTTCGTGAATCGATGACTCAGCGTTTTGTCATTGCTCACCATTTTCATTTCACCTTTGACTCCATTCTTATAAGTACCAACATACCAAGTGTAGACCAGTTCGTCTTGTCCGGAATAGCTAATCTTTGGTGTAATGACAGCATCGTTGCCAAGATTAAAATTCTTCACAGGCATGGAAGTGGTGTCATCAGCCTCGATACCAATAGTCGGCACCAGGACAGACACCCCCTCGCTATCGTCGGAGATACAAGACGACAGCCCCATAACGAGGAGCAGCAAGAGAAAAGTAATGTGTCTTATCTTCATTCTGAATAAGTAATTGTTCTGTAAGGATTGATAAATACAAAATGCCAAAATGTTCCGAGCTTTAAGAATTTCAGGTTTGTCAGAAGCCCGGCACCTCTTGCCATTCTATGTCATGATGGTCCCGATAAAGCGGCATGAGCACATACATCATCAGGAAGTCACCGTACATAGCCATCGGACCCTGGAAACGTGCAGCTTTGACAAAATATTCGCCGTAGCGTTCGTTCATCTCATTGAAAACATCCAAATTGGCTTTTGGTGCATATTCATAGAAATACTTGAAAAATAGCTGGGCATTCTCGAATGAATAAACGGGCAATGTGGCTGTAGTGCTCCACCATTCGGGACGAATTGTTGGTCTGATATCGCTGTAAGTAATGCGGAATGAGCTTTTGCCCACACTTCTCAGCTCTTCTCCATTCTCGATATGAAGCAAAACGTGCTTGGCTCGGGTCTGAAGTTCAGGGTCTTTGTCCCGCAATAGTTTAATTGTCACCACTGTACTCACTGCGTTGGCCGGAAGCACAGCATTCTCTACAGTATAATGTACGCCGAGCACCATATCACTGGAGTCGGGCACAGCTTTTATTTCGATTTTTCGGTCATGGTTGGCCGGCATTCCCATAAGCATCACAGGCAACTCTATGGAATGGCTGTTGGCCGTTTCGTAATTGAACACATAGTTTACTGTGTCTACTTCATCGCCTTGGGCATTCTTATATTGAAAGAAAACTGCATCAACTTGACTCGTGTCATAGAGTTTATAATCTTCCTCTGAGCAAGCCGTGAATGTTACAGCAGCTGCAAGTAGCGCACATCTAATATATTGCTTCATGACTTAGTCCTCCTGATTTCTGTATTCATACTCATCTTCCGGAATAGGAATATTGTACACCGCCTTACTACCCGGGATCACACGATTTGCGTGGTTACTCTTGATATCACGGTTCAGACGTTTCATATTGTACCAGGTCTGTCCCTCACCAAACATCTCCTTGCGATACTCGTCAAAGAGAATATCATGGGTAAGTGTCTTGCCTTGACGGGCATAGCCGTTGAGTCCACGACTCTGAACCACCGCATCAAAATACCGCAAGGCAAGGTCGTAGTTGGTGTCGAGCAAGGCATCTGCTGCAATCAAATACATCTCAGCCACATGAAGTATTGATATGCCCTTGATGTAACTGTCTTCATTAGCACGCTTGTTGCCTTCTATATTGTAGTAGTCCACCATTTTCTGCCACGTGGCATAGCCCTTTTTCTGTATAAAGTGATCAAGTCGGCGATCCTGTTCGGTAGCACTGATGTTCCTGGCATATATTTCGGTATAGGGATCGATATAGTTAGTACCCGTAAAGGCTCCGTTGTAGTATGGCGTATAAGAATAGAAAGTTGTGTAATTGTATAGGTATGACTTCACCGTACTTGCCCATGTTGTGGAAAACAACCCAAATATCGTCTCTTTGGGCGAGAGCACCCCGGCTACATAGTCCTTCACCTCGTTCTCATTTACCAATGGGAATGCTCCGCTGGCAATAACACTTTTGGCATGACGCGCGGCATTGCTAAAGTCGCCCATATACCAATAGACACGGGCAAGCAAAGCTTCGAGAGCGTAGGCATTAAGATGAGTTTCCTGCTTGTTTAAGAACTTATCATAGTTGGTGTCCTTACGAGGGTAAGTGATGATGTCGCGCTCGGCACGCAGCAGAGTCACAGCCTCTGTAAGATCGGAGAGGATATGTCGGTAGTTGGCTCCAACGGTCTCGAAAGGCTTCACCGTCGGAGAATATCCCGTCACGTAAGGTATACCCATGGCCGTGGTGTCGGTAGGCGCAAACATGCGCAGCAACTCAAAATGAAGCATGGCACGCGCGCCGAGCATCTCACCTTTATAATAGTTATACAGAGGCAGGTCAGCAGGGCTCTTCTTCGAAAGCTGGTCGAGAATGTTATTGGCATGTCCGACGGTCTCGTACGCTTTCGTCCAAATGCTACTAAATATTTTACGCACAGTGGCATTGCTGGTATAGTCGTATTTCTCTAAAGCCTCAGCTGCCGTACTACTGGATGTCAGATTCTGAGCCAGCAACTCCGTGACCCCCCATGTGAGATTCTTACCATAGAGCTCGGTGGTCTGCATCTCTCCATACACGCCGTAGATGGCATCTTCAAACCCTTTGGCAGTAGAGAATTGTTCTCGCTCCAGCTTCTCCGCTTTGGGTCTGACATCGAGGAAGTCGTCGCAGGCTGTCATCGTCAGCACTACAGCACCCATCAGCAATATCTTGTATAAATTGTTTCTCATTTTTATTTCAGTAAATCTATGTTCAATGTTCGCATCTCCATTGTTCTGAACTCAAAGGCTTAGAAAGTGATGTTGAACGTAAAGTTCACACTACGGCTGTAGGGATAGCTTGTGCCACGCTCATATTTAGCCGATGTGAGTCGGAACAGGTCTGACGTTCCAACGCTGACATATACTTTCTCGGCAAAGAATTTCCGAGACCACTCATCAGGTACATCGTAACGCAGCTGAAGACTTGAAAACCAAAACTCATTATCTCTCTCCACAAAACGGTCCGTATAGACAAACGACTTCCCGCCCTCGGTAGAAATGTTCAGATAGGGCACCACGTTGCCGGGCTTATGCCACCGCTCGGTGAATGCACGCACATCGGCATTCTTCTGCGGGTCAATGTTCTCTATCTTTGAGGCGCGCGTGGAGTTATACATATCTCCGCCAAATCTATAGGAGAAACTGGTCATGAGATAGAAACGTCTCCACCGCAGCTGTGCACTGATCGACCCCTGCAAGATAGGGTTAGTATCACCACAGTTCATCAGGTCTTCCGTGGTATAGTCATAGGTGTAGCTGCCATCCTTCTTGATGAATATTTCCTTGCCGGAAGCCGGGTCTATGCCGGCCGAGCGCACAGTATAGATAGCTGTTGGCGACTCTCCCTCCCGGAACTGCAGGCGTGGTGCTGCACTCTTGTCGTTGGCGGCATTCTGCTCATTCCAGCGTTTCAAGGCTTCACTGATACCCAGAATGGTGGTCTTGGTATGCAGGCCGTTCAGCGTTGTCGTCAGTGTCCAGTCCTTGGTATCAACAATCCTACCCCACACACTAAACTCGACACCATTACTCTTCTGACGTCCGATATTGCTCTTGACGCTTGTCGCTCCAGACGACGGGGGCAACGACATGTCGATGAGCATGTCATCAGTGTTCTCGCGATAATAGTCCAAATTCACATTCAGGCGATCGTTGAACATAGCCGATACGATGCCGACGTTCGCTTTTTTAGTGGTCTGCCATGTCAAGTCCGGATTCGACATCCCAAACGGCACAGCCCCTACTCCACTGTAATGCACATAATCATTGGTATAGTGATAGGTGGTTACAGCTTGATAGCTGGAAAATTTCACGCTACCGGTATAGCCATAACTGCCACGTAAGCGAAGTGTATTGATCCATCCGAGACGCTTGATAAATTTCTCATTATGCAGGTTCCAGCCCACACCACCGCTCCAAAACGGTGCGTAGCGATTGTTTTCTCCAAACTTCGACGACCCTGACATACGGTAGGAACCATCTACGAAATAGCGCATCTTGTAAACATAGTTGGCCGATGCAAAAAGTCCCATGCTCGTAGCAATGTCTTCGGTGCCGGAAGGGCGACCGTCAGGATAGTTGGTCGCATAGACAATGTCGCTGAGATCATTGCTCAGGAAACCCGTCGCTGCGAGATTACGCAGATAGGAACGTTGGCGCTTAGCCTCACCACCGGCATTAAGTGTGAGCATCGACCCGGCATCATCAAAGTTGATAATCCAGTTTCCCACAATCTTAGCCGACCAATTATCGCCACCAGTGTTACCCAGCTGGTAACTTCCTTTCTTCGTGTTATCAAGGGTTGTGGTAAACTGATTGCTCTCGGGCGAGACAAACGTGTCCTCTGTACCACGCGTGGTGTTGAAGGAACCTTGTGCCGTGACATAGAGCGTAGGCTTGAAATTATAGCGCAGGTCGAGAGAAATCTCGTTGGTTCGGCTTTCCGATTTCCTGAAGCTACTCAATGAGGCCTCGTAGAGCGGGTTATTCTTGGCGTATGACAGCATGCGACGCAGATTGCCATGATCATCGTAGGGCAGGTCGTAAGGGTTGGCCTGGGTGTAATCAGAGAAAGTGCCATAGTTGGAAGGCTTAATCTTCAGTTCACTGTGGCTGGCGCGGAGTGTAAGGATCAGGTTTTTCACTTGGCGGTACGACAAATAGATGTCCATGCCATATCGGCTGCGCCCGTCGTTTTTCATTACTCCCTGTGTGTTGGCATAGTTGCCGTTAATGTTGTAGTCAAGCCCCTGTCCGCGTCCGGAAACAGATATGGAGTGGGCATGGGAGAAACTGTTGCGCACCGGTTTTGAAATCCAATCGGTGTTGATGCCGCTGCTCACCAAGGCAAGTTTGTCGTAATAGTTCTGATCCAAACTGCCATTCAACGAGTTGTAGAGCCCGGCACGTCGTTCCAGTTCCAACTTCTGAGCGGCGTTGCAAAGGTCATAACTGCCAAGGTCGGCAAAGCTCAACGTCGGCGTGAACGTATAGCGCACCTTGACCGGCGACTGACTTACCCGTTTACGCTCAACGACAATAACCCCGTTGGCAGCATTCTCACCATAGAGGGCAGTGGCCGAGGCATCCTTGAGAATGTCCACACGCTCAATATCATTGATGTCAATATCGTAGAGAGCCTGCAAATTTTGCTCCACGCCGTCAATAACAATCAACGGACTGTTCAGACCACTCTCCTCACCCGTAGCCAGCGACGTTGTGCTGCGCACAACAAGGTCAGGGATCTGGTTGGGATTACTTCCCGCTGCATTGTTCTGACTAATGGTAATACCGGCATCCAACGTCGACAGAGCCTGCATGATATTAGTCGGGGAGATGTTACGCAGATCTTCGCCCCGGTAGGTCTGTGCCGCCCCGGTAAACGTTTCCTTGTTACGGGTGTAAAAACCCGTCACAACGACAGCCTCCAACTCCTGGCTGCTGTGCATCACGATATTTTCCGTAATTTTGTCCTCACCTTTTTTCACGTTGAGCACCTGCTTCTCCATGCCCACATAGGTGAATATCACCCTGCAACCTTGATCTCTGGGCACATAGATCTGATAGTTGCCGTCAACGTCAGACACAGCTTTCGCTGGTGTACCTTCCACCTGTATGGTCACACCGATCAGCGGTTCATTGTTCTCATCGATAACCTGCCCCTGCAACAATCGACTTTTCTGTTGCTGCTTGGGCTGATCGGCCTGTTGAGTCGGGGTTGAGATCTGCTCCGTGGCACTCGCCCATGCAGGCAGTGCCAGCAGTGAGAGAACCATGGCCGCAAGCCTTCCTCTGTCCTTTAATCTTTCTGTGATATACATTGTTTATATATAATAATGTAAAGGTCATGTTTTCCGCGGAGCCAGTATTCCGAAGTGAACTGGCGGACTGCTGCCCTCTTTTTGTCAGAACCCCGTTCCTTAGCTTCATGCGAATGGCCTATAAAACAGGCCAGTACAATTTTCCCACAAATACCTGTTTCGTCTTCAATTTCCAACATCATCCTTAACACATCAGGAACCAAAGCGAACAGACTATACACACCTCCAAAGTTTCAGGAGACAAAAGTACAAAATAATTAATAATTTGCAATAAATATACCTATACCTCAAATCCGCAACTAAGCTCTTCAGCGTCCTTCTTGCGTCTAAACGTCCTC
>CAYVGR010000093.1:0-8828 GCA_964450065.1 uncultured Prevotella sp. | reverse complement strand
ATTAGCGAAATTTGAGATAATTCGTAGTATATTGATAATCAGATGTTTATAAAACATGATATTACTTTACGATTTTTGTCGTCTACGATTAGATATCAAATGGCACTGCGGTTAAACTCTAATCACGATGCGACAAAGGTTCGATCGCGCAATCGATAAGCTCGAATCGCGGTGCCACAAGAATGTAACCGCATCGGTCTTGTGTTTCTGATGTTCTTCAGGAACAAAGTTATCCGCAAAAACATGGCGCATTTCTGCCCAGATGCGACGAAAGGAATTGGCTGAAAACGGTAATAATATTTTATAAAGTGTAGAATGAAGAATATGCAATAAAAGAGTAACAAAAAAACACCAACTATACGTAAAGTCAAATAAAAGTCTTAACTTTACGCCATTAATAAAGACATATATCGATGAGACTTTATCTGCATGTTCTATTAAAAGTGCAATTGCTGTCCATGCTCTTGATATTTGGACACGAAGCAACTGCCGGCAACACCTATTATTTCTCTAATATAGGATTAAAAGACAAGCTGTCGCAGCTTTCGGTGCTGCAAATACACGAGGACTACAAGGGATATATGTGGTTTGGTACCCGCAATGGGCTCAACCGCTTTGACGGTAACGAGATGAAGGTCTACAAGCACCAGAACATGAACGAGAACGGAAGCCTTGCAGACAACCATATAACCGCCATTACAGAAAGCAAAGACCATCTCCTGTGGGTGGGAAGCATGCAAGGGCTTACCAGTATAGATCTGACCAATAATAAGACAACACCTTTTCACAGTTATAAATACAGCTTGCTGAATGGTGGAACCAGAGCCCTGCTCTCCGATTCAGGAGGAAGGTTATGGATAGGTACACCAAATGGGCTCTGTACGTTCAATGAGAAAGACCGGTCTTTCCATCCCATCAACCTAAAAGGACACCTGGAAAACAGGAGCATATCGTCCCTGATGGAGACCACTAGCCGGCATATATGGATCGGTACGGAGAAGAACGGAGTTTACCGCTATCAACCGAAAACACAAGAAATTACTCATTATTCGACCGATAACCCATTGCATCGCCTGAGCGACAACAGCATTGCGGATATCTATGAAGACTCCCACAAGTCTGTCTGGATAGCCACCAAAAATGGCGGACTGTGTAAATACAATCCGGATACAGGCAACATGCAATACTTCAACACCGGCAACTCATCGCTAACCACAAACAACATCAGAACGATTGTGCAAGTGGACCAAAATCTGTTTATAGGAACATTCGACGGTCTGTTTGTCATGGACATCAACTCCGAAAAGATTTCAATCGTGTCGCATGAGGGGAAAGGGAAAGGGCAGTTGAGCCACTTCTCCATCTACTCACTATGTACTGACAGAAGCAAGGGTCTGTGGGTTGGCACTTATTCGGGAGGTGTGAACTACTACAGTATGTACAACAACCGGTTCACCCTGCATGAGCCAACCAATTACATCAGGGCCGACCTGGGCATCTATGGGCAGATGACCAGCTATGCGGGCGACAAGCTCTACATCTCTACCGAGGGATCCGGCCTGCTGGAATACGATGTCAGGAAGAAAACTTACCAGTGCTATCGTTATCACAACAGATCGCAAATCAAGGGGCACAATATCATCAAATCAATTGTCGCAGACCATAGCAACAAGTTGCTTTGCGGTACGGCAGAAGGCGAAGTGTTCATATTTGACCCTTCGACCAAGCAATTCAAGGAATATTTCTCGCTCCACCAGAACATCTCCGTCTATGCCATCCATCATGACCGTGACGGTGGCCTATGGTTGGGCACCTCAAAGGGCAACATAGGTCTGCTTTATCTGGACAAGGACAAGAAGCTCACAACACAGTTCCGCATCAAAGGACAGCAACAACCCTATACCTTCCCCAGTATGCGTTGCATGCTTGCCCTGGGCGACGACATATTTCTGCTTGGCACACGAAACAATGGCCTGATAAGGTTTGACGCCAAGAAGAACGAGATGCTCGCCTTCACCAAGGAAGGAAGCGGGCGTATGCACCTTCCCTGCAACTATGTAGCATCCATCGTGAAAGATGCGAGAGGTAACATTTGGATAGGCACCTTTGGAGGCGGCTTGTGCCAATACAACGACAAGGTGGGCATCGTGAAGACCGTGAATCAGGAGGACGGATTGAAGAGTGACGAGATTTACATGATTGTTCCCGACACGAAGAACCGCCTATGGCTAAGCAACGGAAGCTGTATTACCAGTTACCAACCATCCACAGGCAACATTCACAACTATCAGGTTGATATCGTAGGCGTACAGGAGTTTTCCCCCAACAGTGGCATCAGAATGCCTAATGGGGATATATGCTTCAGTGCCAGCAACGGCTTCATCTCATTCAACCCGGACCACCTACGGCTCAACACCTATTGTCCTCCCATCGTTCTGAACAATCTGAGCATCAACAACAAATGGATTACACCGGATGACAACAATGTTATCGACAAGTGTCTCGACGATGTGGAAACACTGAGGTTAGCCCATAACCAAAACAACATCACTATCAGCTATTGTGCCCTGAACTATTCTTATCCACAACAAAATCAGTATGCTTACCGTCTGGTGGGACACGACAAAGAGTGGAACTATGTGGGTAACCGCCACGAAGCCTACTATACCAACCTAAGTCCGGGCGAATATGTCTTTGAACTGAAGGCTGCAAACAACGATGGAATCTGGAATAAGAATGTGAAAAAGCTCTCCATTGTCGTGACCCCGCCCATCTGGGCCACTTGGTATGCCTATTTGTTCTATATCTGTGCCATAGCCGGTATTCTCTTCCTCATCCTTTATTACATCAACAAGAAACGAGCTTTGGAACAAGCCCTGTTCTACGAACAGAAAGAGCAAAAACAGCAAAATGAATTCCATCAGGCCAAGATGAACATGTACACCAGTTTCTCACATGAGCTGAGGACACCTCTGCAACTTATCATCTCGCCCTTGGAAAGCTTGATAAACGACCATACTTTCAACCTGGAGACAAAGAATAAACTTGAGTTGATCTATAATAATTCTCAAAGATTGCTGTTGCTCGTCAATCAACTGATGGATCTACGCAAGAGCAGCTCAGGCAAGATGCAAATCAAAGTGGGGCAATATGATCTTTATGCATTTATCAATGAAATCTACAGAGCCTTCAAGAACATAGCCAACGACAAGGGAATTGAGCTGACTTACAATCAGGAGAACAACCATCTGACGGCCTGGTTTGATAAGTCGCTGTTCGAAAAGATTCTGTTCAACCTTCTGTCCAACGCATTGAAGAACACCCCTTTACAAGGAAAAATAACAATCTCCATCGACCCGATAGACCTGCTCAAAAGCGACGATATCCCGCAAGAGATGATATCCAGACTGTCCTACACGACCAACCTGTATAGGCTGCGCATATCAGATAACGGACAAGGGATACCGGAAGAAGAGATTTACAAGATTTTCGAACCGTTCTATCAATCTTCCACCACTTTACCAACAGGTATTGGTTCGGGTATAGGACTGAGCCTTACAAAGTCGATTGTGCAGTTGCATCATGGAGTTGTATGGGCAAGAAACAACATAGATGGAGGGGCCACATTTAACATTATCTTCCCGATTGATAAGGAATGCTACACGGCTGAGGATATCATTGAGAAAACAAGCAATAACTTAGTACAGGATGTCATCCCCCCAACCCATCGTCTCAAGATCGATATCGACCAGGAATATAAGGTGTTGCTCGTTGAAGACAACCACGACGTGAGAACGTATATACGCGACTGTCTCAAGCCCTACTTCACCGTTTTGGAAGCCGAGAACGGCAGGATCGGACTGGAAATAGCCGTCAACGAACTACCCGACATCATCATCAGTGACATCATGATGCCCGAGATTGATGGAATAGAACTGTGCAGGCAAATCAAAGAAGACATGCAGACAGGACACATTCCTGTTGTACTGATGACTGCAAAGGCAATGGTTGAACATATCATCGAAGGATACGACATTGGAGCCGACGACTACATTGTAAAACCCTTCAGCATAGATGTGTTAATCCATCGGATTAAAAACATATTAGAAACCCGTAAGAAACTAAAGAATGCGTATGGCAAACGTTTTTCGCCGGAAGTTTTAGGCGGCGATCTCAGCAGCTCTCAAGATCAGTTCATGCAAAAGTTATTTGAAACCATTGAGAAGAACCTATCTAATCCTGAGTTAAATATCGACTTTATATGCAAGGAAATAGGAGTCAGCCGCTCCAATCTCTATAAGAAACTAAGAACTGTAACACAACTGTCGCCCATAGAAATCATCAGAGATAAGCGGCTGGAAGTAGCCACAAAGCTATTACTGAAGACTGACTATTCCATCCTTGACATTGCTGTCCAAACAGGATTCAGCTCACAAGCCTACTTCAGCAAATGCTTTAAAATGGTATATAATTGTTCCCCGACAGAATACATTGAGAAGTATCGGCATCAATAACCGATGTTCCTCAAGGCTTGCTGCCCGAGCCGTTCCTTCAACTGAGTAAGGTATAGGCTTTGAGGAGTTACGCTCTACCCATGCGAGTCGTAGATTCCTTCCGGCTCGAAAGGTCCGCTTTTGGAGAAAGGCCGACGTTGCAACAAGCGCTTGCCGTGGCATCCGATCACCCAGTTGCAGCTACCCGGGGGTAGTTGGTTGACATAGTCCTTGGCCGTACAGTTCCAGGCCACGGCCCAAGCGGTGCCCCATCCATGGCCCGAGCCCATCTCTCCCCGGTTCATGAAGTCGATGCCTCCTTCTTCGAAGCTGCAATTATCGAGCAGAAACGCGGTGCTCCAGCGCTGGTGTCCTTGAAAGCGACCGTTACCCTCAAACTTGCAATTCAGCAGGACGATAGGTCCGGAGACCCTCGCACCAATACCGACTGACCAGATGTTATCCCCTTTCACATAACAGTGATCCATCAGAATCTGTCCTGCATTGGGGGCAAATTCCGCAGGCTTTGACGACCCCTCATGCCGGGCCGTCCTTACCACCGACACATTCTTTAATGTGATGCGCTCGCCATTTGTACCAATACTCTCCATCGTCTCGAAGAGATCCAGATCCTTCAGCCAGCAATCCCTGCCGTTCAGCCTTACCCCAAAATATTTGGCCACCGTATGGTTTACGGCTTGCGAAGGCGAGCTGATTCTCAGGTTCTCCACTCCTGCCTGTGTCAACAGACTGTCGTGAGGCGCTGCCACAACCAGAGTGCTGTCGTTGGTATAACGCATGTCATAAGCATCGACAAGAGGTACGGTAAAGGTCAGTCGGTCTCCGTCCACGGCCTGCAGGGTTCTCCGGGTCTTGAGCCACGTCCCTTCGGCTATCCACGTCTGAGGCTTTCCGTTGCGCCACAAGTCATCCATCCGCATGAAGTGCAACCAGTCCTTGGTAACCGGCTTGCATATCAGGACATCATCGCCGGGCCTGAAGCCACTGCCATTGGCAACATGAAGCGACCGCGTACCACATGGAACGTAGGCATCGGTCACCTTGACTCCGTTCCTGATGAGCTGCGAGTCGGGCAACCTGGGTGTCCTGCGCTGTCTGCTCATGACAAAAGCCGAATGTTTCTCGCCACACATGACGATTGTAGTACTTTTGTGTGCTCGATCTCCGCTCCCGCGCACTACCACGCCATCGGCAGCTATCACCAAACTCCCGCTGCACCTATACTCTCCGGGAGCAAGTAGCACTGCACCTCTGAACCCATTGCGAATCGGCATCACCGACACCTCATCGATAGCCTTTTGGATAGTTTCCGTATAGTCATCAAGCCCCGGCTCGTATTTCACCCGCTTAACAACTTCTACTTCCGGCAACGGAACGCCGCCCCCCATGTAGCCGGCATGGGAGAAATCGACGATTCGGTCACCCCGAGGAGTCTGCTGATAGACTAAACGCCCTCTCTTATCCAGATGTACCCAACTACTTTCTGCCTCGTTCTTGGTTCCAGCCGCAACAGTAAGCAAGCTCGTCGCCATAAGGCACATAAACAGAACTGACCTTTTGTTTTTCATTTCAATATCGTATTATGGAAGGATTGGAAGAATATATTTTTTCCCTTTAACGGTGTTCAAAGTTGTTTCGGACAGGCCACTCATATCCAATTGCGTGGCTCGGGTAGCCCCCTGGGGTGTCATTACTGTCGGCGATGGACATTCGAACATCAGTTTGTTTTCTGCTGAAACAGGAGCCCCCGGATTCTTGAAACGACTCGATGACACTAACTTGCATGTCCCACCCAGAGTAGACGTGACTTGCAAAAATGTTATTTTCCTATTTCGCCATTTCATATCTATCACAAATCCACCACGCGTCTTCAGGCCTGTGACCTGTCCGGAACTCCACTCATCGAGTATTGCTGGCAACAGATGGATATAACCTGCATGACTCTGAACGAGCATCTCAGCAATTCCGGCCGTTCCACCAAAATTGCCATCAATCTGGAAAGGAGGATGTGCATCTAACATATTAGGGTAGACACCGCCTCCCTTTGTCGAAACATCCGTAGCGCTTACAAAATTCAAAGCCTTTCGTAACATGGAATAAGCACGATTTCCCTCCTCCAGTCTCGCCCAAAAGTTAATCTTCCAGGCCATCGACCATCCTGTTCCACCATCACCTCTGATTGCTAATGTCTTACGAACGGCATCTGTCAACTTCTTGTCTCTTCGAGGTAAGATTTGCTTTCCTGGGTGCAAGCCAAACAAATGGGAGATATGACGGTGCTGCGGATCCTGCTCCTCAAACTCCTGGGACCACTCCTGCAGCTGTCCCTTAGCCCCTATCTGATAAGGGAGTAGACAATTCAAAACTTTCTTCACACGAGGTATTTTATCATGCAGTCCCAATACTTTAGCTCCCTGAATATAGTTTGTCAGCAGATCCCGAATCATAGCCATGTCCATCGTAGTTCCTTTCGAAACACCTCCCAAGATGCGCTTTCCATTCTTGGTATAATAAAAGCGATTTTCAGGAGACGTTGATGGATTGGTCTGCAGATAGCCCGTACTGTCTTTTTGGAGCCATTGCAGTGCAAAATTCACCGCCCCTTCCATGAGTGGGAAAGCTTGTCGACGCAGATAAGTCTCATCGCCCGTAAATGCATAATGTTCCCATAAGGACTGGCACAGCCATATTCCAGCCATCGGCCAGCACGACCATCGAGGGTCGCCTTTGGGGTCGACCGCATAACCACCTGTCGGTGAGCTCTTGCACCACACATCTGAATTATGATGTACCACCCAACAATTATCTAGGCCATAGTTTATCTTTGCTGTCTGCGCCCCACTTAGAGAGAGGTTTTGCACAAATTCATACAAGGGAGAGAAGCTTTCTGAAAGGTTAGTCACCTCTACAGGCCAATAGTTCATCTCGGTATTAATATTTAAGGTATAGTTGGACCCCCATGGTGGTTGGATATGATCGTTCCAAAGCCCTTGTAGAGTAGAAGGCACCCCACCCTCGCGTGAAGAAGCAATCATCAGATACCGGCCATATTGAAAATACAGTTCCGCCAGTCCACCATCACGCCCTCCTTGCGCAAAGGCCTTAATACGGTCATCTGTAGGAAGCCTTCTTTGTACCGATGTTGTTTCCCCTAAACGAAGGCTTACACGACCATAAAGCTGCTGATAATCTTTCAGATGATTAGCCAATAAAGCTTTATACCCATACCGCAAGCCTGCCTTCATCCTCTGAATATTCTTGTTAGAAGGAATTGAAATATCAGAACCCGGGCAAGTGAATGGTCCCTGATAACTGGTGGCAGCTGTCAAAAGCAGTGTAATCTCCTTTCCACCCGAGACATGAAGTGTATCTCCATGGAAAGAAGTCTCCACCTTTTTCCCCAACACATTTAATCGTAGCTCAAAAGTCATCCCCAACTGATTGTCATACGCCACCTGTATAACATCATATTCTCTAGCCGCCACATAAGCAGGTGCTCTGCCACGAAACAGCAACGAACCATGACTATCACCGACTGCACATCCTTTCAATTTACTGTTCAATACCACTTGGAAAGATTGCCCAGCAGCATTGTCTGTCGTTAAATGGACAACCATCAGCTGTGCCGGGTAGGATATAAAGGTCTTACGTTCATATTTCTTTCCCTGTATCTTATATTTCACAGTAGACAAGGCTGTCTCCAAGTCCAAAGCTCTTTGATAGTCAGTAACTTTTCCTAAATGATCCATCAGAATATACATATCTCCAAGAGGGAGATATCGTGCCGAATAGGGTCCTTGAGCATGTTCCTTCCATAGTTTTCCAGCTAGCTCATATTCGCCATGGTCTACAGCATCCCTGACACTTCCCAAGATTGCACGCGCTTCCGGATTATTTCCATTACGGGGCATACCCGACCACAAGGAGCTCTCATTTAGTTGATAGTGCTCTGTCAACGCCTGCCCATAAACCATAGCACCGAGACGCCCATTCCCCAAAGGCAAGGCCTCCTCCCACTTGGTAGCAGGGGAAACATACCAAAGACAGTGCTCTGCTTTTTTTTGATTTGCAGCAAAAGAATCCAGGAAAGCAAAAAGGGTTAAGACCAACAGCCAGCCACGATATTTCATCTTCTTCATAGTTGCCAGTATTTTGATTTCACCTGCAAAAATAGGTTTAATCATGATCAGTTACAATAAATATCATATCAAATATTTGTCATGTTGTGCAGAACTAAATAAGTACATACAGTTGACTATATTCACTACTGTCCCGTTAAGGTGGACTATTCGCTCTTTGAATTAATTGAAATAC
>CAYVGR010000092.1:0-8839 GCA_964450065.1 uncultured Prevotella sp. | reverse complement strand
CGTACCGAGACCTGCCTATTCTCTGTAACCAATGGTGTAACGTGATGCGCTGGGAAATGCGCACACGGCCCTTCCTCCGCACCTCAGAGTTTCTATGGCAAGAGGGGCACACCGCCCATGCCACAGAGCAGGAGGCGCAGGAAGAAGCCCGGAAGATGCTCAAAGTGTATGCCGACTTTGCCGAAAACTGGATGGGCGTACCCGTTGTACAAGGTGTGAAGAGTGAGTCGGAACGCTTTGCCGGGGCCCTCGATACCTATACTATCGAGGCTATGATGCAGGATGGCAAAGCCTTGCAGAGTGGCACAAGCCACTTCCTGGGACAAAACTTCGCCAAGAGTTTCGACGTAACATTCTTGAATAAAGAGAACAAGCCCGAATACGTTTGGGCCACGAGCTGGGGAGTATCTACCCGCCTGATGGGTGCACTTATCATGGTTCACTCCGACGACAACGGCCTGGTGCTTCCTCCAAAGCTCGCTCCTATCCAGGTGGTTATTATCCCCATCGGCAAAAAGGGCGAACAAATCAAAGCCATTTCGGATACACTCAAGCCCGTCATCGACAAGTTCAAATCATTGGGCATCAGTGTGAAATACGACGATTCCGACAACAAACGCCCGGGCTTTAAGTTTGCCGACTATGAGCTCAAAGGGGTACCTGTACGTCTTGTGATGGGTGGTCGCGACATGGAAAACGGCACCATCGAAATCATGCGTCGCGACACGCTGCAAAAAGAGAACGTTCCGTTCGAAGGCATCGTGGAGCGCGTGCAGGCTCTGCTCGATGACATTCAGAACAACATCTTCGAAAAAGCCCGCAAGTATCGCGACGAACACATTTACGAATGCGAAAACTACGACGAATTCAAGGAGCGCATCAAGGATGGCGGATTCTTCCTTTGCCACTGGGACGGCACTGCCGAAACCGAAGCCAAAATCAAGGAAGATACACAGGCCACCATTCGTTGCGTGCCTTTCGGTATAGAGCAGACCGAAGGTGTAGATATGGTGAGCGGCAAGCCCGCCAAACACCGCGTCATCATCGCACGCGCCTACTAAATCCAACGTCAGTGGAGTCCAAACTCCTCAAAACCATAACGGGATGCAGACGCATCCGTATTCAATCCACAAAGCATCCTTAGCTTTGTGGATTTTGCTTACAATAACTTTTAGGAAAAACGTCACAACACCATCCTTCCACAGCTTGCCTGCATTTATATTTAAGTCTTTATTTTCTTGCATATATCAATAAATTTCACGAATATTGCATATCAATTGTCAAAAATCCCCATAGAGGATAGGTCATATAATGAAGCGATACCTTTTGTTGACATGGCTAATTATGAACACTCTTCTGCCTGTTTTGGCAGACGGGACACCACGCATGGACTTCATTCAGCGCATTTACCAATACGCTTCTACCGTCGACACTTCGACAGCTATCAATGACACCACCTATTCGTACACCCGTTTCAAACTGAACGTGGAGCGTAAAAATCCTACCTTGTTGCTCGTACCGTCAGTCTATGCCATTGCACACAGTGGACAACGTGAATATGTGGGCGAAACCTACAGACGGGTTACCATGCACCGTTTTGGCGACTACGACACCAAACAACTGCTTCACACCACTACCGTTCCACACCGCCGCCACACCATGAAGGGCGTCATCAAATACCTAACCCCCAACATCTACAACGAAACCATCATCGATGGCAACCTCCTTTCACCGTTCAACCGTAAAAACAAAAAACTATACCACTACACAACCGAAACACTCCAGGAGGGCCCTATACATATCACCTACAAACCCAAACGCCAAAACACGCAGCTTGTAACAGGCGATGCACTGGCCGACCCCATAACCGGCCAGATTCTGAAATGTTCGTTCTCGGGCGAATACGACATGGTGAACTTTTGGCTCACACTTTACATGGGCAAGAAGGGGTACCAGACGCTAATACCTGAAAAGTGCGACTTGCGCATCCGATTCCGATTCATACGCAGCAAGATAACGGGCAGCTATATGGCCTATAACCACCTGCCACAGGTGTTGCCCGACAGCATTGAAAACGATAACGACTACGAAAAGATGTGCTACGTGCGGCCCGACACCCTCGACCAACATTCCCAAGAACTATACGAAACCATGTTTGCCAAGCAGCGCGAGCGCGATTCTATCCGAGTCGTGGACGAGAAGTTGCCACGCAAAAAGAACTGGGTTAAAAACGTTATGTGGGACGTAGTTGGCGACAACCTGCTCAACCGTATAAAAACCAGTTTTGGAATGAACAACCAAGGCTACGTCCGTCTCAACCCCATTCTCAATCCCCTCTACATGGGCTACGACCACCGGCGAGGATTCATCTACAAAATGGATCTCCGTGCCTCCTATCAATTCAGCAGCAACAGGGAACTTTCGGCACGGCTCAAGGCAGGTTACGCATTCAAGCAAAGACAGTTTTACTACCGCATCCCCATTTTCTTCTATTACAACAAGCAGCGTAATGGATATGTCAAGTTAGAGGTGGGGAACGGAAACCGTATCCGAAGCTATTCGGTAAGACACGACGTGGAGCAGGAACATCCTGACACCACAGACCTTAACCAACATCGTTTCGACTTGCTCAACGAGTTTAAACAAACCGACCTCCGCCTGATCGCGAATTACGAACTATCCGACTACTTAGGACTGCAAGTCGGCGCACTCTACCAACGTCGTGTAGCCGTGAACAAGAAAGCTTTCGAAGAATTTGATTACCAATGGAAATATCGCTCTTTTGCTCCGTTGTTCCAACTCCAAATAAGGCCGTGGGGCTGGAGTGGCCCTGTGTTTACAGCCGACTACGACCGAAGCATCAAGGGTATCATGAAATCAAACACGGCCTACGAACGGTTGGAATTCAATGCAGAGTACATCCACCGGTTCCACAAGCTGAAATCATTGCAGATGCGCATCGGTACGGGCTTCTACACTTGGAAAGATAAGAAGGCATACTTCCTGAACTATGAAAACCTTCAGGAAAACAACCTTCCCGGAGGGTGGAACGACGACTGGAGCGGCGAATTTGAACTACTGCGCAGCGACACCTATAACACCTCTGAATATTACATTCGCTCCAACCTGACCTATGAAAGTCCCCTGCTGTTGCTCAGTTGGATTCCTAAACTCGGACATTTCATGGAAATGGAGCGCATCTACCTGTCCTTGCTTGATGTAAAGGACACACATCCTTACATGGAGCTGGGCTATGGCGTTAAAACCCGTCTACTTTCCTGCGGAGTGTTTGTGAGCAACGGAAAAGGCAACCGCGTGATAGGATGTAAGTTTGGTTTTGAACTTTTCCGCCAATGGTAGTGCCACGGCAAGGCTAATCCATTTATAATTTATCAAGAATTATTCACTATAAAACGTGTTCAAAATCTCTACATTATAGAGCAATTTGCGCCATGTTTTTCTTATCTGCTCATCTTTTCATCGTCTCAAAACAAGCCTGTATTCACGATTAGACCTTAGTTGTTCTGCGTTTTAAGCTTATTCCACATGCGAAGAAGCCCAAACGGAAATGTAATCGAGCCCTAATCATACTGCCAGCAGATAGTAATCGCACGTCGAACAAAAAACTTTCAGTCGAAACAAACTTCGTAAAACCACTATCTCTCTGATTTCAAAACCGTTGCAGAAAACTCATCATTTTCGGCAAATTCAGAGTCATCAGTTTTTCATTTTCAAATACGCCAAGCATGCGAAGCCTATTGTCATTATTTTTCAATGCTTCAAGGCATGCGAAACTGAACTGATACATTAAAAGATGTCATGGAATCATGCCATGCCAACACCCCCCCAAAAAGGGAAGCTCCCAAAGATGCTGACATCAACTTTGCAACAATGTACCACCGTTCTTGGTTTAATATTTGTTAATACGTAGCATTTCGGAAGGGTTATTCTTTGCAATTCAACATATTTTATTACCTTTGCACCATATTATTTTAATACATGCTTCTGTTTTGAAGCATCCCCCCTATTTTAATAAATTTTACCATACACAATGTATAGCAAAGAGGAATTATTATCCAAAAGTATCTCTTCATTGGGAGATATTACAAACAACCTTGGTATCACCCCACAAGATTTCGATGGTACCGAACAGCTTATATATGCTATCCTCGACAAGCAGGCTGAGAACGAAAGCAAAAACAGTCATGCAACAACGACGAAACATAAGCGGGCACGCATCACACGTAACGAACCCGACCACGTATATTCTGTAAAAGGCAAAGAGGGCGAGAACTTCGATACCAAAAACACGAAGAACTCAAACGCACAGCCACAACTCTTTAAGACACAAGCCGAAATGAAGGCAGGGGCTACTACAGAAACTGACACCTTAGAGAAAATCAAGGAACTGGAAGCAGAGTTGGAAGCTATGCCCACGCACCGTGGCCCTAAAACCAAAGAAGAAAAAAAACTCATGAAAGAGATTGAAACGCTCAAGAGCAGCCTCAGCCATCAGTCTGAAGAAGAAAAAACAAAACAGCAGACTGAGAAAGAGGATAGTGGGAAAAACACCAGCGACGGTGTAACCAAAGAAAAGGAAACCCCAGCCATACCCGAAGCAGCATATAGCTCGGACAACAAAGATAACACCAATAAGAAGAATGAAGAGCTCATGGCCAAACTACAAGCCAAAATCAATACTCGTAACGACAATAAAGAGGAGACTGACGACTCTGCTGTTGATAAAGGTGTGTGGGCTGGAGACCCTGCCGACGGTACCGATTTCATTGTTATGGTAGACCTGCCCATTGAAGACCATGGCATGGTGCCCAACTATGACATGTTCGACAACCCTATCACTCCCTATGGCTCATCAAACACAGAAAGATATCAACAGGCCACACCTCAACCCGTTAACAAACAGCCTGCCTACGACTTCACCAATATCATCGAGGCAAGCGGAGTGTTGGAGATCATGCCCGACGGCTACGGTTTCTTGCGCTCGAGCGACTACAACTACTTGTCGTCGCCCGATGATATATACGTGGCCGGGCAGCAAATCAAGCATTACAACTTGAAGACGGGCGACGTGGTGATGTGCCACGTGCGACCTCCACGCGAGGGTGAAAAATACTTCCCCCTGACAAGTATTGACATGATTAACGGTAGGACACCGGCTGAAATCCGCGACCGCATATCGTTCGAACATCTCACACCGCTCTTCCCCGAAGAGAAGTTTACGCTATGTGGAGACCGCAAAACCACCAACATGTCCACACGGATTGTAGACCTGTTCTCGCCCATTGGCAAGGGGCAACGTGCACTGATTGTGGCCCAGCCCAAGACAGGTAAGACCATATTGATGAAGAATATAGCCAATGCCATTGCCGCCAACCACCCCGAAGCCTATCTCATGATGCTGCTCATCGACGAGCGCCCTGAGGAGGTGACCGACATGGCACGCACTGTTGATGCCGAAGTCATCGCTTCCACCTTCGACGAATCGGCCGAACGTCATGTTAAAATAGCGGGCATTGTGCTGGAGAAAGCCAAACGCATGGTGGAGTGCGGACACGACGTGGTGATATTCCTCGACTCCATTACACGACTGGCACGCGCCTACAACACAGTCTCACCGGCCAGTGGCAAAGTGCTCACCGGTGGTGTGGATGCCAATGCCTTGCAGAAGCCCAAGCGCTTCTTTGGTGCGGCACGCAATATAGAAAAAGGTGGTTCGCTCACCATTATTGCCACCGCCCTCATCGACACGGGCAGCAAGATGGATGAGGTGATCTTCGAAGAGTTCAAGGGAACGGGCAACATGGAACTGCAGCTCGACCGCTCGCTGAGCAACAAGCGCATATTCCCATCTGTCAATCTCATTGCATCAAGCACACGACGCGACGACCTGTTACAGGACAAGACCACGCTCGATCGCATGTGGATACTGCGCAAGTACATCTCCGACATGAATCCTATCGAAGCCATGAACACCATTCACGGGCGCATGCAGCAAACCCGCGACAACGCAGAGTTCCTGCTCTCCATGAACGGATAGGAACGGCTTTGCCGCAGTTGGGGAGGCCGATTGTCCGACAACGGCCCGGCCTCCATTCTGATAACTCTTTTAACCCCCTTGTTTCTATGTATAAATTGAAATACCTTTTGTGTTGCCTATGCTTCGTTTGTGCCGGCTCTACGGCTAATGCACAGATGAGGTGGAACCGACAATATCAAATCTATTTCGACCAATACAAGGATATGGCCATAGAGCAAATGCTGAGTCATCGCATCCCCGCCAGCATCACCCTCGCACAAGGAGTGTTTGAGAGTGCGGCTGGCCGCAGCATCTTGGCCACCCGTGGCAACAATCATTTTGGCATCAAGTGCCATGGCTGGACGGGGCGAAGCATGGCACACGATGACGATGACATAGGCGAATGCTTTCGTGCATACGACAATCCCAGGGAAAGCTACGAAGATCACAGCAAGTTTCTAACTCAAAGCCGACGATATGCCCGGTTGTTTTCGCTTGACATCACCGACTACCGGGGGTGGGCACACGGACTCAAGGCATGCGGATATGCCACCAACCCTCGCTATGCTTACAAGCTAATAGAAATTATAGAGCTTTACAAACTCTATGTCTACGACCGCGCAACAAACTACGACCACTTCATGGCCAAGCGATCGGGATCGGCTCATCCGGTACAACAGGGAGTGCCACTCCACCCCATCAAGATTTTCAACAAGAACTATTACATGATGGCACGCGAAGGAGACACTTTTAAATCTATCGGTAAGGAAATTGAAATGTCGGGGCGGAAGATTGCCAAATACAATGAACGCAACTACCACGATGTGCTCCATGCCGGAGAAATTGTCTACCTGAAGAAGAAGCAAAAACGCGCTTCTAAAATATACAAGAACCACCCCCATGTGGTGCAAGCAGGCGAAAGTATGTACGACATAGCCCAACGATATGGCATCAGGCTAAAGCGTCTCTACAAAATGAACAAGCTGTCGCCGGATCATCAAATAAGAGTGGGCGAACGACTGAGAGTATATTGATTGCAAGGAGTTAAGAACCAACATCTGCTTATCATGACCATGAAGCACTGTTCTTAACTCTTTTCATTACGACTCACTACATCAATTTCTTAACAAGAAAACCCTTTCCCAATGATAAAAAATATATTATCTGCCGCTTTCATCCTTTTTGCAGGGAGCTGTGCTTTCGCACAGGACTTCGATCAGTATTTTCAGGACAAGACCCTGAGGGTAGATTATATTTTCTCGGGCACACACAACACACAGCACATTGCCGTCGACGAACTGCTGGTGGAGCCCAAGTGGTATGGCAAGCGCAGGCGGCTGGCCGAAATTCCCGTCGAGGGCAACGGACAAATTATCGTGCGAGACCATAAGACACAGAAGGTTATTTACCGCAACTCGTTCTCCACCCTTTTTCAGGAATGGCAGCAGGAGCCCGAGGCACGACACACGCAGAGGTCGTTCGAGAACGTGTTTCTGGTACCCATGCCCAAGGACACGGCCGATATTACGCTGGAATTGAGAAACAACCGGCGCGAGGTGTGCGCCGCACAGACTCATCAAGTAGTACCGGAAGATATTCTGATACGCCCTGTTGGAGAGAAGAACGTCACACCGTATGAGACACTGCAAACTGCTGAGGACACTGCCAACTGCATACATCTGGCCTTTTTGGCAGAAAGTTATCGCCCCGAAGAAATGCACATCTTTATACAAGATGCCAAGACTGCAATGGAAGCCCTGTTCGATCACGAACCCTTCAAGGCTATGCGTCAATACTTTAACATCATTGCTGTGAAGTCGCCCTCGATGGAAAGTGGTGCCAGCGAACCGGGGAAAGGCATTTGGAAGAACACGGCACTCAACTCCCATTGGGACACAAACTACAGCGAACGCTATCTTACCACTCCACATTTGAAAGACATGCACGACCTGCTGGCGGGCACCCCATACGAGCATATTCTCGTGTTAGTCAACTCGGATCGATATGGAGGTGGCGGAATCCTCAATTCATACATTCTGTCTACCATGCACAACCAATGGTCTAAACCCGTGGTGGTGCATGAATTTGGGCACAGCTTTGCCGGTCTGGCCGACGAATATGCCTACGAAGGTGACGAAATAAACATGTATCCGCTTGATGTAGAACCATGGGAAAAGAACATTACGACCAAGGTAGACTTCCGCGGAAAATGGGAAAAGCTGATAGGGAAAGACCCTAAAGCCGGACTCATAGAGGGGGCGGGATACAAGACCAAAGGCGTTTTCCGTGGTTATGAAGACTGTCGAATGCGCACCAATGAGATGCCGGAGTTCTGCCCTGCCTGCCGCAAGGCAACACAAGAACTCATCGATTTCTATGTGAAGTAATTATAAGGACTCGGCCACATGAAAATATCGCAATGGATGCGACATATTCTCACAATAATGCTCATGCTGCTGACGGCATGTACCAAAACTATGGCTCAACCAACAGACAGCGATCGTCTGGGGATAGCTTTAGAGTATTTTCAAGGTGGTAAATATCACGAGGCGCTGCTTATATTGCAAAAGTTAGACAAGCAATATCGCTTGAATCCGCGAGTCAGAGCCTATATCGGGGTGTGCTATTATTATGAATGGGAATACGAAATGGCCACGGCATATCTCGATTCTGTTATTCCCAAGCTCTCGGCATTCTCTCCACAAGAGCGATCTTTCTATTATTTTGCAGATGCCGAAAGCCACTTTAACCTAAAACAATACGACCAAGCACTGCCCCTGTATCGGCAAATGCTCGAACTTT
>CAYVGR010000091.1:0-8841 GCA_964450065.1 uncultured Prevotella sp. | reverse complement strand
TGTTGGCATAGATAGCGGCGGTTAACGAAATGGCATCCTTCTCATAAGGATTGGCTACCGATGGCAGGGCCTGTATCATGAGCCATGCCGGATTGTTGGTATATTCTACGGTAAGCTTGTTCTGCGCACTATTGGTTGGGAACAGTTTGCTCAGGTCTATGGTTTTAACGCCGGGACCGTTCTGTGTGAACGGTACGGTATTCGTGATGTATTCGCGGTTGGGCAATAGCGGGAGGTAGTGTTGTTCGCCGTCGCTGAAGCCCTTGCCTTCGGCCACAATGCGGACAACATACAAGTTGTTTCCATGTCCCGCAGTGGCCAGTTGGTTGGCATCGACATTGAAATAGGCATTCTCTGTCTTGTTGCTTTCGACAGCAAAGGGCTTGGTCCATTCGCTGATAACGGTTTCTGTTTCCGGATTCAGGAACTGCAATCTCACCGTTCCACTGACTTTGCGGTCTGCCGTGTTGGAGATACGGGTGGAGATTTGCGCCTTGTCGCCCATGCGGATGAAACGTGGCAGGTTGGGCTGCACCATTACAGTCTTCTTGGCAACGGCATCGGCGGTAATCATTCCGTAGTCGATTTGCTCGTTGTGGGCAATACCCATAAAGTGCCACGTGGTCACGCTCTCGGGCAGGGTAAACCTGATGGCCACATTGCCCTTGGTATCCGTGGTGAGGGCGGGGTAGAAGAATGCGGTTTCGTTCAGGTTCTCGCGGAGCTGAGGAGTGGTGTCTGTCTTTCTGTCGCCGGCACTTGCGGGTGTGGCAGCGGGCACTTCCATAGCGCTGAGGACTTCAACGGTGGCAGCACCGGAGCCTACTTTCTTTTTAGCCTCACTGTCATACGCCGTCTGCTCTTCCATGGCCATGGCTTTTGCTCCACGTATTCTAACATCTCTTACTGAGGCGTTCATCAGAATGTTTGCACGTGTTCCGAATATGTAGGGTGTTGCAAACGAGAACATGTCGTCATCGAAATGATTGAAGTCCAAGGCTCGTTCGGTCAAGGCCTTGTAGTTTTCGAAGCCGTAAAGTCCGAAGGCAGAGTTGCCGCCTCCCGTCCACATTGTCTGTGGCAAAGAGATGCGATAGTTGGGTGTGAAGCGCCAGTTGTGTTTCAGGATGTCGTCCAAACTCTTATCGTACATGGTGGCAAGGAGTTGAGCCTTGGCAGGCTTGCCGTTGAGGTCGAGTATTTGCAGTGTCCACTCCTCTTTTTGCCCAGGGGTCAGCTCGTCTCGGAAAGTCTTCCAGGCCAGTGTCATTTCTCTCTTTGGTTCAGGTCGTTTTAAGGAGAATTGGTGTGTGTACAGATGCCCGCGCTTTACCCATGCCAGATTGATGAAGATGCCATTGCCGTAGCTTTCCTTGTAGGAGAACTTCTGCGTGTACACTTCATTGTTCATAACTTTGGTGCCCTGTGCCACTTTCTTGTCTCCACTGAACACGGTATAATATACGTGAACGTCCTCGTCGGAGCTGCCCAACTGCATGTATACGGGCTTGCCGTCGTTGCGGAATCCATGGTCTGACAGATAGAACCAGTCGTGAGTCTCCACTGCCGGCTTCTTGTCGGTGTATGAAAAAATGATGAAATCCTGTTTCACCGTGTCATTCTCGCAGATGCCGATGATCCGATGACGGCCGGAGTTGATTTTCTTATCAATGGTGACGGGTTTGTTGGCTTCTGCCGTTTTCCATGCGCCCTCATCGATACGATAACGCACTGTTCCGGCAATGTCTTGTTCTGCAATATTTTTCCGGGTAAAGGTGAATGTCCGGAGGCTGTCCCGGAGCGACTTCTCGGGAAGGTCGCAGGTGAGGATTGACGATCGGTTGCTCAGTGGGAGAGCCGTAGATGCCTCATGGGTCTCACCAGCCATGTCGGTCACTTTGGCATTGGTCACCACACGATAATAAAGTGGGTGTTCTGTCTCTGCGCTTTCGGGGAAAGACATGGGCATTTTGACCGTGAACGAACCGTCATCGGCTGTTACAGTAGTGTCTGTGAGCAGAACAGGTGAGTCGTCGCTGTAGTCCCACCGCCACCATACGCTTCTACGTCGCTCCACAGTGTATTCCACTTTCGCACCCTGTACGGGCACCCCGGAGAAGCTTCTGGCCACACCGCGCATCAGCACCGTGTCGCCCGGTTGGTATGCTTGCTTGTAGTCGTCGAACTCTACCTGGAAAGTTGGGCGTTTGTACTGCTCAACTTGGATAGCAGCAGAGCGATACAACTGGCTGCCATTGACACGAATTTGGAAATTGCCTGTAAGGCCGTTCTGTGGGAGGGTCATTACGACCGATGCCTGACCGTAGCTGTCGGTTGTGGCAGTTTTTTTTGCTACCTCCTTGCCATTCGCATCGATCATGGTGAACGTGAGGGAGTGGTTGCTGATGCTCTCGCTCGTCATCGCCTTGTTGTCTACACGATAGGCAATGGCGCTGGAATGCACCTGCTGCCCCGGTCTGTATATGGATCGATCAGTAAACACATCGAGGACATCCATAGTGGCTCTCGCCTCATAATAAAAGTAATATCCCTCTATATCCAAGTTCCCGCAGGCGCGGTCGTCGTCGGTGTAGACGTATATTTTAGCAGGCTTCTGCTTGCTATAGCTGTAGATAGTCTCGCCGTTGCTGTCGCTTGTGAGTTTTGTTTTGATAACCTTGTCAGAATTAAAAGTGCGGTCGGACAACACGATGTGAGCGTTTGGCACGGGCTTCCCGGTCGTAGCGTTCACCACGACAAACCGGATTTTCTTGCCGGGCAGACCTTCGTGCATTGCGTAGAGGTTGCTCACACGGAGCAAGGTGCGCTGGGGGGCAATGTCATTGTTGTCGGTTGTGGCCTCCATGAGATACACGCCAACGGGCATTCCTTTCAGGGTGATAGAGTCGCTGTTCTCTTTCCATGCAGGCTGGCCGATGTATCGGCGCTGAACGGTTTGCACCGTGCCCGGGAGAATAAGCTTCTGCAACTTGGCATAGTCTTCTTTGCGAGAGGGGTTCAACTCTGTATCGCCATTGACATGGAGACGGTAAATGTTGACATTCAGCTCGTTGATGTTGCGGATAGAGTTGATGCGCATGGTGCGTGCTGTGTTGGGCAGCAGCATATAGTCGCCGATGTTGATGTTGAATGAGGGCTGCTCCAGGTCTCTCTGGGCATTGCGCAGAATGTTCATCCGTGGCCACGCGCCCCATCGGCTCAGGGCATAGTTGATGTAGTTGACACGGTCTTCCGCCGTGACGTCAATGCATTCGGACATGCGGTTATAGCGTTCGATGGCCAGTTCGCCGGCTTCTCTCAGGTCGCCATAGATGTTGATGAGTGAGTCGACAGACTGAACGTATTTCGACTTGCGTATCCTCGTGGCATCCATTCGGTGGTTTTGCTGCAGCTCATACAGTGCCGTGATACATTCTGCGGCACGGTTGCCGTGCTTGGCGTAATAGTTGCGTAGGGTTGCGTAGGCCTCAGCCTCGAAGCCAATGACGTGCAGCAGGTCGTCGTAGAAAATTTTGCTGTCGATGCCACTGATGATAGCCGGCTCGTATTCCGTACTTTTGTGCTCTGCCAGCAGGGCAGGTTTTTCCAGCGATTGGGCAAACCACGCCTTGCTCTTGGCTTGGGCATCATCGGCGTCTTGTGCTTGATACATTTTGCCCAAAGCCGAGGCGTAGACGGCGCGAAGCACGTTGTCCTTGGCCGTCAGAGCCTTGTGCTCCAGCAGTTTGGTTTCTGTCTCTAACGAATCCGGTGAAACCTGCGTCTGTACAGCCGCATATCGGAACTGCGCCTTGAGCAGCTGGCCGTAGGTTTTTTCCTTTTCGGCTTTGCTGATAATCCGCTCCAGCCATTTTATTTGTGTTTTAGGAAGGTCTTTGGACTCCGCTTCGGCCACCTTTTTCCATAGTGATGTGAAACTGTCGGCAAACATAGAAACAGGTATAATCGACAAAACAAGTATGTATATGATTTTCTTCATCGTGACATCCCTTTATATTTGAATATTGCAAAGGTAGGTATTTAAATCGAAAGATGCGGGATGTAAGCCTATGATTTAGTATTTTTTCAACAGTCGAATTGATGAAAAGAGAAGTCAATCCAGGCTGCGGCCTTGATAAAAAACAGCGATCAGCTTGATATTTAAGTTCTGTTGGCTCATCGACTTAGCTTCCCTGTCGCGGTGATTAGGCCTTGTTGTTGGCGTACCGCGTTCGGAGTATGCTCGTCTGTCGGCCGACAGACGAGCGTATCACGGTCGATATACGGGCGCATTACGTCCGTGATACGCTGATTATGAATGCTGTTCGATTGTAGTTTAACGCTTGGGGCTGATGCCTTTTAGGCCTGGGCGGCACGCTGGAATTGCTCCATGAGCCAGGTGTTTTGCTGCTCTATGGTGAGAAAGCTGTTGTCGAGCTCTATGGCATCGTCGGCCTTTTTGAGTGGAGACACTTCGCGATGAGTGTCGATGTAGTCGCGTTCCTGCACGTTTTTCAGAATGTCAGCATAGTCGGCAGGCTGCCCTTTGCTTTTCAGCTCATCGTAACGGCGGCGGGCACGCACTTCGGCGGAGGCGGTGACAAATATCTTGAGTTCGGCATCGGGAAAGACGGTGGTGCCGATGTCGCGCCCGTCCATTACCACACCTTTGTTCTTTCCCATCTGCTGTTGCCGGGCAACCATGGCCGTTCGCACAAAGGGTATAGTAGCAATGGGGCTTACACGGTTGCTCACTTCCATACCACGGATTTCGGTTTCTACCAATTCGCCGTTTAGATAGGTGTCCGGTCGGCCGGTTTCTGCATTGAGCTTGAACGAGATGCTGATGTCTTTCATGCGCTTTTCAAGCTCTTCTGTTTTCACGCTGCCATCCTCGTTGAAGAGACTGTTGCGCATGGCAAAGAGTGTAACCGAGCGGTACATCGCACCCGTGTCTACATAAACATATCCGATTTTCTTAGCTAAGTCTTTGGCCATGGTGCTTTTCCCACACGAGGAGAAGCCGTCGATGGCAATTGTTATTTTCTTCATGATGATTTATCTTCGTTGTTTTTTATAGCCTGTATGCAAGGTTCAGCACCACACTTGAGCTCGATACGTGATATTTTCCGTATGCCAAATTTAGCTTGAACCGCTCCAGGTTGATACCCGTTCCTAACGAGAGACCGGCTCTGTGACTGCTGCTTTTGCCATCAGTAGACTGTATTTTCATTTCCCTTGCCCGTCGGAAATTGTATCCCCCGCCAATCCAGAAACTTTCTGTAAGCATAAATTCGGCACCGAGCACAATGTGGTCGGAGAAGGTGTAGTCCAAATGGTTGAGGTCTACAAGCGTGGCCGACACCCTGAGTGGGACGTTGGAAAACTGCTTGCTGACACCCATTTGCACGTCAATGGGCATTTTCTCGTAGTTGTCGTCGTATGCCTTGAGCTGTCCGCCAAGGTTTTTGAGTACGAGCGACAATGACCATTCTTTGTCAGGGTGATAATAGTTGAGTCCGAGATCCACGCCAAAGCCAATGGAATTGTAGCTGCCCAGATAGGATGTGATGAACTTGGCCGATACGCCGCCGGCGATGTGGTTGCCAAGCATATACGAGAAATAGCCAGCTACGGAGATGTCGCGCGCCGAAAAATCACCCGTCTGGATATTGTTGGCATCAACCTCCTTCATCTTGCCATAGTCGATAAATTGCCCCGATACGGCCCACGAGGCCCGCTCTTTTACCACGCGGTTGAAAGCTGCACTGGCCGTATTGACACCAGACATATAGTTCATGTAGTTCAGGTTGATCGTCTTGTCGGTTACAGAGGAGAGCAAGGCGGGGTTATGAAAAATGAGGGCTTCGTCGTCTTCTATGAGCGTAATGTTATCGCCTCCCAATGCTGCGGCATGAGCACTTACGGGCAATCTCAGGAAATTGTATTCCGTTTGGCTTTCCGTCTGTGCTGTGGCTTCAATGGCAAAAAGCGTTAAGAGAAAAGCAAAAAGGGCTTTTTTCATTTAAATAATCTAATTATTCGACAAAGTTACTCCTTTTTTCAAGATTTGCTGTAAATTTGCAAAAGGATTCTTTTAATAAACGATAACACCGAAGGAATATTGCAACATGGAAAACAAGAAGGCTGAAAGAGCCGATTTGGAGAAGCGGTGGGCAGAGAGATTTCTGCTTGGGCTGATCTTCGCCCTGGCCTTGTTGTTTGCAGGATTGGAGTTTACTACACGACCGGCGGGGCAGGATGATGCCGGCCTACTGCTTGATGACGTAGCAGAAGACATGGAGTTGATGCCGGTCATGGATATGAGGGATATGGTTTCGGCTGTCCCGACTCCGGCCTCTAAATCGCTGACCGAGAAGGTGAAGGAGGCAGAAACCCCTGTAGAGCATACTGACAGAATTTCTCCTGTAACGAGCAAGCTTGTGGTAGACATGAGTGGAGATGTTGTTGTCGATGCCCACGAGACGGCAGCCTTGCCTCAGACCACGGTAGAAAACGGGGACGAAGTCATGCGTGTGGTGGAGCAGTTGCCAGAGTTCCCTGGTGGCATGGTGGAGTTCATGAAATGGCTTACGCGTAACCTGCGCTATCCTAATGTTGCACAAACAAGACGCATTGAGGGAAAAGTGGTGGTGACGTTTATTGTGAACAAAGACGGCTCGATAGCCAATCCAAAGGTAGAAAAATCGGTTAACAGACTTTTGGACGGAGAGGCTTTGCGTGTTATCAGGATGATGCCCAAATGGAAACCTGGAATGATTGACAACAAACCGTGCAGGACTATGTTTGCCATCCCGATTAATTTCAAGCTATAGCAAATAATGATAGAAATCTTAAATAAAAAACAAGACATATGATTTATACTGCCGATGAGATTTTGCAAAAGATAAATGGTTTTATGGAGCGGCTGTCATACGACAGGAAGCCTACAACCTTGTACGACCCGGTGGAGTATGTGCTCTCTATGGGTGGCAAGCGTATCCGTCCCACATTGATGCTCATGGGATATAATCTCTACAAAGACGATCCGGAAAGCATACTCATGCAAGCCGTTGGCCTGGAAACCTATCATAACTATACGCTTTTGCATGATGACCTGATGGACAACGCTGACCTTCGTCGAGGACATGAAACTGTACATAAGAAATGGAATGCCAACCAAGCAGTGTTGTCGGGGGACTCTATGCTTGTCTTGGCCTATCAACGTATGGCAGCCTGCCCCGATGATAAGCTGAGAGAAGTGCTCGAACTGTTTACTGAGACCGCTCTGGAGATAGGAGAGGGACAGCAGTATGATATCGATTTTGAGACAAGAAACGATGTGAGCGAGGATGAGTATATCGAGATGATCCGTCTGAAAACAAGTGTGTTGCTTGCATGTGCTATGAAAATCGGGGCTATATTGGCAGGAGCATCCAACCGTGATGCCGATATGCTCTATAAGTTTGGCGAACAGATGGGGCTGGCCTTCCAGTTGCAAGATGACTATTTAGACGTGTATGGTGACGAGAAGGTGTTTGGAAAAGCCATTGGCGGTGATATCATTTCCAACAAGAAAACTTATATGCTCATCAATGCCTTTAATCGTGCCAACGTGGAGCAGAGAGTTGAATTGCAACGATGGGTGAGCGCGGAGACCTTTGAGAGCGATGAGAAGGTGAAGGCTATGACCAACCTGTATAACCAAATAGGAATCGACAAGCTGGCACAGCAGAAAATTCTTTATTATTTTAAGGAAAGCAAGCAGTATTTGGATGGTGTGTCGGTGCCTGAAGAGCGGAAACGGGAGTTGAGAGCATACGCGGAAGCTATGATAGAAAGAAAATATTAAGATGCAGAATAGGCTGACGTTTGTAGATACACATGCGCATCTCGACGGCGAAGAGTTTAAGGACGACTTGCCCGAGGTGATAGACCGTGCCCGGGCGGCTGGTGTAGGCGCTATCTTGGTGCCGGGCATCGGCAAAGACTCGATAGTATCGGTGATGGCTGTTTGTCGCCGATACCTGGGTTACTGCTTCCCGATGCTTGGACTGCAGCCTGAGGAGGTAAGAGAAGACTGGCAGGACGTGTTGGCTGATATGAAGCATACACTTGATAGGAACCTGCGCGAAGAGGCCGGCACTCTGTTGAAATATGTAGCTGTGGGCGAGTGTGGGCTCGATTTTTACTGGTCTCGTGAGTTTGAGAAAGAACAGCTCATGGCTTTCGAAAGACAGATAGAATGGTCTGTGGAATATCAGTTGCCACTGATGATTCACTGTCGCAAGGCTCAAAACGAGATGTTGCATCTTATGAAACCATATGCCAAGGAATTGCCGGGCGGGGTGTTCCATTGCTTCACGGGCAACCAGAAGGAGGCGGAGAACTTTTTACAGATGGATCGGTTTTGCTTGGGCATCGGAGGTGTCTCTACTTTCAAGAGCAGTCACCTGCGCGAAGACTTGCCGGCAGTTGTTCCCTTGAACCGTGTCGTGTTGGAGACCGACAGTCCTTATATGGCTCCCGTACCCATGCGGGGGAAACGCAACGAAAGCACATTTGTGGCTTACGTGTTGAGCAATTTGGCACAAAGCTATGGTGTGTCGGAATCGGAAGTAGCCAGGATAACCAACGACAATGTGCAGCGTTTGTTTGGCATTAAACTGGCCTGAGGTGTTGTGCAATCATTAAAGAAATATAAAAATACAGGACATGTCCCTGTTATTTGCGCTAAATATTATACTTTTGCAGTCGCAATCTAAATTTGCAAGGTCAAACCATAGCAAGGAGAGATGCTCGAGTGGTTGAAGAGGCCCGCCTGGAAAGCGCGTAAACGCC
>CAYVGR010000090.1:0-8881 GCA_964450065.1 uncultured Prevotella sp. | reverse complement strand
CTCTAAGTTGTTGTAACTTAGGGACTTAACTCGCTATGCGAAGCGGAGAGAGAGGCTCCCGAACTTAATCTTGTAAGTTACTAATGTTCAATCAGTTAGAGACGTCACAATTTGTCCTGTACCGTATATGTACCGAGTTCAGACCATCTGCTGACCCTCTAATGACCCTCTGTCGGGTCTGAAAGAACGCTTGTTTCTGGGTTCAAAGTTAGCAAAAAATGTTCGAACCACCAAATATTTGGCTCACAATTACTTAGATTTATTTTCGGTACAGACAAGGTGCAGGGTGCGCGGTCCTATATATATAGGTACCGTGCACCCTGCACCTTGAGCGTGTGACGCTATAGCCAAACGACGATGTTGCAAGTCGCGAAAATAGAAATATTAAGTTTAGTTAAATACTATATGTATGCCCGTATTGTTCACAAGTATTTCCTAAATTTGCATCATTAATCATATGAAACGTATAGAATGGCATTAAACCAAACGAATAAACTTGTGTGGATCGTTGAAACCATCTACAATGCTGGCAAGATATCCTTTGGAGATCTTAACCGCAAATGGATGGATAATGAGGATCTGAGCGGCGGTGAGGAATTGCTCAAACGCACATTCCATAAGTGGCGTTACAACATCCTTGACACATTCGGACTGAATATCGAGTGCGAGAAAGGTGGACTGTACCGCTACTACATTGCCAATGCCAACGATGTCCGCAATGATAGCATCGAAAACTGGCTGCTGAGTACTTATTCTGTCAGCAATTCCCTGATGGGGAGCAAGTCGATCAAGGATAGAATTATCCTTGAGGACGTTCCGTCCGGACGGGAATATCTTGATCCCATCATTGATGCGATGAAGAAAAACAAACTGATTCATATCACCTACTATAATTATTGGCGGGGTGATTCGCGTGAGCATTATGTCATGCCCCTCTGTGTGAAACTCTTCCACCAGCGGTGGTACGTGGTAGGAAGGTCATGGGCTACAGGATATACCAATGTTTACTGTCTCGACCGTATCGAGGGCTTTAGGTTGTCATCACATACGTTTGAGTATCCCAAGGACTTCGACCCAAAAGAATACTTTGCGGGATGCTATGGTGTCATAGCGGATGACGGTACAAAGATTGAGCATGTTGTACTGAAGGTTTCTGCAGGACAGGCCAACTATCTTCGTGACTTGCCAATGTATGACAATCAGAAGGAGGAACGTCATGATGAGTACAGCATCCTCAGACTTGACGTCCGTCCAACGTTCGATTTCCAACAGGAGATTCTCTGGAATGGTGAGGATTTGGAAGTGCTGGAGCCGTATTGGCTTCGCAAGGAGATGGCAGGGAAGATAAAAAGAATGTGGAACAAATATAAAGACGACGATAAATGAATGATTTCGCAGCAATTGACTTTGAGACAGCCAATAACGAGAGGACAAGCGTCTGCAGTGTCGGCGTCGTCATATATAGAGATGGTAAAAAGGTGGATGAGTTCTACTCACTCGTCAAACCAGAACCGGAATACTATACATATTGGACTACGCAGGTGCATGGCCTGACTTTAGAGGATACGATGGATGCATCTGTCTTCCCTGACGTATGGGCACAGGTAGAGCCGAAGCTTCACCTTTCTGCAGAAGACCAGGTGAAGTTAGGAACGGAGTATCTGCCTCTTGTTGCCCATAACAAGGCTTTCGATGAGACTTGTCTGAAGGCTGTATTCCGAGTGTATGGCATGGATTATCCCGACTACCCATTCTATTGTACGCTCATTCAATCTCGTAAAGTTTGGCCTGGTGGTCATCATAATCTCGACATCATAGCTGAGAAATGTGGCTTCGACTTAAAGAATCATCATAATGCATTGGCTGATGCTGAAGCATGCGCAGCAATAGCACTTAAAATACTTTAGAAAGATGGCAGACTTTATGAATATTAAATCTCTTTTGGAAAGGCTGAATATAAGCCTTCAAAAATACAAGGCCAAAGTTGCTGAGAGTGATTTGCGTGGAGAGAACTTTGATGTCTTTGAAGAGATGGACTTCTTCACTAGGCATGAGGAACAACTTCATACGCCATTTATCAGTATGTTGCTTAGAACCGAGATATGCAAACACGGTCTAGGAGAGAAATTCCTTGAATCATTCATAAAAGATATTATAGTTCCAATCGTTCCAGAATTCCATTATGATTATGAAAATAGTCATCTTGAAGAATCCAAGAATATAGGCAAGGTAATCATTCGTGACGATGGGCAATCCACAGGCGGAGAGATAGATATCTTCTTGCATGACGATAATGGAAGTGCGATCATTATTGAAAATAAATTTGATAGAAATGGCAACTCTGCTCAGGATCAAGACAAGCAATTGGAACGATACTATAACTATGGTCATGCGCATTTCCATAAAGTCGTACTTATTTATCTTACTCCTGATGGGCATGAGGCTAGTTCAAAATCTCTTGGAAAATTGAAAGATTCAGACTACCTTAGAGCCAGTTATGACGCAGACACAGATTGTCCCTCTCTATTGGATTGGTTGGAACATTGTGTTGAGCTTGCTGCCAGACGCCCTTTAATTCGAGAAACAATTATACAATATATCACCTACGTAAAGAATAAAAGAAACATCATGGATGACAGTGCAAAGAATGAGTTTTTTACAATTATGGCTCAGTATCCGGAAGTCGTGGCAGAAATGTTTCATAATGGCTTTCATGCATTCAGAAACTTCATACTTGAGAACTATAGCTTTCCACAATTCGAGAATGAATGCAAGACCAGAAACCTTATCTTCAATCAGGAGAATATCTTAGAGAGCGATAAAAACAAAAGAGGTAATAATGAGGTATTCTTCAGTTTCAAGAGGCCTGAGTGGGAGCATTTCAAGATCTATGTTGACTCAGAGAGTCATGGTGAATCATGTTATATCGGTATAGCCTCATTACCTAACGATAGCATTGCTACTAAACACCCTAGGATTCGATTAGGGTGTATGAGTGATGAACCTCAAGGTCTGTATCCTCACGGTTCTTCTTACTTGAAGAAGTATGATTCGTTAGAGGCCACTTCCATTCTTCCTGCATTAATCGATAAGAGTGAGAACGGATATTGTGCCTACATCATGAGTTGGGTAGATAAGATATTAAATGAAATTGATTCAAAAAAGATAAAGATTGAATAGGCTTATAATAAATTCTGCCCATTACTCTGACGTTCTTTCAAAAGTCAAGGATGTGAAGAGCACTTTATGGATCGGCACCGCTGACATCAAGGACCTATATGTTGAGATGGGCAAGCAGAAAATCCCATTCTTGGGTTTGCTTGCCAAGCTCATCAAGCAGGATGTTTCGGTAAGGCTGATTCATGCGAAGGAGCCTGGACCTGCCTTCCGTGAGGACTTCGACAAGTATCCGGTACTGTTCGATGGCCTCGAGCGGGTTCTATGCCCACGTGTGCATTTCAAGATGATCATCTTCGACTGTGAAATGGTATACATCGGCAGTGCCAACCTTACCGGCGCTGGTATGGGTATGAAATCTGAGAACAACCGTAACTTCGAAGCTGGCATTCTCACCGATGATCCAACAATTGTTGAACAGGCGATGGACCAGTTCGACAGTGTCTGGAATGGGTCTATGTGCAAGAAGTGTAGACGAAAACAATACTGCGCTGACCCGATTTCAAATATTTGATTATAGCAAGTCGTCTTAGGCATTATAAAAGGAGTAATGGTATGATTTCACATCGTGCCATTATTTTTTTGTACCTATGCCCATGACTGGCACACCTTTATTTTATCTTTGCAGAAGATTTAGTAACAACATTATTAGTAACAACTATGAGAATTGAAAATTTAGAGATCAAATGGTCCCGCTATGGAGTCCATTCATTGAAGATTAACGGTTCTATTTATACTCCAGTTGCGGTTATTTCTTATGTAGGTCACAAACCTGCAAAGAAGAAAGTGTACTTGGACGGTACTCCTTTCGTTGGTAATAAGCGTGATCTCCTGTACATCATTCAAGGCTATACGTTCTTTGCTCTGCAGATAAAGCAAGAATGCTATATCTATGACGCAACAGGCAACTTCCTCACTAAAGTAGATGTTTCAGAGTATGGATCGCCAGCATGGACGACGGACAATGGCTTTGTCTATCTAAAAGACAAAACTGCAACTCAGATAAACATTAACGGTAAAGTCGAAATCTCCAGAGAGCTAACAAAAGATGAGTTGGAGGCCATTGGTATCAAAGGATAGGCTGACATCATAGAAGGGAATAAGTATGAAAGAAACAGCATTAGAGTCTGTGCGACTACTCCCAGCCGATAGCGTTAGTGAGCTAATGATACATCAGCTTCGTTTAGATGGAATATATACTATCCGAAATAGCTCATACATAACTGTCAACATCGTTTTGGTATCAACAGAGCGTGGCGTTGATAATGTTCTGAACGTATTACAAGAACATCAGCCAGCGAGGAAGAATGTCATTGTTAAGATAACCCCGGAACTCAGTGTACCCAATGGTCCAGGCATTGATTCCATATTGGAATTTCAGCCCGATAGCAAGCCATACTCTGAATTGAAGGAATTCCTCAAACTGTACAAGGAAAACGTGGAGATACATGGTATGATCTGCTTTGACTTCAATGATTTCTTTACACTGATAAGAGGCCGGAACGTGATATCGACTGTGTCGTATGAATATAGGGAAGACATAACTGAAGCTTTGAGCCAGCTAAAACCGGCCAAGATACAGGACGGTGACAAGTATCTGCTGTATTTTACGATCGATAAGTTTGATAACAAAGAGATGCCCAACAGACTGGTCCCCATCAATGACTTTATGGAAACTTTTCCAGACAAGAACATTATGTATTGGAACTTCAGGGAGTTATCACCACAAATCGTAACATTGTTCACTTCAACACCTATAGAGTAATGAAAGGTAATATTAAACAGGGGCAGGAGCTGGAAGCCCTTATCAGTCAGATCACATCTATCCCGATGACCGTAGCCATCACCAAGGATGATCTCGACTATCTTCACCAGGCCAAGGCCATATTGAAAAGAAGAATCAAGTCCTTTCCGATGGAGGAAGAGTCTCGTGTAGCTTCAGTCATAAGAGAACTTGAAGACTACGGAAGCATTGACTACAGTCAGTATGACAGAATCGTTATCCAGATTGTTACGTCATCATCAGCACCATTAACGATGAATGAACTGAACCAATTAGTGTCAACTATTGACGGCAAGTTTCCTAAGGCAGAATATAAATGGGGTGTAGGAACCGATGGTATGTTGGGTGACAAGATTCTTCTACAGCTGGTATGTAGCTGCTAAGAGATAGGTATTATTGTCACTCCACACACCAAAGCAAATAACTCCCGAATACTATCTGTTTCAGATTGTTGCTAAGATGGAGCTATATCGATGTCGATGTCAATTAAGAACCAAATCGAAATGGGATATGGGATATAAAGAACAACAAGAGGCTGAGCGGTTGAAAGCAATGCTCCTCAGAATTTATCAATGTAAAAAGCCATTTGAGCTGATGGTAATAGACAAGAAGCCCAAGACAAGAATGGGCTGTTATGTCGTAGACCGCCAAAGGATAAGAATATACTCCAAGTACAGGTCTGAGTGTCCGCTGGAGGAAATAGCCATCCATGAGTATGCTCATCATATCCATCACACAGAGCAATATAGCAATGACTACCGTAGAAGAGATAGGTCGCACGGGGAGAAGTTCTGGAGAATATATTCTGCACTGAGAGCCAAGGCACAGAAGTTGGGCGTGTTTGATGACGAACTTGTAAGCGATATCGTAACTATGACACCATCATGGAAACCCAATTTGATTTTAAAAAGGCCGAGCGGAAAGAGGGTAAACTGTTCGGATTTGAAGCAGTTGCCGGTATGGATGGACTAAAGAACAGATTGCGTGACGAAGTGCTCCTTCCTCTCAAGAACCAGGAAGCACGTGAGAAATATGACTTACAGGCAATCAATGGTATGCTGCTCTATGGACCTCCGGGGAATGGAAAGACTTATATTGCTGAACGCTTTGCTGAAGAAGCTGACATGAACTGCTGCTTCATCAAAAGCTCTGACCTCAGTTCTTCATTTTCCCATGGCAGTCAGCAGCTCATTGCCCAACTCTTCAACCAGGCAGAGGAACACAAGCCTTGTATCCTGTGCATTGATGAGATTGACGCAATCCTTGGTAATCGTGCCGGGATGACGTGGAATGGCTATGCAATGGAGGTCAATGAGATGCTTTCACAGATGAATAACTGCAGTGAGCGCGGCATCTTCGTGATTGCCACGACAAACAATCTGAATCTTCTTGATCCTGCCGCTCTCAGAGCCGGACGCTTGGATGAGAAGATATATGTGCCATTACCTGATGAAGAAGCTCGTAAGGGCATCTTTAAGTTGAATCTGCGGAAGGCTTGGACTGATGGTAGTATAGACTTTAGCCGTCTTGCCTCTCTTACTAAGGACTATGTATCTGCAGACATAACGTTGATTGTAAATCGGGCAAAGTTGCTTGCCTTCAAGAGACAGTGTCCTATTTCTCAGGCTATCATTGAGAAGACTATTTCGACTGTAGATCCATCTCTTACTACGAGTCAGATCAAACACTACGAGAAGATTTCATGCGGTAAACGAGTACGTCCCCAAATCGGCTTCGTAACAAACTAAGGTCACGGTATCATGATTACCTTGCTTATAGTATTCCTGCTCTTCTATTTCATCGGAACAGTGATTCTAAATCACTCTTCCGATGATGGATGCTGCGGATGTGGATGTTGTATCCCTGTTATTGTCCTGTTTGTTGTTTTTGCTGCTCTCTTATAATTGTTGCTGATAATCGGAGGACTACACTACAGGGAAAGCCTAACAGAAAAAGTTCTTTGGTGGCTCCAGTTGTACTGGAGTTTAACAAAGGACTTTATCTTGGCTTATCCAACCTTTCTGTTTCTCTTAGGTTTATCCTTAGAGTCATCCTTCTTGGTTGAGATGTCTCTTGTCTTCGCCTTGCTGCTCTTCTTGGCAACACCTTTTCCCTTGGCAGCTTCCTCAGTCTTGCCCTCGACCTTGTCAGCATCCTTGCCAAAGAAGGTTTCCTTGGCTTTGTCGGCAACCTCTTTCTTAGACTTTGACTTATCGTCCTTCTTGGTCATCTTCACTGACTGGGCATCAAGATTCATGATACCCTTGTCCTCGAAGAACTTCGACATGTCCGACTCAATCTTCTTGTTGGTGATGCGGGCATAGATCTGAGTCGTCCTGATGTTCGTGTGACCGAGCATGCGGGAGACGGACTCGATGGGCACACCCTTGCTCAGCGCCAACGTGGCGAAGCTGTGACGAGCCATGTGGAATGTCAACTCCTTGTCGATGCCGCAGGCAGCTGCTATCTCCTTCAAATACAGGTTCATCTTCTGATTGGAGAGGATAGGGAGGAGATGGCCCTTGCACCGCGGATCGTCCTCGTACTTCTTCAAGATGCGCTTAGCACCATCAAAGAGAAGAACGTTGATGTGCGTATGGGTCTTGATACGGTTATCAATGATCCACTCCTTGCCGTTAAGAGGTACGATGTTATCCTTATCCAGGTACTTCACATCTATGTAGGCAAGGCCCGTGAAGCAAGAGAAGATGAAGATGTCGCGTACCAGTTCCAGACGCGGAATATCAAACTCCTTCTTCATCATCTTAGCAATCTCTTCCTCAGTCAAGAAGCCACGGTCAACAGGCTCCATGTGGATTTTGACGCCCAGGAAGGGGTTGGCATGCAGAACGCCGAGCTTGATGGCATAGAGGATGATCGTCTTGAGAGTCTTCAGCGCCTTCATAGCCGTGTTGTGGCCTTGGCCGACAACAGTCATCAGATAGACACCGTAGTCCTGAATGACTGTAGGGTTGAGCTCCTTGAGTGCCATGTCAGAGCAATGATACTTGGATTTCAGCATGGCCATGAAACGCTCCCGGCAAAGTGAATACTTCTCGTAAGATGCATCACTCATGCTGATGCCGACTTGCTCCTTCACATTACTTATATACTTATCGAAGATCTTCCCGATAGTATCATAAGTACCATCCGCATGCTGATAGATGGCTTTGACCTTCTCCAGCGTGAGGGTGTCCTCAAACTCCAGCTTCTCACTGATGGCCTGCAGCTCCGCACGGATGCCTTCCAGCTTCTTGTTGACCTGTAGGGCTTCAACAGTGCGCCCCTTGAGATTCTGATGAATCGGATCCCAGAGGTCCGGCTTGATGCAGATACCCGTCGTACCGATGGAGATACGATCCTTGTCCAGGCAGATGCGCGTCATGATGGCACACTTGCCTTCCTTGTTCAAATAGTTCCCACGGATGTAGAAAACCGTCTTAAATGCTCTTCTCATAGCTTTTAATTGTTTTTAATGCAACCTTTGTATAGTCTGGCGATTTTCTGCTTTCCTTATCAGGTAGGGGATATGTACCCGAAGATGGAAGTTAGAAGTAGCTCTACCGAAAACTAATCGGCTGCAAAGTTACACATAAATGATTGATAAACAGAGCGAACCATCGGGTCTTTAGCGGGTCATTAGAGGGTCTTTAACGGGTCTTTGGTACAATTTTCGCTCACGAAAATTTTCTGTACCGTATATGTACCGTATTTTGACCTTCTGCTGACCTTATATAGGGTCTTTAGGGGGTCTGAAAACGTGGGAAATATTGGGTTTGGGACAAAGAAAAATGCCGTAACTCCTTGGAATTACGGCACTTAGCTATTTTGTACGACTCTTAACATTCTTAAACATTAGAGCCCAAGCGGAGAGAGAGGGATAAATACTTCTGCATAATATCATTAAACATCAATATCAAT
>CAYVGR010000089.1:0-8889 GCA_964450065.1 uncultured Prevotella sp. | reverse complement strand
ATCCTAAGTCTAGCGCGTCTGCCAATTCCGCCACAGGCGCATCTGGGGTGCAAAGATACATAATATTTTTTCAAACAATGCAAAACTAAGGACAAAATATTATAACAAAGATATTTCTTGTTAGAATTTCATTGTAAGGGCAATACGGCGACGGCGACGGTCTACTTCGATGACCTTGACACGGACGTGCTGATGAAGCTTCACCACGTCGTTAGGGTCTTTCACGAATCGGTTGGCCAGTTGGGAGATATGTACCAATCCGTCCTGATGCACACCAATGTCTACGAATGCGCCGAAGTTGGTGATATTGGTCACGATGCCCGGCAATTCCATACCCGCGACAAGGTCTTCTAATGTCTTGACGCGTGGGTCGAATTCGAATACCTCGATTTTATCGCGTGGATCCAGACCGGGTTTTTCCAATTCCTTGAGGATGTCTTGAAGGGTAGGAATTCCAACTTCGGAGGTGACATAGCGATGAATATCTATCTTCTTTCTAAGCTCCGGATCTTTCATCAGTTCTGCAACCGTACACCCACAGTCAGCAGCTATGCTCTCCACGAGGGTATAGTTCTCTGGGTGAACAGCACTGCTGTCCAACGGATTATTGGCATTGGAAATGCGTAGGAATCCGGCACACTGTTGAAAGGCGACAGGTCCGAGACGTGGCACTTCCATGAGTTGGGCACGGGAAGTAAACTCCCCATTTTCTTTTCGATAATCCACGATATTCTGTGCCAATGCAGCCCCAAGTCCGCTGACGTAGGTCAGGAGATTCTTGCTGGCCGTATTGACATTTACACCAACCGAGTTGACACACAGCTCTACGGTTTGGTCGAGACTATGCCTTAGCTTGCCTTGGTCAACATCGTGCTGATACTGTCCCACCCCAATACTTTTCGGGTCAATCTTTACAAGTTCCGCTAAAGGATCCATGAGGCGTCGGCCAATACTAACGGCTCCCCGAACTGTAACGTCTTGGTCGGGAAACTCTTCGCGGGCCACTTCGGAAGCTGAATAAATGCTTGCTCCGTCTTCACTCACAACATATGTGGGAATATCCTTAATCTGTCGCAGGATATCTGTCGTTTCGCGCGACCCTGTACCGTTGCCCACAGCGATGGCCTCTGCCTTGAATTTTATTGCTATTTCTTCAAAGCGCTGCAAGGGCGATTTGCTGCCTGGCTTGGGGTTGTCTGCCTGGCGTCCTACGGCAAACACCACATCATGATGAAGCAAGTTTCCCTGTGCGTCGAGCATTACCACCTTGCATCCTGTACGTATGCCGGGATCTACTCCCATTACTCGTCTTTGCCCTAAGGGAGCTGCCAATAAAAGCTGCCTTAGGTTCTTCTTAAACACGATGATAGCCTCATCGTCGGCTTTTTCCTTGCTTAGGGCTGCAAACTCATTTTCTATTGATGGGCGGACAAGACGTTTATAGCTATCTTCTACGGCTTCCTCAACCAGTGTTTGGCATGCTCCGGAGCCGTGTACGTAATAACGCTTGAGCCTGTCCACACATTCCTCGTCATCGGCCGTGATAGAAACTTTGAGTATTCCTTCATTCTCTCCGCGTCTCATGGCTAACAAGCGGTGGGACGAACAACGTCTCAATTCCTCACTAAAAAAGAAATAGTCAGAATACTTCTGTGCTATTTCCTCATCCTTCATCTTGTTGATAACTCGCGAGGAGATTGTGGCATCACGCCGGAACACACGTCGCACACTTTGTCGGGTGCCTTCGCTTTCGCTGATGTTTTCAGCTATGATGTCTTGTGCGCCTTTCAGGGCAGACGCAACATCTTTGACATCTCCCTTGACAAAACGTTCGGCTATGGTTTCCGGCGAGTGTTCGCGCTGTTGCATGATGATGTTGGCAAGGGGTTCGAGACCTTGTTCCCGCGCTATTTGAGCGCGTGTACGGCGACGCGGCTTGAAAGGCATGTAGATATCCTCCAGTTCCGTGGCGTTCCAGCTATTGCTGATACGTTGGCTTAGCTCGTCGGTGAGCTTACCTTGCTCAGAGATGGTGTTCAGAATAGTTTCCTTGCGCTTTTGCAGTTCTTTGAGCTTGTCGTTGAGGTCGCTGATGGCTGCAACCTGTACTTCGTTGAGGTTGCCTGTGGCTTCCTTTCGGTAACGGCTGATAAAGGGAATGGTGCAGCCGGCCTCGAGAAGGTCGAGCGTGGCGTCCACTTGGGGCTCCCGGATGTTGAGCTTAGAGGCAATGAAGGGAGTGAATATGTTCATGTCATTTGGGTTAATCTGAATTCAGTAAATTAAAATAAAATAAGCAGTATATTCAAACAGCTTTATTTAAGCATTGTAATTAGCTTGACACATATCAGTTCGGGGTGAATAGGTCCGGATTCAGGATAATAAGGAACCTTTCATTATTCAATACTAATTTCTCCAACCTGAATGTTTCCTGATGGGCAGAGGATTCTTACATCACTCACCCCGGATCGGTTGACCTTCCATTTGAAGGTATCATCAGTAACTTTTCCCGAATAGACATCTAAGAATTGGCCGCCACCACTTGACAGTTGAAGTGTAAAGGGTGCGCCCTTCGACGTGCCAGCTCCCCAATGGATAACCACAAGGTTGGTTCGTTCTTCGGCAGGAACAGAAACCGTTATGGATGAGTTTTTTGTAGCTGACCAATAGGTGGATATGTCATGATCGACAGCCTTGTAAGCGTCATCGGATACAGGATCGGATTCGACGACCAATCGGTCAGCACCCGAGCCAGTAATTTGAGTTTGCAGGATGTCGATAACACTGAACACTCCTTCCAGCCTGATATCTTCTGAAGAGGCGCCTATCATTATTTTGAACTCCCCGGGCTCAACCACCTTCTCGAAGTCCTTGTTGACCAGCTTGAGGTGCTCCGGCTTGATAGTGAATGTCAGAGTTTTTGTTTCTCCTGGTTTCAGGTGTATTCTATCAAATCCCCGGAGATTTTTCTCATAGGTTGTTACTGAACTTACTACATCACGGATGTATAGTTGCACAACCTCGTCTCCTTCCCTGTCACCTGTATTGGACACGTCGCAACTGATGTTGACGGAATCGTTGAGGGTCATGGTCTCTTTCGACAGCCGAAGATTAGAATATTTGAAAGTGGTATAGCTCAGCCCATGGCCAAAGGAGTAGAGAGCGCCGTTAACACGTGAAGCATTGCCTTGCAATCCCAGCTTATTTCCTCCATCAACTTGTGAGGCCGGCTTCGACGGGAAGTTGAACGGAACCTGCCCCACACTCTTTGGAAAAGTAACCGTGAGCTTTCCACCGGGATTGTAGTCGCCAAACAGAACGTCTGCCACGGCCGTCCCACCCTGGGAGCCTGGGTACCATGCCTCCACGATGGCGGGAATGAACCGATCGGCCCAATTAACAGATAGTGGACGTCCGTTGATTAATACCAAGACAACGGGCTTGCCGGTAGCCTGGACAGCTTTCAGCAAATCCAACTGGCGCCCTGGCAGATCCAATGAAGACCTTGATTTGTTTTCTCCGCAGGTGCGACTGTTGCCACCCAAAACAACGATGGCTACGTCGCTCTCCTTGGCCAATGCGACGGCATGGTCTATATCTTGCTGTTCCTGGCTTGTTATGGGATAGTCGATGATTTCAGATTCCGGCCAGTGCGGGTCTACAACATCACAACCCTTGGCATAAGAGACCTCAATGTTGTTTCCCACCTTGTCTCTAATGCCTTCGACGACGGTTGTCACGTCGACAGCGAGCGGGCCATAGTGGGTGAGAGCGTAGGAGGCATCGTCGGCGTTGGGGCCGCACACCAGGATACGCCTGAGTTTGGAACGGTCCAGGGGAAGCAGCCTGTCTTGGTTCTTGAGCAATACGATAGATTGGCGCGAAGCTTGCAGTGCCACAGCCTGGTTGCGCTCACTGTTCACTTCCTGATCCGCTGCTTTCAAGTTCATTTGGTAAGGATTGTCGAAGATGCCGGTAATGAATTTAACGCGAAGGATATCTCCAACCAACCGGTCGATGACAGACATTGGAATTCTTCCCTCGCGGATTAGCTCTCTCAATGGCAGGACAAAAGAGTCTGGCGAGCGGAATGTGCACCTCACATTAAGTCCGGCCATAACAGCCTGATAAACTGCCTCTTTCATGTCGGCAGCAGTATGGTGCTTGGAGAACAGATATTCGAGAGCGTCACTGTCTGAGACGATATAACCCCTGAAGCCAAAACGATGGCGCAGGACTTCGGTTAGCCAATGGTAGCTTCCTTGAATGGGGATGCCATCATAGTCGTTGTATGAGCTCATTGCACCAAGAAGTCCGGCTTCTTGCACCACTCTTTCCCAAGGATACAGGTGGATGTTCTCCACCTCGCGCGGTGGCATTTGCGGGTCTACGCGCGACATGCCCTCCCGTCCGCCTTTGTTGTTGCTGTATGCAGCAAAGTGCTTTGCCGTCGAGGCCACCTGAAAATCAGTTTGCAAGCCTCTTGTCATTTGAATACCCAGTTCGGCAACGAGGAACGGACTTTCACCATAAATCTCTTCGTAGCGTCCCCAGCGCTGATCCCTGCCTACGTCAAGAATGGGTGCATAGACGTTCGTGTATCCGAGCAACCGCGCCTCGCGCCCCGTGATATAGCCTACTTGGCGAATCAGTTGGCGGTTCCATGTCGTACCCAGCCCCAACTGCGTGGGGAAATTAGTTGCCTTGTAACTTTCTATACCCCTGATGCCTTCATTGGTGAAGTCCACGGGAATGCCCAACCGGGTCTCCTCAACAAAGAATCTCTGCACCTCATTGATAGCCCATGCATGCTTTGAAGCCGGCCAGACCCATGGATTGTCCGACGGTGGCAGCCCCCATTGGACAAAGCCATTCAGGTGTTCGTCAATGGCTCCAATGCCGTCCTTCCATAATTTTTGTTTCCAACCGGCATTGGGAAGATCATCCTCCAAGACCCGTTTGTAGCCATATAAGGTCACCATTTGGTTGGTCTTTTCTTCTATGGTCATTTGTTCAAGAAGGTCATTGATGCGGTCGTTCAATGGTGCGGAAGCATCCTCGTAGGTGTCTTTCTTGCCGTTCTTGTTCAGGTCTATCCAACCTTGTCGATAGATTTTGTTCTTAGGTAGGTTATAAACCGATAGATTGGAACGATAACTGTTTGGACGTTGTGCCGAGACCTGGTTCCCCATGGCAAGGCACAACAATACTAAAGATAATAGGTGACGCTTTGTTTTGTTCATATACTTTTGATGATTGAGCCAAGTACTCTAATTCGTTTTGGATTGTGGGTTGTTGAGAAAGGAGCGGGCGGCTTCGATGATAGTATCACGTCCACGACGGAAGTCCACGATACCAAGCGACACCCGGACATCGGGGCTGATACCGTCTTCAGTGCTTTGCTTGTCCTTGTCATACATGGGACATGCCGAGAAGCGCACGCTCCAACCGTTTGGAATTTCGCTCGAGAAAGGCAGCCCGGCACCTCCGCCGGTTTTGTCTCCTATAATGGTGGCTTTGGGACAGCATTTCATGTATTTCACAAATTCATTGGCAGCAGAGAAAACCTGTCTGTTGGTCACTACCACCACTTTCTTTTGCCATCTTATTCTTTTGGCGGGCCTTAATATCTGCTCTGTCAGCTTTGAGAAGTCATGATGTCCTTTTCCCGTCTTGTGCCTCATATATCCTACGAGTAAAGGCTCGTTGGTGAACCGTGCAGCCAATTCCTCAGCCGAGGTAATCAGGCCTCCACCATTTTGTCGCAGGTCTATGATAAGTCCGTTGCATGGAGCAAGGTAAAGGAATATCTCGTCAAGATTGCCTGCCCCAATGGGATTTATGAAGGTAGGACACTTGATATATCCTATGTTGTCGTCGAGAATACGATAGCTGAAACCGTTTGCAATCCTGTAATCGGTACCTAAATATTTGTTGATCAGCGTGTCGCTGTAATTGCTTGGATATTTTTCGTGAAAGCCCCAATATCGTCCAATATCGAAATTAGTGAAGAGATTGACGTGCCCGTCTTTCACTTCTGCCAGCATGTTGCACAACACCTCAAACAGTTGGTTCTCCGTCATGCTTGCATCAATTTGCTTACTGTATTTCGCGTACACTTCATTCCAGTCCACACCCTTCTCTTCAAAGAAGCAATAGTGTTCGTCCATAATCTTCCACAGAGCTTCGAAGTTTCCCCGCGGATTATCGGCAAACTTGTCTTCGGTGACGCAGGCATGCAGCGTCAACATCATCAGGGGGACGAGATATGTCAGGATCTTCTTTTTCATAGCGGTTTGTCAAGCCATTTGTAGGCATAGGGTGGGGCGGTCAGTATTTCCAGCCCAGCACAATGGCATGGGTGTTTTGGTGATATTTCAGGCTGTTGGCTTTCATCTGCCTGATGTCTCCCATATAGCCTATGCTTAATGTGGTACGCCAAAGCTTGAAGTCGAGCGTGAGCCTTTGGTAAAGCTGCGGTGCGCAGAAAGGCGATGTCACTACGATGTTGTGGTCGTAGTGACCTTCTGAGAAAATTTCATAATAAGATTGTCCGTAATTTGGCGAGAAAGCCAAGCCTATCAGGGGCATGGACACTTCATAGTTCAATGAGAGGGGCTTGTTCCCCACACGAAACTGCCAGGAAGCTCTGCCCGCTGGATTCACAGACAATGAGATACGTGCTTGTGCGGGATTGTTGGAGTTTCTGGTGTTGTACGAGCCACCAAACGTACCGTCGGCCAGACCTCCTATTCTGATGTTGATGCCAGCCCCGCTCAGCTCCCAGACACGATACCAGCCTGCTTTGAAGTTGTACATGGCCGTGAGCATCGAGTTTTTGTTTGCCCTTGTGCCTGCCGACGACAATAGTATGTGGTGTGACGTTTCCCTCGATATTTTGCTGCCTTCCCGTTGCCGCAGCGATTGGGCTGTATATCTCAGTTCCGTGCCCTGGAATGTTTCTTGTGAGAGATAGGTATCGAGAATGTCCGTGTGCCCCAGTGCGAACATACTCGATCGTTCTGTCCGCATCGGGGCTTTATCTTTTTTCGGTTCGCCCTGTGCAGCAACGACAATGCTTGCCGCAAGCCACATGCCCACAACAAGCGTTCGTTTATACCTGTTATTTGTTGTTTTGGTCATCATCGTTGAACAGGCTGAGCTGTCCGGTCATCTCATCAATGATTTGCTGTTGCGACTTGCCGGCATCCGGGTCAAGGTTTTCCGGCTCCTCACCTTTGTCTCCGCTCTCCTCGTCAGTGGTCTCGGGCTCGGGCATACGGGTTGGCTCCAGTTCCTCTATTTTGTCTACAGTCCAAGTCGTCAGGCGCTTCCCTTTGGCTTTAAATCCCTTCACGGCGATAAATTCCTCCGCATCTATTTCCATGTCAGGGCGTATGGCATCATCGCCACCGAATCTAACCCGGAAGCGCGGATAGACCGTGTCGGTAAGCCAAATAAGCTTACTCTCCGGGTTGTCGCCTATATAATTTTGATAACGGGTGGTGGCCTCCATCAGGAATCGCTTGATGTATGGATAGCCGTCGTTGTTGGCATCGTAGACCAGGGCGGTCCATACCTTGTCGGCATCCCATTTCTCCAACACCTTGATGTCTTTTTCGTAGTGGTTGTTCACATCAAAGTCGGTGAGGTAGAAGTCGCCGTTATTGAGTACCACCAAGATGCTGTCGCCATCGTTGAATTCGCCAAGCAGGCGTCCGTGCTCCTCGTAGTTGATACGATTCACATCTTGGTCGAACCACACCTTGCGTCCGCCCAGTGTAGAGCGTCCGTGGCTTTTCAGGGTGATGCGGTGCACGCTTCGCTTCGTCAATATGTTTCCCTTGGCGGTGCGTCCCTTGATTTTTATTTCAGAGAAGTCTTTTTCCAGGAATATATTTTGTTTTTTCTTCTGGGGATCCGGGTCGAGCGTCACTTTGATAATCTCGGCTTCGCCATTGGGATTGGCCGTGAAGTAGAGCACCCGCGACCCAGGCTTGCCTTGCGTTATGTCGTATTCCCGGTCGCGTGTCATACTTGTCACGTTGAAGCGTTTGATATAGGCATGCCCATTCTTGCCGTCTCGATATACCACATTATATATAGTGCGCTTGTCGCTTTTGTTGAACACCTGTACCCATATAACGTTTTTGCCCACAAATATCTTGTCGGCCACTTTCGTGATTTTGTATTTCCCGTTGCGATAGAAGATGATGATGTCATCGAGGTCAGAGCAGTTGCACACAAACTCGTGCTTTTTCAGCCCCGTTCCTACAAACCCGTCCTGACGGTTGATATATAGTTTCTCGTTGGCCTCGACTACCGTGGCCGCATCGATGGTGTCGAAGCTGCGAATATCCGTGAGTCGCGGATAGTCTTTGCCGTATGTGTTCTTCAGATGTTTGTACCAGGCAATGGTGACATCGGTCATGTGAGCCAGGTCGTGGTTGATGCCCTTGATCTCGGCCATCGTCTTTTTCATCAGTTGGTCGGCCTTGTCCTTATTGTATTTCAGGATTCGTTGCATCTTGATTTCGAGCAGTCGGAGATAGTCGTCTTCCTTGATTTCCCTGATGAGGTCTTTCTTGAATGGCTCAAACTTATCGTCAAGGTATTTCACCACGGCCTTCTGGTTGGGTGCCTGTTCAAACTTTTTCTCCTTATACATCCGCTCTTCTATGAAGATTCGTTCCAAGGAAGCGAAAAACAACATTTCCTCCAATTCGCCCTTGCGAATGAGCAACTCCGTCCTGAGCAGTCCCATGGTGCGGTCGGCATTGCGTTTGAGCACATCGCTCACGGTGAGGAATGCCGGCTTGTTGCCGTCGATAACACAGCAGTTGGGCGATATGTTGATTTCGCAGTCGGTGAATGCGTAGAGTGCGTCGA
>CAYVGR010000088.1:0-9017 GCA_964450065.1 uncultured Prevotella sp. | reverse complement strand
AAGATGCCCGTGCCGTGGCCGCAGAGACCATGGACGAAGTGCGTGCCGCCATGCGTATCAATTATTTTGAGGACGCCGAGCTCATCAAGGAGCAGACAGAGCGCTTCAAGAAGGGATAACCTTACCCACTCAAGGCTGATTCTCACTGATGGTGGGTTCTATCAATTAGCCTTGTCATCTTTCGACTGAAAGATGACAAGACGTCTTCCCCTTACCAAAACATTTCAACTTAAGGTGGTCATTGATAGAACTCACCTTATCGTATATGCCCCTCGCAGATACGCATCCCCCTTTAATGCAATTTCCTCGATGATTTCCTGACATCGTGATTAGGCTTTATCGTCGCCTTCCCTCGTTCGGAGTGCGATCGTACCCCGTTCGGCGTGCGACCGCACTCCGAACGGAAGACGGTCGTACTTCGAACGAAGTAGGATAGCGATAGGGCTTCGTTGGCGTAACCCCAACCCTTAAACATCTCTTGTAAGTGCTTTGGTGCTACTATAAGCACAGCATCGGTTTTTGGTAAAGAATATATAGGTGATATTCTGTTAAATATGTTTTACACTTTCTTCTCTATATTGTTTTATAACATTCTATAAACCTGAATGTTGTATAATGATATGCAACCGATTGTATTTTACATCCTTTCCCACTCTCATAAATGTCTTCTTTGTCTCTGTGTGCGAACACAAAACATTGATATAGGTCAAGAAAAGCCCGTTTTTTGCCATTATCACTCGGAAATAGTTGGATGGAGAGGGATTTCGTCCTATCTTTGCAACGTCAAAAGGAAACAAAGGTCTTTGTGAAAAGACATCCGAATGACAGATATTTTATAGGTTTAAGGTTAGTAGATTGTTTCATATAGGTTTTTAGTTTTTAAGTTTAAGATTAGGTTTTTAGGTTTTTTATTTAGGTTATTAGTTAGTTTAGGTAAATTAAAGATTAGTTTTTAGGTTAGCACAAATCCCCATCTCCGTGAAGGAGAGGTGGGGATTTGTCATTTTTATCACTCTTCTTTTTTAAAATCGAATAAGCAGGCTGTGGTTGGCCTTTACTTCGCCAGGGTGAAGTCAAGCTGCCTTTTCTCCAAGTTTGCTTTGGCCACTTGAATGCGAATGGGGTCGCCAAGCTGGTACTTATGATGGCGACGCCGGCCGATAAGAAGGAAGTTCTTCTCGTCGAAGTCGTAGTAGTCATCGTGAAGGTCGCGCATGGGTACCATGCCTTCACAATGGTTTTCGTCGATCTCGGCATAGATTCCATAACTCGTGATGCCGCTGATATGGGCATCGAAACATTCACCAATCTTGTCGCCCATAAACTCCACCATTTTGTATTTTATAGAGTCTCTCTCAGCGTTTTGGGCGATTTGCTCCATGTCTGAGCAATGCTCACACAGAGATTCGTACTTCTTCTCATTAGCAGAACGCCCTCCGGACTGATAACGCGTGAGCAAACGGTGGAGCATGGTGTCGGGATAGCGGCGGATGGGTGACGTGAAATGTGTGTAATAGTCGAAGGCCAGGCCAAAGTGCCCGATATTGTGAACCGTATATTTAGCTTTCATCATGGCGCGCAAGGCAACACTTTGGACAACCTTTTCCTCACGTTTACCTTCGCAGGAATCCATCAGTTTGTTGATGCTTTTGGCCATGGCAGCCTTGGTGCCATCGGTTTTTACTCTATATCCGAACTTGGCGATAAACTCGCGTAGGTTTTCCATTTTCTGCGGATCAGGGTTGTCGTGCACACGATAAGGAATCACCTTGGGTTTCTGTCCGCGCACCCTCTTGCCAAAGTGCTCTGCCACGGTCTTGTTGGCAAGCAGCATAAACTCTTCGATGAGCTTGTTAGCATCCTTTGAGCGCTTGAAGTAGGCACGTGTGGGATGTCCTTTCTCGTCGATATCGAAATGCAGTTCCTCTGTGTCAAACTTCACGGAACCATTCTTGAAACGCTGTTCCCGAAGCTTCTTGGCCAAGCGGTCGAGCATACATATTTCCCAGCCGTAGTCGCCTTTGTAGCCCCGTCCCTTAGGGTCGGGTGCCGGTTGGCCTGTGCCGTCCACCACACCGTTGTCCTCAAGAATCTTCTGCACTTCCTCATAGGCATAGCGACGGTTCGACCGAATGACGGTGTGTACCAGCCGGAAGCTGCGTACCATGGCATCCTCGTCGAGGTTGAACACGGCACTGTAAGCCAGCTTGTCCTCGTTGGGACGGAGCGAACAGATAAAATTACAAAGTCGTTCGGGCAGCATCGGGATAGTGCGGTCGACAAGATAGACCGACGTTGCGCGCTTCACGGCTTCCTTGTCGATAATACTCCCCTCGGGCACGTAGTGCGAAACGTCGGCAATATGCACACCTACCTCAAGGAGACCATTGTCCAGTTTCTTGATTGAGAGCGCATCATCGAAGTCCTTAGCATCGGCCGGGTCGATGGTACAAGTCCATGTATTGCGGAAATCCTCACGCTTGGCAATGTCCTCTGGTGTAATCTCACTATTGATTTTGTTGGCTGCATTCTCCACATTCTTGGGATATTTATAAGGCAAGCCATACTGTGCCAAGATAGTGTTCATCTCCACATCATTGTCTCCACTCTTGCCCAACACATCGGTCACCTCGCCCACAATGTTGCGATGTTCCTCGTCAGGCCACTTTGTTATCCGCACCAAAGCCTTTTCGCCGGTTTTTCCTCCCTTCAGTTTGTTTTTGGGAATGAGGATGTCGTGTACGAAGGTACTGTTCTGTGGGGTGAGGAATGCAATATCCTTGTCCACACGCAGAAGCCCCACGAACATATCTTTCGCACGCTCGATGATTTCGATAACCTGCGCCTCCTTGATATGGTTACGGCGACGTGCGTTGAACGATACGCGCACCCGGTCGCCCGTGAGAGCCGACTTAGAGTTGCGCTCGGCCACAAAGATAGGCTTGTCGGATCCATCGGGGATGAACGAGTTCTTGCCGTTCGACTTGCGAATAAACCTACCCTCCTGCACCTGTCCCCTGGTATTGAGCGCATAGGATTTATCGCCTACCTTCGTTAGGAAGTCGTCCCAGGCCATCTCTTCCATGATATCAATAGCCATCATCTTCAAGGGGTGGGTGTTGAGATGCAGTGTTCGGAAAATGTCCTTGAACGACAGCGTCTTTCCCGGCTGTGTAGCGAAAAAGCCCTCCAGCTTTTCAGAGAGTTGTTTCTTGTTCATTCGCTTGCCGGCTTTCTTTCCTTTTGCCATAGTTTTCGTGTTTAAAATTCTGGTGTTTCGGTAGTTTTGTCTCTTTTCTGAATCCTTTGCAGATGCACTGACTCATTATACTTGTGTATCCGTGAGGGAAAACAAACCTGCAAATGGCAGACTAACAGCGTGATTAACTACGAAACGTTTATGATATACTTGCAAATTAACAAAAAAGAATTGAACTTTCCTAATTTCATTTTGATTATTTTGCAATTCATGGGATTTGTATTAACTTTGCAATCAATATAAAGAAAAACAAGCAACAAATTTAATAACTCCCAACAAGTTTACTCTGGAATGAAGATTTTGGTAACCGGTGCCAGCGGATTCATTGGCAGTTTTATCGTGGAGGAAGCTCTGCGACAAGGCTTTGAGACATGGGCTGGCGTACGCAAGACAAGCTCTCGCCAATATCTGACGGACGACCGAATCCATTTTCTGGAACTCGATTTCACGTCGGAAGAAACCCTTATGAAACAGCTTGACGGCCACGAGTTCGACTATATTGTGCATGCCGCGGGAGTGACCAAATGCCTCCATGCCGAAGAATTCTTCAAGACAAACTATGAGGGAACTGTGAATTTTGTGCATGCCGTTCTCAAACTTCAGATGCCTCTGAAGCGCTTTATCTATATCAGTTCGCTTAGTGTTTACGGTGCTATCCGTGAGCAGAGACCTTACCAGGAAATCGAGGAGGAAGACACACCACGCCCCAATACAGCCTACGGCAGGAGCAAGCTAAGGGCTGAACGCTTTCTGGACTCCATCGGAAACGACTTCAACTATATTGTACTTAGACCCACGGGGGTTTACGGCCCACGCGAAAAGGACTATTTCCTGATGATCAAGAGCATCAAGGAACATCTGGATTTCAGTGTGGGATTCAGACGGCAGTATATCACGTTCGTATATATCAAGGATTTAGTGCAAGCCGTATTTCTCGCCCTCGACCGCGGAATGTCGGGGCGTAAGTATTTCCTTTCCGACAGTAATGTGTACGAGAGCAGCGATTTCAGCAACTGTGTTCATGAAGAATTGGGTTCCCCTTGGTGGATCAGGATTAAGGCTCCATTGTGGCTTTTGCGACTCGTCACCTTCTGCGGAGAATACATAGGTCGCATCACCGGTAAGATTTCGGCACTCAACAACGACAAATACAATATTCTAAAACAGCGCAACTGGCGATGCAATATTGAGCCAACATGCGATGAGCTTGGCTACCGTCCACGGTATGACCTGCAGAAAGGTGTGAAGGAAACCGTGGCATGGTATAAAGAAAACAACTGGATCTAACGACATTTTCCAGGAATGAATGTTAAGAAATATATTGAATTGGAAAATAACCCCACCCACGGCCTCATGCCAATGGAGTGGGTTGTTCTTGCCTATATGGCCTTTACACTTGTCATTGTACTGTTTGGCATGACCAAACTTGACAATCCTGATGCCATGATATGGGGCAGGGTGCGCCTGGGAGCAGTTACAGTAGCCATGTGGGTGGTATACAGGTGCGTTCCGTGTCGGATAACTCGCCTGCTCCGCATAGTAGTACAGTTGTCGCTGTTAAGTTGGTGGTATGCCGACACCTACCTCTTAAACTGTCTCTTTCCTAACCTCGACCACATTTTTGCACATGCCGAACAAGCTCTGTTCGGTTTTCAGCCAGCCCTGGCTTTTGCCAAAACGATGCCACAGATTTTCTTCAGTGAACTGATGGATATGGCCTATGCAAGCTATTTTCCTATCATAGCGACGGTAACGCTTTATTATTTTTTTAAACGCTATCGGGAGTTTGAGCGTGCAGGATTCATCATCTTGGCATCTTTTTTCTCATTTTATGTCATTTATGTGCTCCTGCCCGTCACAGGACCGATGTATTACTATCCGGCTATCGGGCTGGAGCAAGTTGCGCAGGGTGTGTTCCCCAGCGTGGGAGATTACTTCTGCACCCATAACGAAATGATGGAGTCGCCGGGGTACAAAGATGGCCTATTCTATTACCTCGTCACCGCAGCCCACGACACCGGCGAGTTTCCCACGGCTGCCTTCCCCAGCTCTCACGTGGGCATTTCTGTGGTTTGCATGTTTCTGGCTTGGCGCTCGGGAAGCCGTAAGCTCTTCTTTTGGCTCCTGCCGTTTGCCACGCTCATCTGCTTTGCCACGGTGTATATCCGTGCCCATTACGTTATCGATGTGTTTGCCGGGCTTGCTTTCGGAGTGGCTTTTTATTATCTTTGGGACTATGTTTCAAGGATCAGCAAGTGCCGATCTCATTTTAACTAACCTGCACCGGGCATTTACACCTATTGTTTAAAGATCCGTATGGAGAGCCACTAAAGCTTAATTCGCATCTGAATCTCCATATCGGTCATATTGCTGCCCTTCACCTCCTGCAAACCACTGCCAATGCTTTGTCGGTCAAAATACTTGGTAGTGCCTAATTTGGCAATAAGCATTACCTTGTCATTGATGTCTGCACGTGTATTGACAGCGCATCTCACGCCTTCGCCAAAGAACGAGGGAAACATAAAACTATAGAGCAATCCCTTTTCATAAATATAGATTCGGCTATTATAATCATCGGTCTTGAAATAGCCCATATTGAGGTTCAGCTTCACTTTGCGCCAGTTGTAGACAAAGGTTTCGGAGATCATGAAACCAAGACTGGTGGTTGTAAAGTCGCAGAACGACAGGTCTGCTTGGGTCCTGGAAGCCCATTGCGTCCCATCATAGCCCACGGATAATCTTCCGCGATGCTCCTTTTTGTACACGAGGGCTGATTTGTCGGCATTGTCTCTCTCGCGCATCTTCAGTCTGTAGCGTGCCAATAGGTTCCACCGACCGTAACTATATGTAGTTTGAACATAGTTATCCCAGCAATGCGATGATTGCTGTGCTTGGTATTTAGCCCATGCAAAATAAGCCATATCAGTGTAGAAACTGACATTCATACCGCGCCATGGGGTCCACAGTGCGCCCAAATACACCCCACTCTCATTGTTTACCGCACCTCCTTCAGCAAAGCTTTGGCCATAAATGGCTGTGTATTGATAGGGGTAATAGCGCTGCAAGGCTGTTAGTGCCAGGTTGCTTATGAGCTGATAACTGATAGAGTTGACAGTGGCCACAGCTCCATGCTGCCCCGTAGCCGTTTCGCCGGAAATGTTCAAACGGTTGGAAACATAGCCATAGTCCATGCTGAGGTTCCAAAAATACTTTCCTTGGGGATACCATTGGCGATAGCGTTGGGCGGTGTTGGGGCGCAATTCCCTGTCGAAAGAAGTATGGAGAGCTGTTGCGCCGACATGAAACCCATTCTTGAAAAAGTTGAGATGCGCACCCACAAGCGTTTGCGAAGTGTTGCGACGGCGGTCCATTTCGCTTGGGGTGCGGTGATATCCCGTACGAAGCAGCGTAGCAACAGTGCCCGTACCGCGGTTCAGCGTGGCATCTACCTTACGCCATGAGGCAAAGGGTGTAAGCTCGAAACCTTTGCCGAGCTCCACGGTTGCAGCCCCACCTTGCAGGTAATTGCTCTCCAAGCGGCTGCTATGTGCAAATATAGAGCTGCCCGAACGGCTGAGCATGGCTAAGGTATTGATTTTGCCGAGGCCGAAAGAGTTGTTGAGCACAAGTCCCATGCCGAAACGCAGACGATATCTGCCCAAGGCCATGGCCTTGATGCGACCCACGTTTCGCAGCATGATATAAAATGAATAGAAGTCGTAACCACCCGCGTTCTTGCCGGCAAAGAACGGCTCGCCGGCATCCTGCGATGCCACAATCCCACCCTTTAAGTGTCGCCCCGATGTGAAAGTATAGCGCAACCAATGCTTGTATTTGTAACCTAAATATCCATTCTTGTCGCCTTTCCGATCGTAAAAGGGCACTTTCATTGTCCCCACCAGTTCATGTCGCCCGTATTTCCAGATGTTCTTCATAGAAGGCAATGTGTCGCGCACATGTTCTGGGCGTATCTCCACAAACTCCATCAGCAGGTCTATGTCTTGGCGTTCGAGCGACGGAACCATGCGCAACTCTATAGGAGTCTCTATTCTTTTGGCGCGGTCACGATATTCCATAATATCCATAATCTGCTGCTCCGAAAGGAAAGGCAGGCGCCGTAGATCCTCACGTGTACAATGGTTGATGTCTAATTTGTTTGCTGCCATATCGGCTAATTCCTCATAGACCTGCTCCCAGCTTTCCGATTCAGCATCCTCCGGTTGTCCCATTCGCTCGAAATATCTTTCCCACGAATTCGTATGCTGAGCCTGAACAAGTGCAGGCCAGAACAACAAACAAAGCCAAATCAGTATTTTTTTCATTCTGTTAGCATTCAAGAAAAGCTCAAATAGTGGCAAGATAGAGGATTATTCTCCCAAAGTTAATAAAAATTTGACAAGCTGCCAACGTTATTGGAACATTATATTTTTGCGCTTGTCGTGCAACAATGCAAGTTCATGGCAAAGGCTATTGTTTTGCCAATTCCATTTTAGCAAACTCCCAAACAACTATTCCCGCGGTGACGCTCACATTTAACGAGTGCTTGGTTCCAAACTGCGGTATCTCCAAGCAGCCGTCGCTCATATCAACTACGCTTTGCTTCACACCCTTCACTTCGTTGCCAAATATAACGGCATGGGGTGTGGTGGATATTGAATGTCGTGTGTCAGGGGCAGAGACTTCTGCGTCAGCCAATTCTGAATTTTGAATTTTGAATTTTGAATTGCCCCTCTCTCTCTCTTCCCCAACGCGCCAGCCCAATTTTGAATTGTGAATTTTGAATTGTGAATTACCAAGCTGTTCGAGCTTGGTCGACCCTTCCACTTGCTCAATGCTGTACACAAAATAGCCCTTTTCGTGCAGTTCACGTACCGCGTCCTCTGTCTTTTCAAAGTATTTCCAGTCCACAGATTCCTCACCACCAAGTGCCGTCTTATGAATCTCTGCATTGGGCGGGGTGCCCGTGATACCGCACAAATAGACTGCCTCTACACGAAAAGCATCGCATGTTCGGAATACGGACCCCACGTTGTACAAGCTCCTCACATCGTCAAGTACAACGATAAGTGGCAGCTTCGGAGCATCTTTGAACTCCTCAACAGAGAGGCGTTGCATCTCAATGGTCTTGAGTTTGCGCATATATTCTATTGAATTTTTTCGGTCTAATAAATGTGGAAAGTCATATTGACATTGTCAATCTCCACGCATCGGCATTGTCGGAAGAAGTCAAGCCCTAGTCGGCCATATCCCGATTGAATCGCATTTGCCTCGCTCGATATGGCGGTAACCGGCATTTTCTGCATCGTTATGTCCTTCCCTCCAATCGCAAAACTAATGGAAGGCATCACAAAAACACTGTTGTAAACGATGCCGCCGTAGCCCGATCCGCCCTTGATGTCCCACTTCCCATAGCGCGTAACCTCGGCCGTAAAGGCTTTGTAGTAGTCTGTACCCATAGAACTTGTAGTGGCTCCGGTGTCGATTGTGAGCGGGAACATTCGTCCATCCTTGCTCACGTTAACCTGCATGATGTCGCTTCCCGTCAGCACGAGATTGCTCTCCACATCTTGTCGTGCAGTGTTTCGGGTAAAGACGATTTGCCGATTGGCAAAGTCGATGCTGTATTTGTCGAATAATCGAAGCGTGGGCTGCCCGATGATGAGTTGCAGCGGTGCGGTCATGCCCTTGATCAGCTCGTTTCCTTGTGTCACGTCCAGCACTAAGAAAGGAACATTTTCGAGTTTGATGTTGCCAAGAA
>CAYVGR010000087.1:0-9058 GCA_964450065.1 uncultured Prevotella sp. | reverse complement strand
ATGAAGAATATATACTTAACGATAAACAGGGAGACAGCCAACAAGCATTAAAAAGTTATGTCAAGAGCCAGATATACAAAGACAGTATAATGGGGGAAGCCAAAACGAGACGCATCGAGAATATTCGTGTAGAATATGAACGTAAAAACAAGGAACGGGAAGTGTTGGCCATGCAGAACAAGATAGATCAGGAAAAAACTCTTGGACTACTCTTTCTGATAAGCGGAATCTGTATCCTCGTATTCTGCATCATAATCATTACATCTTTATGGTATGTCATTCGGATACGATCGAAAAACCACAAGATGAGACTCCAGGTAGAGCAACTTAAAGATAACTTCTACATGAACCTGACGCATGAGTTTCGCACACCATTGACTATTGTTCTTGTCTTTAGCAAAAAAATGATCGACGGAACTTTGATAAAACCGGACGAACTGAAAGAAGCCGGAAAGATCATCCACAGGCAAGGCTGTGGTTTGCTGGACTTGATAAACCAGTTGCTCGAAATCGCTAAGATAAAATCGGGCATAACACCTCCCGAATATCGCCATGGGGATATTATTACATACATCCGCATGATAGTAGAAAGTCATCAGGCATTGGCCAAAGACAAGCACATTGAGCTCATGTACATACCAGACCAAACGATGCAGATGATGGACTTTGTACCTAATTACATCATCAAAATCATAAGAAACTTAATATCCAACGCCATTAAGTTCACACCGCCACATGGTCGCGTACAACTGACAGCACAGGTTAAGAATAACTCTCTGATATTAAAGGTTATTGATAATGGGCAAGGAATATCGTCGGAAGATATCCCGTATATCTTTGACCAACTCTATCGGTCGAATGTTCAGTCGCAAGAAGTCGGGACCGGCATAGGATTGGCATTGGTAAAACAGTTAGTGGTGGCCATGAAGGGCACAGTTACCGTAGATAGCGAGATAGGCAAGGGATCTGTTTTTACCGTTACTTTGCCATTAATGGCAGAAAAGAAAGGGGCTCCCATTCAGGCTCTTGAACAAGACGGGCAGATGACGCCCAATGTCGAGTCGGCACCCACAGTGACCGAAGCAGATACAAGTGGAAACCGTGCATCCATCTTAGTTGTTGAAGACAACGTGGATATTGCGAGATATATCGGGATGCAACTAAATAGCGAGTATAACCTATATTTTGCTCGTGATGGAGCAGAAGGGTTGGCCAAGGCAAAGGATCTGATGCCGGATATCATTCTCACAGATTTGATGATGCCCGTGAAAGACGGATTGGAGTTGTGCCGGGATATCAGGTCATCAGATGTGCTAAGCCATATTCCCGTCATCGTCATTACAGCCCGTAGCACAGATATGGATAGGTTGAAAGGATTAGAAGCCGGAGCCGATGCCTATCTGGTGAAACCCTTTAGTGAGCACGAATTGAAGGTTAGAATCAAGAACCTGATTCGACAGAAATTGGTTTTGCGTAACAAATATGCTCTTTCGTCACAAACTGATGTAAATAACATGTCAGACCTGTCGAACGTGGATCAGGCTTTCCTGCATAAATTTATAGATGTGATATATGCCCATATGAGCGACTTTACTACCGACACCGAAAGCATCGCCTCTGATCTATGTATGATTTCCAAGCAGCTGAGGTCAAAGATATTTGCCATCACGGGAGAAAACACGTCAAGCTATATACAGAAAATAAGACTGGTGAGGGCCAAGCAGTTGTTGAGAGATGAAACAAGCATGGATATAACCAGTGTAGCCCTCAAATGTGGCTTTGAAGATTGTGCCTATTTCTCACGCGTCTTTAAGAAAGCAAATGGCATGACACCTTCGCAATATCGCAGACAGCCATCGTGAGATGTTGGCACCATACAGAAGGATTTTTAGCAGCTTATCATTGTAACGCAACTCGCAATACACGATTTTTATTTTACGAAATAAGCTAAATTTATTGTTATTAAACGCATCTCCTGCCGAGATGCGTTTTTTATGATTAGGATTTTTAATTTCTTGTTTATCAGTTAGATAAATCTTTAATATGCAAGATAAATCCTAATTCAATCTAACATTTTGTCACATATCTCCTATATTTCGGACGAAAACTCCTACCACTGCGTACATATTCAATTTACTTTTGTAGCAAAGAAAATCAGGCCTTTTCTTTAGAGTCTTTAGAGATATGTAACATTATAATAAACAATAATTAACAACGCAGGTATTAATCTGTAAAAATCTAACAACTATGAGGAGAAAATTATTACATCTTATTGGCATTTTGATATGCCAATTTTTCGTCACGGGAGTGGTTGCCCAGAATGTAACCATCAGCCCGCAGTCGGGAAAACTTGTAGCCGGCGTAACGTATGTAGGCGAGGTTGGTTTCGAGAAAGGTTGGAGTTCATTATGGCATCACAATCAGCTACCTTTGACTCTTACCGTTTCTGATAAGCCTGATCTCACAGAGGGTGGCATGTTAAAAGATCCGGCTGGTAATATGTCTGTGGATCCAAACTAAGATCTATTTGTCATTGATGGTGGTACAACTGTGACTACACACCTAAATATTTCGCTACCTAAAGGGTATCGGTTCACAGGCTATCGCATGATTTTGCTTAATAATGTCAATGGCAAGACTATCAATGGGGCAAGGCATGAAAACATCAACAAAACGATGTATGAAACCGGGAGTGATTTTGACGTAAGCAATGCCAAGGCAACGACTGGCAATATGCCCAAATCATTAAATGATACGAAAGAATATGTCATTGAGCGTACCAGCAAAACTGCTACGGACATGGGAAACAACCTTTACTTCTATTTCGATCACGAAGGTGCTGTGTTCTATGGCGCTACCCTCAAGTCGTGTGAACTCTACTATACTGCTGAGGGAGATTTTACATGCGAAGTTAAACCGGTATCACCTACAAGTATCATTACAGAGGGAGTCAACCTTGTAGGTGTGAATATCTATACCGGCAAATTGGATTTGGGTGAGATTAAGCCCCACACCAAGAATGGCAAAACTTTTTTCAGTTATGATTACCAAAAAGTCAAAGATCTGACCGCTCAAAACTATCTTTATGAAGAGTCTGCTGTTAGAGCTGACAAGAAACTGAAAGCAGCACCCGAATCTGGTAACATTCAAGCATTGAGCAATGGGGGCAACATGTATTATGCCTTAGGCAACAGCACTTATTATATCGAGACACCTACAGAAACAAAATCACAGGATGGAACTGTTATACCATTGGGATACCGCATTACCGGTGCCAAGATCAAATATCATTATGGCACGGCAAGTACTGGATCACAATCCACTTTCACTCCTGCCCCTTATACACTAAAAGTCTATTCTACCGATAAGAACAATCCTTATGCAACAGAAAGTGTCACGGAAGGTGCAGACGGAGAGATAGTGCTTACAGGCCTGAACAACGATGCCGTGAAGTTCGAGGTATCGGGTCTGCCAGACGGTGCCAAGGCATTGGTGACTTGCGAACTGACCTTACAGGCACTCAATCCATTCATCAACTCTATGGATATCGTTTGCCATTCCTTGGTTGAGAATGGTCCTACTTTGATGCAGCAGTTTACATCGAACGACTTCCAGGTATCAGGAGGCGAGTTCATCTTCTATGTTCCTCGAGACTTCTTTGGTGGTGGCGAGGAAAAATGTCGCTTCACGTTCGAAAAACTCTATAGTAAATACGGAGACGATAGCTATGCCAATGGTGATGGTAATGCCCGCTGTTTCTTTGTCAAATCTCCATATAATCTCAACTTCGGAGATGGCATGCAATACACGACCAGCGGCAATGAACTTGAAAGCGAAAAGAACCACACCACACATTGCGGAAACCAACCTTTCAAGTACAGCAACATTGATGAACTGGACAATAACAATACAAGTGCATCGCCTACATCATTGATCGAGTATCCTTATTCTGATGCCTTATATGCTACGCAGGGTGGAACGTTCACCAACAACATCGTACTTGCAGTTAACGAATCGAAGCCTTGCTACCTGTTCACCGGTGACGAAACGAGATGGAATGTCGCCCCCACTTCGGGCATGGAGCACCGTTATTTTGCTTACTATCTCATGGATCTGAAATTGATCACCAAAGACTATGTGGCCAAGTGCGACTTGACCAAGCTTTACGATGCCACGTGCTACAGCGAGGATGGTAACGATTCTGAGCTTCCCATGTATGGCGGTGTGTTCAAGGCATTGGATGCAGAAACCAAAGAAGAGATTCCAAGTGGCAACGCCTATCTCACAGTTCCAATGATGAGACAGGCACTGATCGATGAGCTGTATGGCAACCCCGCTGAGAATATTCCCGGCGTAGGTGCTACGGGTAAGCAGGTGCTTTACCTCGACTACACCCACCTTTACTCCGTTCATATTCCTGAAAGGGCCGAAATGGATGCAATGAAGGCTCTGCTCAATCCGAACTGTCTGATTTATTTCCCCACTCGTACCCAATACGCTGCCGACAACTACATTCAAAAGACAGCAAGTGGTGACTATCGCGCCTGCCAGAACATTGTGATAACAGACAAACAGCCATTCTTCGCACCATATAAGATTACGGTGCCTGCCGAGAACTATGCTAAATATACTCGTCAAATCACGGTTCCCGCTAATGGAAAGGTGGCCAACGCAACGGTTATCCTACCGTTCACTCTCGATTTGCAGGACGGCATACATACCAATACTACAGATGGCTGTTCTTTCACAATGAATAAGATGGTGAGTGATAATTGCCTGTCTTTAAGCGAGGATGAGTTCGGACAGCCCCAGGACTTCATAGGAAAGGCTTATTTCACACCAACCACAGAGCCTAAGTCTGAGGCGAATGTTCCCTATATGGTGCAAGTTATAAATGCTCCGGAATCTGAAACTGTCTCGTTCACCGCGATACAAAAAGGCTCCGACATCGCTGCCACAACGGGCATGGATGCTCAGTGTTGCTTCGACGGCGAGACCGCAACAGGACAGATTGGAGACGCTTCGTACAGCTTTAAGAATCATGGCACATACGCTGGGAGGAAAATGCCAGCCCAGTCTTCCAATGTCTTCTATTTCGCCAAGAACTATTATCTGAGTTCAAAGAACTTGAGACAGGACCGTCCTTGGCTCTATATTTATCCGTTCAGGAGCTACTTCGAATACCAGACCAATGCATCTGGTGCCAAGTTGCTCAATGCCATGGAGGTCTTTTATGGTGAAAATCCCGGCAGTGTAACGGGTATTACCGAATTGAGGAAAGACAATCGTGCCACAACACTGACCACATTGCGCGGTGCCCTTCAGGTCAAGGCCAATGAGAATACGGTGGTCGAGGTTGTTGCCGCTAATGGAATGATGCTGAAGCGCCTGGTAATGAATGCCGGCGAAACGACAACAGTGTCTTTGGCAGCAGGCGTATATGTAGTGAATGGAAAGAAAGTAATCGTTTATTAAGAGGAGGAGCATAATATGAAAAAGAAATATATAATTCCGGATATAACATGTGTTAAGACTGTATGTGAAGAGCTCATGATAGGAAGCCCTTATGATCATGCAGACAGTAAAAAGTTTGACTTCGATACGGAAATCGAAGATTTTGATAATATCTATCCCGATAAGCGTCAATATGATCTTTGGGAAGATGAGTATAATTTTGATTACTAACCTCTCCTCTCTATAACATGAGTTAAGTTAGAAGGATTCGGGTGGGACGTGATGTCCTGCCCGAATCTGTTTTTAAGGATACTAAAGGGCACAATGTATAATTAATAATGTACAATGTATAATGTATAATTAAAATCTGCATCTATTGTTCTGTTCCTTTCCTGCATCGACATCCACGACATCACACGACCTCCTACCCATGTCGTGAAAAGTCGTGAAAGTCGTTGCGAAATGTATCTGCATTGATTGTCCTGTTGCGTTCCTATTTGTGTCGTGCACTCTGTCTGAAAGACAGTATCTAAATAGCCGTATGCCCTTTGGGCTTACGGTAAACAGAACGAGCGTGAGTAATTCAGTCTGAAAGACTGCCCTGAATAATCTAAACATCATCATGCTGCCCTGGGACTGTATAAATAATCACGAACTATTATTACATGAATAGGAATGGGGCAGTCTTTCAGACTGTACCCATGCGGCGAATATCCTTCCCCCCGGTTTCCGCTTCGCTCCAACCAGGGGCTATTGAAAGGTTGTCCTCCGGACAATAAGCCATGGCCTGCCAATCTTTTGCAAATTATGATGAGATGATGAGCTTGCGAATAGTTGTGAATTGCAACGCGTCAGCCTAATGGTGAATTATAACATCGCGCAGCATAATTGTGAATTTTGAATTATGAATTATGAATTGAAAAAGCTCCTCCGCTCGGCTTCGCCGAATCTTAGAATATCTGGAGAATATCTTTTCTTGAAAGAAAGACTTATCGCAGAAAATCTCACACTCTTGCTTCGCAAGATTAATCTAAGAATATCTGCCTCACCCTAACGCGCAGCCCAAAGTATGAGTTAAGAGTGTAGAACGAATAATCAGCGCGCCAGCCTAATTGTGAATTTTGAATTATGAATTTTGAATTGAAAAAGGTTCTGTCTGAAAGACGCTCAATGATATGTTTGAATAAAAACCATGTTGAAATAACAGGACAAAGGGTCGCTCATACGTCGCGTATTTGAAAATAAAAAAATTGTTGTGCGGAATATGCCAAGGATTTGACATTATGCGCAACGTGCAGTCAGTCAGGGATTTATGCGAGTTTTCGCCTTTTCTTCCGCTCGAAATAAAGAAATGGCTTTGCGTTCAAGGTCTAATGACCATGCGATAAAGGCTCAATCGCAAGCCCACCAGAGCTTCATCACGTCATGGTTAAAGCTCATACGTCTTGCCATTAGGCAGCAACGGCAGGGCATGAACCCCTTTCTATCCGGAAATTGACGTCACTATCAGTTCCGAAACGTAGAAAACGACTCCAGAATGAGAAAAAATCCATGCAACTTTTTGGTGAAGTTTATTTGACAAGCAGCACCTTCTGTCTATGAAAACCGCACGTTTCCTCAAGGAATATTAACTTGGGAAACGTGCGGTTTCAACTTTCAGGACATGGCCTATAATCTGGTTTTCCCAATCCGTGACATCGCATACATGATTCTGTCGCAACACATGCGAAATGCGCGAGGAACGGAGTGGAGATGTTTTGTGAATACAACACGCCGTTATAGGCGCATCAAACTCAATCTATTTCCTGGTCGGCTTCATAGCCTCCCATTTCGCGGACAGCATTTTTCAGCATGACATATTGGTCGAACAGGTTGTTGATAGCCTCTTCGCCCTTGGTATAATCGTGCATAGGGCTTTTGAGGAAAATGCTGAGAAAGCGCTGTATGCCGTAACGGCCAGCTCGGGCAGCCAAGTCACTAAGCAGGCACAAGTCGAGCAACAGGGGTGCTGCCAGGATAGAGTCACGGCAAAGGAAGTTGATCTTGATTTGCATAGGATAGCCCATCCAGCCAAAGATGTCGAGGTTGTCCCACCCTTCTTTCGCATCGTTGCGTGGAGGATAATAGTTGATGCGCACCTTATGGTAAATGTCGCCATAGAGGTCGGGCTGGTCTTCTTTCTTCAAAATGGTCTCGAGGGTCGACAGCTTAGATACTTCCTTGGTGTGGAAGTTAGCTGGCTCGTCAAGCACCAAGCCGTCTCTGTTGCCGAGGATATTGGTTGAGAACCACCCATTGAGCCCCAGGTTGCGTACTTTAAGAATAGGAGCGAAGCCCGACTTGACGAGCGTTTGGCCGGTCTTGAAATCCTTGCCTGCTATCGGCATACGGGTTTGCTCTGCCAGCTGCCACATGGCAGGAATATCCACAGTGGTGTTTGGCGCTCCCATGATAAACGGACAGCCCTCCTTGAGAGCTGCGTAGGCATAGCACATACTTGGTGCTATGTGTTCGCGGTCGTCATCCTTCATGGCCTGCTCCAAATTCTCGATGGTGTCATGAACCTTCTCGTTGTAGGGCACATAAATCTCGGTTGATGCAGCCCAGATGACCACGATGCGGTCTACGCCCTTTTGCTTCTTGAAGTTGGAGATGTCTTTTCGCAGCTCCTGCACCATGTCCCATCGTGTTTTACAATCCTTCACGTTGTCACCATCAAGCCGCTTGGCATAATTTTTGTCGAAAGCCGCTTTCATGGGGACAATCTGTTCCAGCTCATCGCGCACCGGCTCTATATCCTTTGCCTTGAGCACGTCTGCATACACTGTAGCCTGATAGGCATTCTGCGGATATACATCCCATGTGCCAAACACGATATCATCGAGCTTAGCCAGCGGCACTATATCCCGATAATGAAGGTACTTCTTGTCCTTTCCCTTCCCAACACGAATTTTGTCGTACTGTGTTACAGCGCCAATGGGCTTAGCCAGTCCCTTGCGTGCCATGAGCACACCGGTCATAAACGTTGTGGATACTGCGCCACAACCGACAACCATAATTCCAAGTTTGCCTTCTGCAGGCTTTACATTTGACATGTTAGTTATTGTTTAAGTTATAAGTATAAATACAAAGATAGTGAAACATTGTTAATGACAAAAGGAAATGAGACTCTTTTTAAGTTATATTTAACTATGATGAAATAGTGTACGAGGTTTGCAAGTTGCTGAAAAATAGCAAGAAGATGAGTGCAGGAGGGTGTTGTCTGCAAGCTCGGCAACTGGTTAGATTTGGCTAAGTTTATTGTTCCGCCATTCGAATGGTATTTGTAGAATGGTGAGGGCAGCATTGATTCTGAATCTAAACCCTATTGATATTTGGGGTGAGGAACTGAATAACGTTCGCTTGTATTGAGGCTGTTGTATGAAGATTAGTTGTAGAAACTGCACAGATTACATAACTTTTATGTAAGTTTGCAAGTGTCAAACACATATATAATTATGAAACAGATCATTACTCATTTCACAGATGACGACCTATACAAATTTTCCATGTGTTGTGCCGTCATCGATAATTATCCCCGTGCCCAGGTTCGCTATCAGTTTAT
>CAYVGR010000086.1:0-9068 GCA_964450065.1 uncultured Prevotella sp. | reverse complement strand
GAGACGGGGCAAGCCCACGTCTCTACAACTTTTGCAGTACACGTGTCGTGGGTGTGGATGCTTTAACTGCAGGAGGTATTCCGGGGAGTCAAACATAATGACCTCTCCTCTTGTACAATAATCTTGTACAATAATAGGTTGGGTATAGCGTTATAAAAAGTGATGAAACGCATACTCGGAAATAATCCTATCACAGGGCTCCTGTTGGCAGCCTTATTGTTGTTGGCATCGTGCGGTGCCGAGCGGAACCTCAAGCGTGCCGAAAAGCACCTGGCATTGGGCGAATACTACGATGCGGCCAACGAATACAAGCAGGCCTATAGGAAGACAGAACCCAAAAGACGGGAGCGGCGGGGTGCCATCGCCAAGAAGATGGCATTCTGCTATAGCAAGAGCCTGCAGACAGCCAAGGGTATTGCTGCTTACCGAAACACCATCAGATATCAGCAAGACGACCCCGAGGATCGTCTCCGACTGGGGCAACTGCTGTTGAAAAACGGGAACTACAAACTGGCCGAGGCTGAGTTTCAGGCTGTTCTCGACTCCTTTCCCGACAATGGCTTGGCGCAACTTGGATTGCAATCGGCCCGCTCTGCACCCGACATTAAAGAGCTGGGCAGCAGATATACGGTCAAGAAAATGGACCTGTTCAACTCGCGCAGATCCGATTATTCACCGATGCTCTTTGGCGACAACCACGACCAGCTCTACTTCACCTCCACTCGAAAAGAAGCCCTGGGCGATGAAAACAGTGGCATAACGGGTGTCAAGCCCGCCGACATCTTTATGTCGGAAAAGGACGACAGGGGCAAATGGAGCAGGCCGGAACCCGTGACAGGCGGACTGAACACGGAATACGAGGAGGGTGCGGCCTGCTTCTCGCCCGACGGGCGGGAAATGTATCTCACCCAATGCGTCAGCGACCCATCCTATCCCCGATATGCGCAGATTGTGAAATCCAACCGCTCGGACGCGGCGTGGAGCAAGGCCACGGAGGTGAAGCTCACCAACGACACGCTCTCGAGCTTTGCCCACCCGGCCATGTCGCCCGACGGCGAATGGCTTTATTTCACGTCGGATATGCCCGGGGGCAAGGGGGGACTGGACATCTGGCGGGTACGGATAACCCCCGGAGGATACGGAGGTGTGGAGAATCTGGGGGAGCCCATCAACACCGAAGGCGATGAGATGTTCCCCACTTTCAGACCCAACGGCGACCTATACTTCTCCAGCAACGGCCATCCCGGACTGGGCGGGCTCGACGTGTTCATTGCCAAAGTGGGAAAAGACGGGCGTTACCACCTCTCCCACCCCGGCTATCCCCTCAACTCGCAGGGCGATGATTTCGGACTCACCTTCGAGGGAGCACACAACCGGGGCTTCTTCTCGAGCAATCGAAACGACGCGCGCGGATGGGACCATATCTACTCGTTTGAGAATCCGGAGATTGTGCAAACGGTAACGGGATGGGTTTATGAGATGGACGGTTATGAGCTTCCGGCAGCGCAGGTGTATGTCGTAGGAGACGACGGAACCAACGAACGGCTCAGCGTGCGCAGCGACGGGTCGTTTACCAAGGTGCTCGACGAGGGCGTGAACTATCTGATTCTTGCCACCTGTAAGGGATTTCTCAACCACAAAGAGGAGGTCAGGGCACTGGCCAACCCGAAGGAATCGAGAGACACCACGCTGCAATTTGCCTTGGCCAACATCTCTGTCCCAACACTGATCGACAATATTTTCTATGATTTCGACAAGGCCACGCTGCGCGACACATCGAAAATTGCCCTCGACCGGCTCGTGACCATGCTCAACGAGAACCCCAACATCACCATCGAACTTAGTGCCCATGCCGACTATAGGGGCAACTCGGCCTACAACAAACGGCTCTCGCAAAGACGTTCGGAATCGGTGGTCAATTATCTTATCGCCCATGGCATTGCCGCCGACCGGCTCACACCCGTGGGGTATGGCAAGGAGAAACCCAAGACAATCAACAGGAAGGTGACGGAGAAATACAACTGGCTGAAAGAGGGTGATGTGCTTTCAGAAGAGTTTATCAAGGCTATAGAAGATGAGGAAAAGCAGGAAATATGCAACCAACTGAACCGCCGCACGGAGTTTTTGGTGCTGCGTACCACATACGGTATGTTCGATGAGAAGGGCAATCTCAAGAATCCTCCCAAGCCTAAAAAGAACGAAGAAAGCAAGGAGGAACTCTATGAGAATGGGGGCTACTTCATCTTTGAATAGACAGGACGTTGTACAGCCACACCAAGCCCAACACCACGACAGTGGCAAACAGAACCGAAGGTGTGACTCCCGTGGAGCTCATCGACGAGAGATAACCCAAAGCATCGCCGGCCATCTTGCCTGCTATTACACGCAACTCGCCCACACCGTCGAACAATAAGAATATCGCCACACCCAGTGCAACACACAGGGCGGTCCATATCCGGTTCATCAACCTGGCGCGCTGCGGTATGCGGCGCATGACCTGCTCGGAAAAACCATCATCGGAAATATCCTGTCGGGTTGCGTCGAAAAATCGCATCAACAGCTCTTCGTCGTTTCTTATATCATTGTCATTCTGCATTCTGTTTCTGTTTATCATTCATATCCATTGGCTCTGAGAAAGCCGGCCACCTTCTTCTTGCCCCGGGCAAGGTGGCTTTTCACCGTATTGACCGGCATTTCCGTTATCTCGGCTATTCTGTCCACAGGCTGTCCCTCCATCAGTTGCAGCGTGATGCACATACGTTCCTTGTCGTTGAGCAGCTGAAGCGCATCATACAAGTCCATTCGCAAACTGCTGTCGCCCGTGGCATCTCCCTTTCCTCTGACAGCCGGCGTGTCAACATCGGCAGTTATCTTTCTGCCCCTCACATAATCATAAAACACATTGTGGGCTATGCGGAAGAGCCAGGTGAGAAACGACGAACGCCCCTGGAACTGCGAAATGTGGGTATAGGCCTTGATAAAGGTGTCTTGCGCGAGGTCATCACTCAGCTGACTGTCGCCTAAAGTCTGCGAAAGAAAGAACCGCCGGACAGGCGACTGATATTTCCTCATCAACTTGTCGAATGCACGTCGATTATGAAACACAGCCACCTGCGTCACCAAGCTGATGTCCTCTATACGCTCCACCTACTTTGTTGTCTTTGCTATAACCAGCTGCCCAATGCCCCAACACGCTATCAGCAGGCCAACCCCGACCAGAGCTTCTGCATCCCAAATGAAGAACATGATGGCCAGACCAACACCTGTGGCAATATTCTTGATACCTTTTTTTCTATAATAATCGGCCGACTCTGGTGCTAAGGGTTTCACGTCTTCGGGTATGGGTTGTCCTGTCTCCATAGCCTTTTCTGCCAGCGCCACACGGTTGTTGTGCCGGCTAATGAGGTATCTGATGATTACGACAACAAGGATAAACGGAGCCAAGGCGCAGAGCAACAGAGCCAATATGATGAGTATGGCAATGATAACTCCACCCACCCCGATGGTTCCTCCCACCAAGTTCTTAATAAAATTCTCTACCCAGGAGTCCACCTCGAAATCATCTTCGAGCATGCCCGAATGATATACCGTATCCTCTGTCCCGACAAGGCTTGCAGCAGTGGTGTCCGAAAAGGCTTCCAACTCATCATGAACAGTGGTGTCTGCCAGTTCTGTCTGCTGGTGATGACGATGACGTGGCTGAACGCCGGCAGCTCCGGCATTGAGCGCAAACATCAGGGTTAATGCAATAAGATAGTGCTTCATATTTCTCATTTCCTTTTGATTTTCTGTTCATTGGACGAAACGGAATATCAATAAGTTGCAAAGTAAAGAAAAAAAAACTATTTTTGCAATCGCAAGTTCCCTTTTTATGAAAAAGCAAACAGAGCAACGCAAGAAATCCATCAGCTTCTTCAACGATCGTGAATTGAGTGCCGTTTGGAACGAAGAACTTAATTGCTGGTGGTTTTCGGCAACGGATACACCACGAAATACCTATTGACATGACATTACCCCGCGACTTTGAGGAATATACACGAAAGCTGATGGGCGACGACCTCTACACCACTTTGATAAGGGGATTGGCACAGGAGGCTCCCACAAGCATACGTCTCAACCCCTTCAAAACCACGCTGTGTCAGCACCACGACAGGCAGACGGCAGGGCTGCAGCAGGCATCTCCAGTATCCTGGTGCAACCAAGGGCTTTATCTCGCGGACCGACCCAACTTCACTTTCGACCCTTTGTTTCATGCCGGACTGTACTATGTGCAGGAGGCTTCCTCCATGTTTGTCGGCCATATTCTGCGCCAACTCATTCACCACCCGGTGCTTATGCTCGACCTTTGCGCCGCCCCGGGTGGCAAAACCACCGTTGCCCGAGCCGCGTTGCCTGAGGGAAGCCTGCTCTTTTCCAACGAACCCATGAAGCTCCGCGCATCTGTTCTCTCTGAAAACGTGCAGAAATTTGGGCATCCCGACGTGGTAGTCACCAATAACTTCCCGAAGGATTATCAAAAAAGCGGACTCCTGTTCGATGTTGTTCTTGCTGACGTGCCTTGCTCAGGAGAGGGAATGTTCCGAAAAGACGAGGGTGCAATCGGCGAATGGAGTGTGCAAAACGTAGAGAAATGCCAAATGCTCCAACGTTCCATCGTAGAAGATATTTGGCCCTGTTTGGCCGAGGGCGGCATCCTGATCTACTCCACCTGCACTTTCAATGCTCATGAAAACGAGGAGAATGTGGACTGGATAGCCAACCACTTAGGTGCCGACTTTGTCGAAATCGACACCCGTCCCGAGTGGAATCTCACCGGGTCGCTCATCAACGAACATCCCGTTTACCGGTTTATTCCCGGCAAGACGAAAGGTGAGGGACTATTTGTCGCAGTGCTTCGAAAGCGAGGACAGCACGTATCGGCTCTCGAACAGCTCAAAGCCGACACCAACAAGCCAAGCAGAAAGCAACGCCGACAAAAGCTCCGGAGCCAGGACAGAGCCACCTCCGAAGACTCATGCCGCGCATGGGTCGACGGCCATTTTTCTATCACCCAAAACCAAGGGACGATTGTGGCCATACCAACCTGGTGGCAACACCTTGATGAACGTGCCCAAAAGACACTTCACATCGTACATGCCGGCGTGACATTGGGCACAGAAAAAGGTCACGGCATCATTCCCCACACGTCGCTTGCACTCTCTCGTGCCATCGCCACCGGAGCCTTTCCGTGCATCGGGACAGACTACAAAACAGCCATCAGCTATCTGCGAAAAGAGGCCATCACGCTGCCATCCGACGCACCACGGGGCTTTGTCATCATCACTTATCGGACACATCCCTTAGGCTTTGTCAAGAACATTGGCAGCCGTGCCAACAATCTTTATCCCCAAGAATGGAAAATAAAAAGCACGCACCTGCCCCAATATTCGGTTGAAGTGCTGCCCGACACATGCTGCATGCCAGCTGACCAAGACCCGATAGCTCACCGGGAGAGCCTGCACACGTCTCAGGCAAATGAAGAATCCCCAACCCCATGAAGATTAATATCATAGTGGCCATGGCCAAAAACCGAGCCATCGGCTTCCGCAACCGCCTGTTATACCACCTGCCCGACGACATGAAGCGCTTCAAGGCACTCACCACGGGGCACACCGTCATCATGGGACGACGCACCTTCGAGTCCCTGCCCAACGGTGTTTTACCCTTGCGGCGAAACATTGTCATAAGCCGCAGTCTCAATCATATAGACGGGTGCGAGGTGTATAGCTCGCTGGATTTGGCTCTGCAAAAATGCCTTGGCGAGCAGGAAGTGTTTATCATAGGTGGCGAAAGTATTTACCGACAGGCACTCGCCGTGGCCCACCGCATCTATCTCACCCTCATCGACGACATGCCCACGCAGTTCGACACGCTTTTCCCGGAGACAGACATGCGTCGATGGCAGGTAACAAAAAAGGAAAAGCGCGAAGGCTTTTCCTTTATACAGTATGATTTGAAACGAAGTCTATGAATGTCAACCGGCATTGAACATGTATCTTGCAGACCTCCTTTTAAGTTTCGGTCTACCTCAATTCGTCATCCGTTTCGTTATCAAAATTGCTTTCTATCTCATCTACCGCTTTCTTGTCCACTTCATATTCCAGTTCCTCGTCTTTGCTCATGATAGGCAGCTGGCGCTCAATCGGGACATTGAGACTGACAATAGTCTCGCTTCTCGACAGCCCCAACGGCTGCAGTTTGTCGTGAATAATATTGAGCATGTGGTGATTGTTCTTAGCATATAGCTTGATAAACAAGTCGCAACCACCCGTGGTAAAATGGCATTCCGTTACCTCAGGAATATTCCGAAGCGCCTCCACCACGCTTTCAAACGATGAGGGATCCTTGAGATACAACTCCACATACGCGCAGGTCTCGTAGCCTATCTTCTCCGGATCCATAATAAAACGCGAACCTTTCAACACTCCCAAGGAGGTGAGTTTCTGAATGCGTTGGTGAATTGCCGCACCGCTTACATTGCACTCCCGAGCTACTTCCAGGAACGGCATGCGGGCATTGTTGGCAATAAGTTTCAGGATTTTCCTGTCTAACGAGTCTAAATATTGTCGTGCCATATTATTTATTTATTTTGTTGCAAATTTATAAAGAAAAGATTATTATCACAATTTTTTCCCGAAATATTATTAATAAATGACACAAAAGTCGGCAAGATGCGAATTTCCAAACAAAGCCGGGACACCACTTCCGCACTTGGATAGCAGTATCCCGGCCTACTGTTGCCTCGGCATATTGATTAAAGTTTCACACTCACACCGGCATACCATGTGGCTCCATAGACCGGGGCATACATGAATGCAGCATTGTCCGTGTGCTTCTCGTCCTGCAAATAGCTGAAGATATTCTTCCCTCCGGCATAGACGGAGAATGCACCGAGCTGCTTGGCCACACGCACATTGAAGAGCATGAAAGTGGGTGTCTCCTTGATTTTCTCAGCAACTTCATCGTCCTTCATATAGTCGATATACATCTTTCCCTGCAACGAACCGTTCACAGAGAACGTCCACGTGCCAGGGGTATATTCCAAGACAAGGTCGCCCGTCATGCCCGGGAAACGCGAAATCTTCTTGCTCGCCTCGGCATAAGGAGTATCTGCCCATTCGTCGCGCACGTGCTTGTACCGCCCTTGGTTGAAAGTCCAGTTCACCCCGGTCCTTAAATCCTTGGCGGGATTCCACTTCACGCCCAGCTCAATGCCCTGCACATAGGCATCGTCCTGGTTCTTCCACTGGTAGGTATAACCCAGCCGCTTCACCTTGTCATCAGCCGGCACAAACTCGATCTTGTCGCTCAGGTTAGTGCGGAAGATGTTGGCACTGAGCTGATAGTTGCAGCTGTAATAGTCGGCAGAGAGATTAAAGCTCACAGCATGCTCGGCCTTGAGATCCGACGATTTCCATACACGGGGTGAACCACTGCACAGATGCAGGTCCTCGGAGAAACCATAGGGAGCGCGGCATCCCGTACCCACGTTGGCACGGAGCACAAACTGGGGTGAGATTTCGTACTTCAACGCCAGTCTGGGGTTGAAGGAGTTTTCATTGAACTTGGTCTTGGGGAATGCGCCGTCGAACACTTTCTCGCTTGATGTGTACTCCTCGTCCGAATGGTGGATGTCGAACCGCAGGCCGGGCACAGCCACAAGGCCGGGAAGAATGGTCCATTCGTCCTGCACAAAGAAGCCAACCTCGCAGGCATGCTTCTTGCCCACCGAAGTATAGGCCGTGCCGTGATGAGGGTCTTCCTCATCATTGATACAATACAGTCCGGTCTCACGCAGATTGGTGAAGTAGCCCTGCACGCCGGCCAGCAGCGTATGGTTGTTCAGGCGCCGGGTGAAAGAGAGCGAGGGTGTGAACGTATTTTCCCTGGCAACGTAGGGGCGCATAACATGCACATCGGGCATTGCGCCGTCGTGTGAGTCCTTATAGTCGCCCAGGAACGTATCGTTGGTGGCATTGCGCTTATGATTAACGTATGCGGTTGAGAAGTTCAGGTCGGAGTGTTTGCCGACAGGCAGGTTGTAATTCAGGTTGGCCGACAGACGGTTGGTGGTGATATCCTCTGTGCCCTCCGAGAACGGGTTGAGGTAGAGGTTGTCGGTCATGGTGCCGCCGGCACGGTGCTCCTCCATCAGCTTGCCTTGGAGCACAAGCTTATCTTTCTTGGCAAAAGGATGATAGAGGTGCATGGCAAAACCCATGTTGGTGAGTCGGGCGGCCACGCGGTCGGAAACACCGTCCTTGTGCTTCACTTCACTGCGCGTCGCACCATCTTTCGTAGCGTCTACGGCATCGTTCTCCGTGCGCTGCGCAGAGATGATCAGTCCGATGTTTTGCTTGCGCATGGAGGCTGACGCGTTATAGTTGTGATAACCGAAATTGCCAAACTGGAGGTCGGCATTCACATTAGGCTCGTAACCGGGATCCTTGGTAATGACATTGATAGCACCGGCCACCGCACTGCTGCCATAGAGCGCAGAGCCAGCCCCTTTCACAATTTCCAGACGATCCACATCGTTGGTGCCCATCTGGCCCAACCCATACACACCGGCCAAGCTCGAGTATATTGGCTCGCCATCGATAAGCACCTGCGTGTGCTCGGCTCCCAGACCCTGCATGCGCACCATGGAGAAGTTGCAAAACTGGCACTGCTGCTCCACGCGCACACCGGGCACGCCTTCAAGGGCTTCGTATAAGTTTTGGGCATTCTTGTTTTTGATAGCCTGCGAGGTGAGCACCTCGGTGCGGATGGGCACATCTTTCAGGAAGTGCGGCGTGCGTGTGCCGGTTATCACCACCTGTCCGAGCTCCTGCTCGTCTTCCTCCAGCTGGAAGTAAACTTCCGTGCCCTTGCCACGCTTCATCACTACCTTGATCTCCTGCGGCTTATAGCCCAAAAAGCTGGCTACAATGGTTTGCTCGCCCTCGGGCAGGTTGGGCAGCTGAAAATGCCCTCCTGACTTCGTCACTCAAAAAATACGTATTTTACAACTAATTGATAAACAAAGT
>CAYVGR010000085.1:0-9082 GCA_964450065.1 uncultured Prevotella sp. | reverse complement strand
TCAATGTCGGTGAAGGTGTAGGTGTTTCCCCAACTGTCCGGGCGAAACATCTCGAATGTGGTGGTCACACTCGGCCGATTGGTAAGGTTCTTATACAGTGAGTGTCCGAGATCATAATGGATTTGAAGATTTTGTGCGGACAATGACCATGCAGCGGCTGCTAAGGCAATTGTTGTGAAGAGTCGTTTCATGATTTTATAAATTTTGCGCAAAATTAGTTTAAAATTTCAGAGTGTCCAAATTTTTCCGCATTTATTCCGATATTAATCTGTGAATCGACTCACGAACTCGTCTTCCGAAATGATGGGAATGTTCAGTTGTTGTGCCTTTTGGTTCTTTCCGCTGGTCGAAGTTACATCGTTGTTGATAAGAAATGATGTTGACTTGCTCACGGATCCCGTCACCTTTCCACCCTGACTCTCGATGTAGGCCTTTAGCTCGTTTCGGTTTTTATATTGATAAACGTTTCCGGTTATCACAAAAGTCAGACCCTCACACTTCTTGCCCGTGGGCTCAGTAGAAGCTTGTTCGATAACGACTTCTTCCAAAAGTCGGTCTACAACAGCTTGATTTCGCGCGTCTCTAAACCAGTTGACAAACGAGGCCGACTTCTCCGGACCGATGCCCGGAATCGTAGCCAGCAGTTCATCGGGTGCCTCTGAGAACAGACCATCGGTTTGTTTCCGCCCCGTGGCAATATCAATAAGGTCGGTTAGGGGGTAGGCCGACAACAGCCGGTTGCACACATCTTTCCCGATTAATGGAATCGAAAGGGCATAGAGAAATCTGCGGGCTTCGACATGACGTGATTTCTCAACAGATTTCACGATGTTGGCAGCCGATTTTTTGCCAAAGCCCTCAAGTTGTGCTATCTGCCCTGCATGCGAGGGGAGATGATAGATGTCGGCATATTCGGTAACCCATCCAAGATTGATAAACTTGGAAACAGTTTGCTCTGATATACCGTCCACGTCCATTCCCTCCTTAGAGAGAAAGCGTCTGAACTTCTTGAGTTCCTTGGCCGGGCATGCCTCGTTGGTGCAATGTAGCGTCTTGGTGCCGCTGTTGACACTTACAACAACTTCGGTTGGTGACTTACACACTGGGCATTCGCATGGTATTTCCAGTTCACCCACCTTCTCGCGCACCTTAATCACCTTTGGGATTATCTTGTTGGCCTTGATGACCGTCAGTTCCGTGCCCTTTCCGCCAATGCCAAGCCTTTCACATTCGCTGATGTTGCACAGCGATGCGCGCTTGACAGTGGTGCCCTCCAGTTCTACCGGTCGGAACACGGCGACGGGCGAGATGGTCGATGCCGCACAGCTCCATTCTATTTCTTCCAATTCGGTATCAGCAGTCTCGTCTTGCCATTTAAAAGCATAGCCGCCCCGGGTGGCATGGTGCCCGGTAACCGATCCGGTCGAGGCATACTCCGTATCGTCGTAGACGATGACCAAACCGTCCACGGGATAGGGATTCTGACGGTTGGTTACCCTCAGCGTCCATTTGTCTATCACCTTTTGTATGTTTTCAAGGGTCGGGTGCTCAATGCATTCGTGGTCTACGCAGTCCATGCCATTCTCCTTCAGAAAGTCCATTCGCTTTCCCCAGGAATCGATTTCCTCATCGGCATGTACCAGCGTAAACGGAATCCAGCGGATGTTTCTTTGAGCCACTTCGTTGGGGTCTTTCAGAGTAAGCGACCCTGATGCGAGATTGCGCGGATTGGCGTATTCTTCGTCGTTTTCCATGTTGAATTGCTCAAAATCATCGTACGAGATGATAGCTTCCCCACGGACTACCACATGCCCCTTGTTCTTAATTTTTTTCGGAATACCTGCAATCACTCCGGCCAAATGAGTGATATTGGTACCGATATGCCCATTTCCACGGGTAACCACCTTGGTGAGCATACCGTTATCGTAGGTCACTACCAATGTCAGTCCATCCAGTTTCCACGACAACCATATAGGTCTGTTCTCAGCCCATTTCACTAAGTCTTCAACCAGTTTGGTCTTGGCCAATGACAATGTGGCAAACTCGTGCTCCTCTTTCTGCCCCGCGATGTTGTCTTCCGACACCTTGGCGGTGGGAGAGTCGGGTAGGGTTTCTCCCGTCTCCTCTTCCAGTTGCTTCAGTTCATCAAATTTGGCATCCCACTCGTAGTCGGTCATCAGCTCGCTCCGACCACTGTAATATGCATCCGAAGCACGGTTGAGCTGCTCAACCAACTGCTGCATCCTTTGAAGTTTATCCATAGAATCCGTATTGTGTTTCCCGCAAAGGGATGATTTTTATAAACTTAAATCGATGTAATAAATCATTTACAAAGATAGTAATTATAATTCAAACCCTTCTGCGATTTATTATATTTAAGGTTTGATAGGCACCGGCCTTGCATCTTTCATATTTGGATTAATGCGATGTTCATTCAATGTTGCAAACAAGATTCAACAACGCGTGATACAAATGAGGAATTGCACGGTACCCGCCGGTTACGAGTTTCGACAAGTTAATAATCTTATAAACAGTTATGATTTTTGAATTATAAAAAGCACGTATTATTCTTTACAAACACCCTTCTATATTTCGCGAATTTGAAAATAATATAACCCTCGTTCCAAATTCGCGAAATATGCACATTTTTATAATCCTTTGACAATCAACCATTTGGCAAAATTGTCCTTGCGCCCCCAATTTGATCACCTGCCGTTGGATATCGAATGGCATCACGATGAAGCCCTAAACGCATGATGATCAGGCTTCTTTCGCACGACGATTAAAGCTTAGACGCATGATGATAAGATAGCCAACGCAACGCCCTCAATATTTTCTCATTTTTCCAATCGAAATTAACGGTTAAAACATGGCGCATTTTTCTCTGGTTGTCCTGAAAATAATCATCGATTTTTGGTAATTCTATTTTACATTAATGAATCATAAGCACACGATAATCACCTTTGCAGACGAATCCTACCGTTTTCGTGGACGCAGTGTGATAAGGGTTTAGTAGAAATTTATTGAAGAAGGTATTTTGGTGGAACTTAGGAATTACGGTGTTGGAAAAACGTTGTGGCCAACACGCCGAGAATCACCATTGCCGCACCGATGAAATGAAACAAATGGAGCTGCTCGTCCAATATCATGATGCCACCCATGATTGATATCAGTGGCGTAAGATTATTGATGACGGCTACTTGAGAGGCCGGGATGTAGACCAGAGCATAATTGTTGAATACCGACGTGACCATGGACGAGAGCACACCAAGATAGAGTATGGCGAAAATAAAGCTCCAATGGCTCAGGGGAGCTATATATTCGTGCAACGTGCCGTGCACCAGATGATTGCCAATGGCAATAACATTGAACACGATGGCTGCCAACACAATCATGACAAAGGTGATGTCTATGGTGCGATAATGCTTGTTGATCTTGCGCCCGAAGATGTAATAGAATACGATGGAAAACACGCTCAGCAATATGATCAAGTTGCCCTGCATGCTGTTGCCATGAATGGATGTGCCGCTTTTCGCAAAAATATAGCAGATACCTGCTACCGACAGCACCACCCCCATAATTTGTCCGATGGTGTTGCGCTCTTTGAGCACCAGCGATGCCAGCAGTAACGTTATCACCGGTGTGATGGCCGCCATGATGCCGGCCTCCGACGCAGTGGTGTATTGCAGTCCGATGGTCTGCAATCCAAAGAACAACAGTGGGTAGAAAACAGAAATCGACAGCAGCTGCAAGAATTGCTTACGGTTGAGTTTGGGCTTTCTGACAACTCCCGTCACGTATAACAGCAGCAACGCTATGACCGCCGCATTGAAACGATGGGCCAACACGTCGGACGGACCGGCCGAGCGAAGGGCTATCTTGACAAATACGAATGACAAGCCGATAATCAGCGTGGACATGGCCATGCCGACGTAGGCTTTCATCATTTGGTTTTGCGAATGAATGTCATTCATAGATGCTCTCCTGATTTACGAAATGAAAGGTGATGTGGTTTGAAAGAGAAGTGAAGGTTTGTACGCGGAGAGAGACTCTACGGTATGACCATCTACCTCTTCCTCGGAGAGAGTGTCACCAGCGGGATGAACATTTCCTCCATGGATATGCCACCGTGTTGGAAGGTGTCTTTGTAATAGGACACATAGTAGTTGTAGTTGTTGGGGTAGGCGAAGAAGTTGTCTTCTGTCGCAAAAACATAGCTTGTACTGACGTTCGGCGAGGGCAGCTGTGCCTTGTGTGGCTCTTTGATGACAAACACGTCCTTCGTGTCGTAGCTGAGGTTTTTGCCGAGTTTATAGCGCAAGTTGGTATTTGTATTGCGGTCTCCAATGATTTTTATAGGGTTAGAAACACGTATGGAGCCATGGTCGGTGGTCAGGATAATCTTGTAATCGCTCTGTGCCAACCGTCTAAATAGGCCGGACATGACGGAATGTCGAAACCAACTTAGCGTGATGCTGCGATAGGCACTTTCGTTGTTGGCCAGTTCACGTACCATCATCGACTCTGTCCGCGCATGAGAGAGCATGTCTATAAAGTTGATGACCACCACGTTGAGGTCGTTGCTTTTTAATGCATTGTATTGTTGGAGCAATCGCTCGGCAGCGGCGGAATCGTTGATTTTGTGATAGCTGAACTTGTCGTGGCGGCGATAACGTTCTATTTGGGTTTGGATGAGGGGAGCTTCATTCAGGTTTTTGCCCTCCTCCTCATCTTCATCAACCCATAGCTCCGGAAACATCTCGGCAATTTTGTTGGGCATCAGTCCGCTGAAGATGGCATTGCGCGCGTACTGTGTAGCGGTGGGCAGAATACTCATATACATATCTTCCTCAATATCAAACTGATCCCCGAGCTCCTGGGCAAGGATTTTCCATTGGTCCCAACGGAAGTTATCGATGACAATCAGGAATACCTTCTCTCCATCGTTGATAGCCGGAAAAACCTTCTCCTTGAAAAGATCGGAGCTCATCAATGGGCGTCCCTCCGGGCGGTGGTTGCTGATAGGGGTATTAGGATCCACCCAGTCCATATAATTGTTTTTGATGTATTTGGCAAAGCCGATGTCGGCTTCTTCTTTCTGCATCTGTAGGATTTCGGTCATTTGGCTCTCCGTGGAACTAAGCTCCACCTCCCAATGCACCAGTTTCTTGTAAACCTCCATCCAGTCTTTATAGTCCTTGCAGTTGCTGATTTGCATGCCTAACTGCTGATATTGCTGCTGATAACCGCTTTGTGTCACCTCGGTTACAATTTCCTTGCGGTGAATATTTTTCTTCAACGTGAGGAGGATTTGACTGGGATTGACCGGCTTGATAAGATAGTCGGCAATCTTCGAGCCTATGGCCTGATCCATAATATTTTCCTCTTCACTCTTGGTCACCATGACCACAGGTGTAAGGGGTTGTACCTCTTTAATACGCTGTAGCGTTTCCAAGCCCGTGAGTCCGGGCATCATCTCATCAAGCAAAATGAGGTCGAACGATTGCTGTTGGCACAGCTCAATGGCATCGGTTCCATTGCTCACGGTGCTGACATCGTATCCTTTCTTTTTTAAAAAAATGATGTGGGCTTTGAGAAGTTCAATCTCATCGTCTACCCAAAGTATTATTCCATTGTTCATACTTAAAATCCTTCTAAGTCGTAATACTCGTCCTCAAGGTCAAAAGTCGTAGGCTTTTTTTCTGTTTTCTTGCGAGCATCTGTTTGTTTTTTGTTATTTGTTGCCTTGCTATTGTTTGGTTGTGGCTTGTTGGTAGAGTTCTTATCCACCGTTCCTGTGCGTTTGGCCGCACTCCTTGGACGGGCCTTGCTGGGTGGAATGCTGTCGACATTGTCGAAGATAATCTCTGCTCCATTAATGATATTGGGCTGAATTCGACGCGTTGGGGTTGTGGTTTTGGTAGGGGTAACAGGAGTGGTCGGGCGTGTTGAACTTACCGGGCGAGTCCGATTGGTTCGATTAGGCACTGTTGGTGTCAGTTCAGGCACACTGTCTATCGGTATTACTGTGGTGCCCGTAGGTGCAGATGTGGGTTCTTCCACGGGGATGGTCGTTGTTCCGGTTTGCTCTGTTGGGGTACCCTCTGTAGGTGTAACTGTTGTTCCGGTTTGCTCTGTTGGTGTTCCTTCTACAGGGACAACTGTTGTTCCGGTTGGTATATCTGTAGGTTCCACAATAGGCTCTCCTTCTACAGGGATAACAGTTTCTGCGGGTCGTTCAATGTCCTCGGGGATGATAATGGTGTTGTTGAGGAAGTTGTCGATGTCACTTTCGGTAATTGGCTCATCCGATTCGCCCGTTGGCTGGATAGTGATGTCGGCCGGTTCGCTAAGCAGATGGAATGTAGAAATCTTGAGTGGAGCAAAATGTTTGGTGTAGAACTTGCTGTACTCATCATAGCTGAAGTTGGTGCCGAGCAATGGCAGATTCTCCTCACTGATAATCACGGGGCGTGCCTTACCAATGGGAAGTGCAACGTTTTCTTGTTGTAGAAGTTGTCGAGCATACTGCAATGCTTCATCATAATTGAGGAATCCGCTGACCATCATACGGTCTACACCATCTCCTTCCTCAACATTGATGTTGAAATCGCGCACCAGATAGCTTGTAAAGTTATATTTAGCAAGCTCAAACAGCAGTTTGTTTCGGTCTACGGAATCAGGCTGATAAACAAGCATAAATACAAAGTTGGTGTTGCGTTCGTTGCTCAACGTGCGGGCATTGATGGAGTCGCTGTCGCTCAACACCACACTACGACGAGTCCATACGTCACCAAGGTCGAATTTGCCACCACGCAGACGTCGCCCTTCCTTAACACCATTGATAATCATTCCGGCCATCTCGGCCAGCCCACTTTGTGGAAATTTCTCAACCAATATCTTCATGTCGGCAAGACATCCATCGCCATCGCCGCTGTTCAGCTTGCTCAACCCCCCGATAAACAAGAACTTGTCGCGGTTGGCTCCCAATGGGAAACGCTTTTCTGACACCTTCGCATTGCCCCATACTTCCATATAACGGTCGGCCTTGAACGCATCGTAGGTGGCTGCATAGAGCGAGTCTTCAATGTGTACTCCTTCGCGTGCATTTTGCGAAAAGTAGGGATCGGTGAGCACTTGCGTCCACTGACTCTCAGGAAATTCGCTTTTCAGTCTGTCAATATAGCTCTCGGCTAACTGCGATTCACCTTTCCGGGAATAGAGTAGGAAGAGGTGATAATATGCCTCGTCCATTTTCTCATAAGTGGGATATTGACTGACAAGACGCACGAGCGCCTTCTCACCGAGAGTCAAGTTATCGAGCTTATCCTTGAAAATCACCCCACTGTTATACAGTCCGTCCATGATAACAAGGTTGCTGGACTTTATTTGGTCCTCGGTAAACGGAATCTGCGCCAGGTAATATTCTCGCCTATGCGGATCGTTTTGCGCACTGTCGGCTATCTGTTCCAAGGAGTCGGCCACGGCTTCCGCACGTGCTATCGAGTCCTGTTGCTCATCTGTCAGGTCAGCTATCCCGCCCATCTCGCCCGGCATGTCCACTACTGTGGTGTTCACCCGCTGCCAGTTGTCCACGTTCTCGCGCTTACCCCACATGCGCTGGAACTGTTGTTTTCCCTGCTGCACAGCCATGGGATTGTAGAAATACCAAGCACCATTCTGCTGCTGCGCGCCTGGAACGGGTCTTGTTGGGGTGCGGTTCGTGTTACCTGTGGCACGGTTTCTCTGCATCACTTGCTGAGCATTTTCCTCGGCCAAGCGGTCTTTTTCCTCCTTTTCCTTCTTTTTCAACGCAGCTATCACGCGGTCAATGGCAGCGTTGCGGTCGTGCTCACTCATCTTGGCCAACGTTTGCAGGGAATCTTGCAACTGTACGGCATCGGTGAAGGGCACCAATTCATCCAGCACTTTCGATCGCATGGAAAGCATTTCGTAGTCTTTGCGCTCTTTGTCAAGCAGCCCGATAGCCTCGCCGTAACATCGCTGTGCGTCGTTATATTTCTCCTTAACCCAGTACAGGTCACCGAGTTTTAGAAGCAACACACCCTTTTCAATGCCGTTTCGTGTCGCTTTCTCGTTGCCTTGCTCGTAATTGGCAATGGCTTTCATGGTGTCGCGCTGAGCCAGATAAATATTGCCAATGGCATAATAAACCTGCTCCAGATAATCCTTATTCTTGTCAGAAACGGCCATGCGCTTCAGCCTGGCAATCATTTTCTTGGCTTGCCCGTCGGCCATCACCTCTGTCTGAGCTATACGTGCGTTAAACTCCAGTTCGTATGGCGGATTCTGACGAATTGCCTTTTGAAAGGATTTATAGGCTTCCGGATTACGTCCCAAGGCAGCTTCCAACTGTCCCAACAAGAAGTACTCGCGTGCTTTCTGCTTCTTGCGCATCTCATGCTTGATTACTTTTCTTAGATATGGGATAGCCTGTTCGTATTCTTGAGTATGAATATAATAGTTGGCCAAGGTATAGTCCCATTCCTTTTGCGCACGCCAGTGAATGGAGTCACGTTGCATGTTTCTGATAACGTCTTCGGCATCATAGAGAAAGTCATTTTCTATGTAACTCTTGGCCAGCCATGCTCGGGCTCGACCATAGATAGCCGGTTGCGTCTCATAAAGGCGAGCCATATAGTTAAAGGTAGAGGCTGCCGCATCGAAGTCGCCTTGGTGAAATTGAGCGCGCCCCATAAGCATCCAGACTTTCCACAAGAACGGATTATATTCTTTCCGTCCCAGCCATTCGATATCGCGCTCGGTCTTTCGTCCACGCTTGTTCCATACAGGGCGACGCTTGATGCTATGCAGCTTGATAGCTTTCTCGGCCTTCTCTATAGCCCTGTCGAAATTACCCTTACCAAGGGTCCTGCTGTCTTTGTTGCCAACGGTGTAGAGCGGGATGATTTCTGTAAAGTTGTCCTTATTGCCGTTCTCTTTTTCGAGCGACCCCTCTATATAAGCCACTTTACCATTATAGTATGTGTTGTATCGAGTATTAAACGAGTGCCACCACCGGGATTTGGCTGTATTCTTCTCGGTAGAACATCCGGTGATG
>CAYVGR010000084.1:0-9251 GCA_964450065.1 uncultured Prevotella sp. | reverse complement strand
TGCACCGCATTGGCGATCTCGAACGCATCATATCGAAAGTGGCCGTGGGAAGGGTGTCGCCGCGCGAGGTGGTGCAGCTCAAGAATGCACTGACTGCCATACAGCCCATCAAGTCGGCCTGTCAGTCGGCAGGCAATGACAGCCTGAAACATCTCGGCGAGCAGCTGAACCTCTGCGAGAGCCTGCGCGACCGTATTACCCGTGAGATAAAACCCGACCCACCCCTGCTGACCAATAAGGGCAACGTCATTGCCGACGGATACAACGAAGAACTCGACCAACTGCGCAGCATATCGCGGAACGGCAAAAACTTCCTACTCGAAATACAGCAGCGAGAGGCCGAAAACACAGGCATATCATCGCTCAAAGTAGGGTTCAACAACGTGTTCGGCTATTATCTCGAAGTGCGCAACACGTTTAAGAACAAGGTTCCCGAAACATGGATTCGAAAGCAAACGCTGGCCCAAGCCGAGCGATACATCACACCCGAGCTTAAAAAATACGAGGAGAAAATACTTGGTGCCGACGAGAAAATTATTGAGCTGGAGATGCAGCTGTTCAACGAACTCGTACTCGCCATGCAGGATTTTATCCCACAAATCCAGATCAACGCCAATATCATAGCCCATATCGACTGCCTGCTGTCGTTTGCCAAGGTGTCAGAATCCAACCTATATGTGCGCCCTACGGTCGACGACAGCGATATCTTGGACATTCACCAGGGTCGCCACCCCGTCATCGAAACCCAAATGCCGCTGGGCGAACGCTATGTGCCCAACGACGTGTATCTCGACACCGAGAAACAACAGGTAATCATCATCACAGGCCCAAACATGGCCGGTAAGTCTGCCCTGCTGCGGCAAACGGCACTCATCGTGCTGCTGGCCCAGATAGGATGCTTCGTGCCGGCAGAGCAAGCAAAAATAGGTTTGGTGGACAAGATATTCACACGCGTGGGAGCCAGCGACAACCTCTCGCAAGGAGAATCCACGTTTATGGTCGAGATGACCGAGGCTTCCAACATCCTCAACAACGTCACCCCACGCTCATTAGTGCTCTTCGACGAGCTGGGGCGAGGCACCTCCACTTACGATGGCATCTCCATAGCATGGGCCATCGTGGAATACCTGCACGAGCAACCCAAGGCACAGGCACGCACACTCTTTGCCACCCACTACCACGAACTGAACGAAATGGAGAAGCATTTTGCACGAATCAAGAACTATAATGTGTCGGTGAAGGAGGTTGACGGCAAGGTTATCTTCCTGCGCAAGCTCATGCCCGGCGGTTCCGAGCATTCGTTTGGTATTCATGTGGCCGAGATTGCAGGCATGCCACCATCGATAGTGAAGCGCTCCAACGTGATTCTCAAGCAGCTTGAGGCCGACAATGCTGAAGTGGGGAGCGTAGGAAAACCCTCGGTGGGAAAGCTTGCCGACAGTCGCGATGGTATGCAACTGAGCATCTTCCAACTCGACGACCCCGTTCTTTCCCAAGTGCGCGACGAGATATTGGGGCTCGATATCAACAATCTTACACCGGTGGAGGCCCTGAACAAGCTCAACGATATCAAGAAAATCGTGACCGGTAAGAGTTGATGAGCTTGCGAATAATTTTAGACCGTCACTGTTGTTTTGTCTCGTAGAAACGTGAACCTCCACGTCTCCACAATATGCATTATGCTTAAAATTTATCTTGACAAACTGCCTTTCATACTTCGCGAATTTGAAAACTAAAATCCTACGGTTCTAAATTCGCGAAATTTGCGACAATTTGTAATGGTTTGAGTATCAGTCACTTCGTTTTATTCTCTTTATTACCTCTGTTTTATCACTCGCCATTGCATATCGAATGGCAGGGCGATGAAGCCCCAATCGCACTGTGACAAAGCCTTTTTCGTGCAACCATGAAGCCCAAAACACACCGTGATAAAACAATGAACGCAATGCCACGGATTTTTTCCGGTTTGCCCAATCAAAAAAATCGGTCAAAACATGGCGCATTTTTATCCAGATGCCTCAAAAATAATCACTGGAAAACGATAAATTTATTTTATAAAATGAAGAGTGATGAATGAGGAGTGAAGAGTTAAGAATTAAGAGTGAAGAGTGAGGAACATGCTGTTTACATCGTAACAACCTTAGTTTTACAGAGAGTAAAGTAAGTTTGCACTTACCGACTGGAGCTATCAGCTAATATGACGGGGGGGATAACGTGAAAAAACGTTCCTATGCAGCGGCGCTGCGTTAAGGAGAACCTTTTTATTCGAGAGACACACACCAAACAAAAGCAGGAATGAACCGAAATTCATCCCTGCCTTTATTTGATGCATAATCTCCCTATGCCAACATCTTCTTCAGAAGCTCGGGAATCTCTCTTGTTTCTTTGGCTACAGGCACACCCACTGCCTCGAAGGCAGCAACCTTACCCTCTGCCGTACCGCTCCCACCGGATATGATGGCACCGGCATGACCCATCTGTTTGCCCGGAGGTGCCTGGCGGCCGGAAATAAAGGCAGCTACTGGTTTTGTGACGTGTGCCTTGATATACTGTGCTGCACGCTCCTCTGCATCGCCTCCAATCTCCCCTATCAATGCGATAGAATCAGTATCTGGGTCGTCTTGAAACATCTGCAAAAGGTCTTCAAAATATAGTCCCACCACAGGGTCTCCACCAACCCCCACGGCAGTAGACACTCCCATGCCTGCCTGAGTGAGGTTTGCCACCACCTCGTAAGTCAGTGTGCCACTACGGCTAATCACACCCGTGTGGCCTTTCTTGAAAACGTTGGCAGGCATGATGCCCACCATACTCTCCTCCGGCGAAATCAGTCCGGGACAGTTGGGACCGATCACTTGCACGCCCCTCACGCGGGCATAACGCTGCACCGCTACGGTGTCAATCGTAGGCACACCCTCGGTGATGCAAACCAACAACTTAATGCCACCGTCGATAGCTTCCAGCATTGCATCTTTGGCAAACGGTGCCGGCACAAAAATGATGGATGTGTTGGCCCCTGTCGCAGCCACCGCGTCTTTCACGGTGTTGAACACGGGAATGCCGTCGACCTGCTGACCGGCTTTGCCAGGCGATGTTCCACCCACAACATTAGTTCCGTACTCTTTCATCTTGGAAGCATGGAAACTCCCGTCTCGTCCGGTAATACCCTGGACAATGAGTTTTGTATCTTTATTGATTAGAATGCTCATGGCTTTTTAATTCAAAATTCAAAATTAGGCTGGCGCGTTGGCAATTCAAAATTGAATATGCCTCACTCTTCATTCTTCACTCTTCATTCTTATTTTCCCAAGCTCAGCTTCACTGCCTTTCGTCCTGCATCGGCCATGCTCGTGCCCACATGAAACTGCGTGCCTTCAAGCAATTTACGACCCTCTTCCTCGTTCGTTCCCGTTAGTCGGATCACAATGGGAACGTCGGTTTTAATCACTTTGAAGGCTTCTAACAAGCCCTTGGCCACGTCGTCGCACCGCGTGATGCCCCCAAAGATATTGATGAGAACGGTATTGACATGCTTGTCGGAGAGCAAGAGCTTCATCGCGTCCACGATTTTCTCGGGATTGGAACTGCCTCCAATGTCGAGGAAGTTGGCCGGCTCGCCACCATACAACTTAATCATGTCCATGGTGGCCATAGCCAGTCCGGCTCCGTTCACCATGCATCCAATCTTCCCTCCGAGATTCACATAACTGAAACCCTTGGTCTTGGCCTCGTGCTCCTTGCGCTCCTCTGTGGTGGGTTCAAACAGTTCGGTCACGTCGGGATGGCGGAACAGCGCGTTGTCGTCAAACGTCATCTTGGCATCGATGGCCTTCAGCGAGCCGTCTTTGAGCATCACCAACGGATTGATTTCGGCTAAGGATGCATCCTTCTCTATGAAAAGGCGGTACAGATTCTTGAACAATGGCACGGCCTGTTTCACCTGTGCCATGTCGTCGAACAACTTAAACGCTGCCTCGCGAGCCATAAAATCAGTCATGCCCAACAGCGGATCAATAACTATTTTCACAATCTTCTCAGGCGTTTCGCGAGCCACCTGCTCGATGTCCATGCCTCCTTCACGGCTCAACATCATCAATGGGCACTTCGACTTCCGGTCGACAAGGATACTCACATAATATTCTGAGGCGATGTCTACTGCCTCGCCAACCAACACGCGGTCTACCTTGAAACCCTTGATATCCATGCCAAGAATCGTTTCGGCATGGCTTCGGATTTCAGCAGCCGATGCTCCAAGCTTCACACCACCGGCCTTGCCACGGCCTCCCGTGTGTACTTGTGCCTTCACCACAGCCTTCTCCACACCCAACTTCTCATAGGCTTCCACAGCCTCATCGGGCGTACGGCACACCATGCTTCGGTCTACCGGCACCCCATATTGTGCAAAAAAGGCTTTTGCCTGATATTCATGTACCTTCATAATTTAGTTATGTTATAGATTTGATAATAGCCTATTCGCTATTTACAAAAGTACGAAAATATCAGTAAGAGCAAAAGGATTTGACAGAAAAAACATCTGAATGATGCCACTGTTTTGAACAATTCCCAATCTTCCTGCTGTATTTTTCAGTATAAATAGTTATCTTTGCAATCATAAAATCACTATTGGTCATGAAACAGAATTTATTGATTTACAATACGCTTACACGCTCAAAGGAACTGTTTAAACCGCTGCACGCCCCCAATGTAGGTATGTATGTGTGCGGTCCAACGGTGTATGGCGACCCGCATTTGGGACATGCCCGGCCGGCTATCACCTTTGACGTGCTCTTCCGCTACCTCAAACACCTGGGCTATCAAGTGCGTTATGTGCGCAACATTACCGATGTGGGGCATCTCGAGCACGATGCCGACGAGGGCGAAGACAAGATTGCCAAGAAGGCGCGGTTGGAGCAACTGGAGCCCATGGAGATTGCCCAGCACTACACCAACAGGTATCATGCAGCGATGGAAAAGCTCAATGTGTTGCCCCCAAGCATTGAGCCGCATGCCACCGGCCACATCATCGAGCAGGAGGAATTGGTGAAACAGATTCTCGCCAACGGCTATGCCTACGAAAGCAACGGCTCGATTTATTTCGACGTGGCCAAATATGACAAGGATCACAAATATGGTATTCTCTCCGGTCGAAATCTTACCGACATTATCAACAACAGTCGTGAGCTCGCCGGCACAAGCGAAAAGCGCAACCAGGCCGACTTTGCTCTTTGGAAGAAAGCCACGCCCGAGCACATCATGCGCTGGCCCAGCCCTTGGAGTGACGGCTTTCCCGGATGGCACTGCGAGTGCACGGCGATGGGTCGCAAATATCTTGGCGACCATTTTGACATACACGGTGGCGGCATGGATTTGGTGTTTCCACACCACGAATGCGAGATAGCCCAGGCCGTAGCCAGTCAGGGCGAACAGATGGTGCGCTATTGGATGCACAACAACATGATTACCATCAACGGACAAAAGATGGGTAAATCGCTCGGCAACTTCATCACCCTGGAGCAGTTTTTCAACGGGGAGCACGAGTCATTGGAGCAGGCTTATTCGCCCATGACTATTCGTTTCTTCATTCTCTCGGCCCACTACCGAGGCACGGTGGACTTCTCCAACGATGCACTGAAAGCCGCCAAGAAGGGATTAGAAAAGCTCATGACGGGCATTGCCGACCTCGACCGCATACAGCCGTCCAAGGGGTCGCAGCCCGACACGGCCAAATTTGTCAAGGCCTTGCGCCAGCGTCTCTACGACTCCATGAACGATGACCTACAGACTCCGCTTGTTATCAGCGCACTGTTTGAGGCTTGTCATCTCATCAATCTGCTGCTCGACCACAAGACCAAAATCTCTGAGGACGACCTCAAGGAACTTTCCGACACCATGCATGTGTTCACCTTCGACCTCCTCGGCCTGCAAAACGAGAAGGGAGAGAGCAACGAAGCCCGCGAGGAGGCATACGGCAAGGTGGTGGATATGGTGCTGAAGCTACGCCAGCAAGCCAAGGAAGCCAAAGACTGGGCTACCAGCGACGAGATTCGTGATGCGCTTGCCGAGGCCGGATTTGAGGTGAAAGATACCAAAGACGGGGTGACCTGGAAGCTCAACCGCTAAGTCTCCACACATCTCAAACTTTATAACGACAAACGCCCGATGCAGATAATTGCATCGGGCGTTTGTCGTTTACGGGGCAATGAAGCCCACTCTTATTTCACAACGAACTTCCTGCCATTCCTGATATAGATACCACGGGGCAGTCCAACGGTACTTGTCCCCACACTCTGTCCGTTCAGATTATATATTCGGGCATCGTACATGCGTCCCTGTTCCATATTCAATGTTTGAATGTCGGTGGTATACCGGGGACCGGTTTCGATAGCATATAGCGAGGAAATGTCTTTGTCCGACAACACCCTGTTGTAGACTCTCAGGTTGTCATAGGTTGCATCGGCCGAGCCCCAAAACGACCCATAACCCAGATACAAGTTAGAACACTGCCGCACAAAGTCAACAATCTCGCCATACCTGAAACGACTCAGCAACGATACCTTGCTGCCGTTTTGTTCCCCGTCGACACTGATGAAGGGTTTTTGCATACCATTAACATATATCTTTGGGCCATTCGTACGCGACATGGTGAGGGTGACCATCGTCCATTTAGTGGCCGGGATGTTGTGCGTAAGCTTTGAACCATGGTTCAGGTCAATCCAGTTGCCCGAAAGGCTGTTATATCCCACGTAGGTGTTTCCGGTAATCCAGAGCTTAGGTTTCTTTGCCGGATCATGGAATCCAAGCAGGGCATCCCAAGGATTTTCAGCCGACATCTTCACCATGAACGACACCGTGAAACCCTCAGTAAGTTCCGATCCTTTCAATGGGTTGGGCATTTCTACATAGCTCTCGTTCTTCTCCGCCCCAAAACCAGTATGCAGCATCTTGCCGCTGCGGTCGGCATCATCGGTCAGCGAAGGCATCACCGCACTGCCATTGCGTTTGAACACAGCACGCTGCGAGGTGTTGTAGCTGTTGAGCAGCGGTTCACCGTCGAACGGATAAAACGCCACCGCACCCATCTCGGTATCGGCATTGCTCTTCTTCACAGTCACCGTCATGTTGTCCTGATACTCATAGTCGCCCACCCTGATGCTTACACTCAGCTTCACGGGCATGCTTTCAGCCGTCATGGCCGATGGGTTGTACACTCCGGTATTCGATAATATGTCCGGGTTCGACGATGTCCAACTTGCCGTTACGTCCTTACTGACAAAGGCCGTGAGGTTCACATCCTTATCCACCACACTGCCTTCCCTCAAAGGCATCATTCTGTTCACCACGTAGGCCAAGTGGTAGTCGTCCTGCATCTTATAGCCCCAAAGGCTCACGCCCTTGTTGTCGAGAGCTGTAAACGACAGAGCCTTGATGGTGTAGGGTTCCAACTGCTGCTCAACAACGACGCCCTGATACGTAGAACCACCCACTGTAATATTGATATAAGAGGTGCCGTCCACCAGCTCCCACATACCCGTATATGCACCAGTGACGCTTCCATCCCCATTCAGTTGAACGGTAACGGGTCTCACCATTTCCATACCGGCATAGTCAAGAAGTTGCCGATGAACCATGATTTCATAGCTACCAGTCACCTTCGACACATCAAAAACTTGCTGAGAAGCAATCGTAGCATCGGTCGTTGTTTCCCCGCTGAACTCAAACGGAGCCGCAACGAGCCATCCTTTCTGATTGGTAAAGAGTTGGTGTACACGAACTTGGTGCCCCTCTGACCCATTGTTAAACCGGGTGTGATACACCAAGAAGCTGCGCCCCTGGGCATCCGTAATAGCCGAATTATGACCTTGCGACACCTCGCCATTGTTTCCGGTGGCCATCAATCCCCAATCCGTGTACGCACCGAGAGGTTTGGCTCCGCGTGCCTTGCCGTCCGTGCCAAAGTTTTTCTGATACTCGCTGAATATCGCGCTCACACCCCGTGGATCAACATATGGGCCGTCGGGATTCTTCGAGCGGAACACCTCCATCATATATCCTCCCCTTGCTTCCAGTCCGCCATAGGTCATAAAGAGGTAATAATAATTGCCAATGTGCTGGATGTAAGATGCCTCACCCGACACGTAATAACCTCCGGCAATCTTCTTCCCGAAGTAAGGGTCGGAGGTATAATTGTCTCCACTTCCCGTTAAGGGATAGGTCACGTCATAATCGCGCAGCCCGGTGGTCTCGTCAAGTTCGAGCATAAAGATGCCGCCCGACCACGAGCCATAGCTCATCCACAGCTTGCCCTGCTCATCATAGAACACGCATGGGTCGATGTTGTTGGGCCAAGTGTGCCCCCATTGGCTGCCTTTGGCATAGCGCGCAGGAAGCGAAGACTGCGGACCGAGCACAATTTCGAGATCGGTGTCCTTATAGTTGTTGGGGTTGGTGCCGTTGAATCCGGATATCACCACCGGACCCTGATAGAGATAAGGCCCCGTAAGCTTGTCGGCAGTGAGCAAGATAATGCTCGAAGCCCATTTATCACCATTGACGCTCAGATACTGGCACCACTTCTTCATCGTGGGGTTATAGATGATGTCGGGAGCCCAGAGATTATCGTCCACTTTGTAGCCCACTGTGGTTTTCGCCGCCCATTCCTTGGCATTGAAAGCCGGGAAATCCACCTCTTTACCGCCCTTATTCACCTTCTTCACCGCAGGAGTATTGAAGGCCACCTGGTTAGACATGGGATATCTGATAGCACCACTTTCGGTAAGCGTGGCCCACGGAACAGGGGTGATGGCTGTCCAGTCGCAAAGATTGTCTGTCTTGGCCTGCGCATGATGCGTGCCAAAAATATAATATTGTTTACTGTCGGCATCCCATACCACCGAGGGGTCGTGCACGCTCACCCGGGAAGGATATTTTGTGGTGTAGTATGTACGTGCCTGTTCCTTGGTCATCTGCGTCTGTGCAGACATTGGTGCCCAAGCGGTAGCAGCCAATAAAAAAAGCGTAGATAGTTTGTTCATATATGGTAGTTTATTCTATCATTACTTGAAAGCTGTTTGCAAATATACAAGAAATATATCATTTTGAAAATATAATCCGTGTGTTTTCATCATTTCAAAGGCTGCAACTACCGGCAACAGCAGTGATTCTAATCGAGATTCATTGCACCTCCTTGTTCCGAAATCTGCTGCTCCTCAAAAAGTTTACACGGAAAAGCCAAAAAAAAGCGCTCAGGTATT
>CAYVGR010000083.1:0-9314 GCA_964450065.1 uncultured Prevotella sp. | reverse complement strand
TGGGGAGAGACCGGAGATTACAAAGGTATTTGGTATATGACCAAGAACTTCATCGTGGCCAACACTATGGATTTCATGGTCAACAAGAATGCCGTGCCTAAGGATATCAGGAAGAAAATCGGAATCTAATCATAGGGTTCACCCAAATAGCGTCCCCATGCAACAGTCTGTTGCGTGGGGACGTTTTCGTTTATGTTCCGCCCTCCACCATGTGGATAGGGACATCGCAGTCGTTGTCACGCTTTGTCTTTATATTGCGTGTTGTGTGGGGGCACACAACGGCTTTAGAAAACAGCATTTTAAGTCAATAAACAAATGGTTAGAAACAAGTATGAGGATTTTAGTACGAACTTTTAACTATTATAACAACCACTTATTCAATGAATTTTAGTAACTTTGAAGCAGAATAAAAATAATTTAAAATGCATTTTAGATGGAAATACGAACCACCTACATCAGACAACATACAACAAGCTAAGGAATTAGGCGATAAGCTCAAGATTCATCCCATATTGGCAGGCCTGCTCATTAAGCGGAGAATTACCACCGAAAGCGCTGCTAAAAGATTCTTCAGACCACAGTTGGCCGACCTCATCAACCCCTTCCTCATGAAGGATATGGATGTGGCGGTAGACCGCCTGAACGACGCAATGGGACGCAAGGAGCGTATCATGGTGTATGGTGATTATGATGTAGATGGGTGCACGGCTGTGGCATTGGTATATAAATTTTTGCAACAGTTCTACTCCAACATTGAATATTACATCCCCAATCGTTATGATGAGGGATATGGAGTGAGCAAAAAGGGAATAGACTATGCCAAGGAAAACAATGTCAACCTCATCATCATTCTCGACTGTGGCATCAAGGCTATCAAGGAGATCAGCTATGCTAAAAGTCTTGGCATAGATTTTATTATATGCGACCATCATCTCCCTGACGAGACGATGCCACCCGCAGTGGCCATTCTCAACCCTAAAAGACCCGACGACGCATATCCCTTCAAACACCTGTCTGGCTGCGGAGTAGGCTTTAAGTTTATGCAGGCCTTTGCTAAAAACAATGGCATTCCGTTCTCAAGACTCATCCCCCTACTCGATTTCTGCGCCGTGAGCATTGCGGCAGACATCGTGCCGGTAGTCGATGAGAATCGCATATTAGCCTTTCATGGATTGAAACAACTCAATCAGAACCCAAGCGTGGGTCTAAAATCGATTATTGATATTTGCGGACTCAATGGACGCGAGATTTCGATGAGCGATATCATCTTTAAGATTGGCCCCCGCATCAATGCTTCCGGACGTATGGAAAACGGCAAGGAAAGTGTTGACCTGCTGGTGGAAAAAGACTTTGGCATGGCCTTGAACGAAGCACGGCGTATTAATGAATACAACGAGCAACGCAAGGATATTGACAAGCAAATGACTGAAGAGGCCAACCAAATTGTCGCCAAACTCGAAAGCCAGGAACACCATTCGAGCATCGTACTCTATGACGAACATTGGAAGAAGGGTGTTATCGGAATAGTGGCCTCGCGCCTTACTGAAATGTATTTTCGCCCAACAGTCGTACTTACTCGCGACGGTGAGTTTGCCACAGGCTCGGCACGGTCGGTCATGGGCTTCGATATCTATTCCGCCATCAAGCATTGCCGCGACATCCTTATTAATTTCGGGGGACATACATACGCTGCCGGACTAACGCTCAGGTGGGATGATGTGCCCGAATTTAGCAAACGATTTCACAGCTATGTGGAGGAGCATATTGAACCAGAACAAACCGAAGCCTATCTGGATATAGACGCGGAAATCGATTTTAAGGACATAACGAAACGACTGCACAACGACCTGAAGCGTTTCTCACCATTTGGAGCGGGCAATCCCAAACCCATATTCTGTACCAAAGGAGTGTACGACTATGGAACAAGCAAAGTTGTAGGACGTTCCCAGGAACACATCAAGCTCGAATTGGTAGATTCCATATCAGCCAAGGTGGTTAACGGCATAGCCTTTGGCCAAAGTGCATCGGCGCGATACATCAAGTCGAAACGCGCGTTCGACATAGCTTATACTATCGAAAACAACGTTTTCAAGCGCAATCAGGTGCAACTTCAAATTGAAGACATACGACCCGCAGAAGGCGAAGCACCAATGAGCGACGTTAACAAACAACGGTGACAGACCACTATTTACAAATACTTGAACAATACTGGGGCTACAAGAGTTTTCGAGGCATTCAACGCGAGATTATCGAAAGTATTGGCTCCGGAAAGGATACACTCGGACTCATGCCCACCGGTGGAGGTAAGTCTATCACCTTCCAAGTTCCGGCATTAGCTCAGGAGGGTGTGTGCATTGTGGTCACCCCACTTATTGCCCTGATGAAAGACCAAGTGCAGCATCTGCGCGAGAAAGGCATCATGGCCACAGCTATTTACTCGGGAATGTCGAGAGCCGAGATTCTGAAAAACCTGGAAAACTGCATTCTTGGAAACATCAAGCTTTTATATGTATCGCCCGAACGCATTGGCTCGGCCATCTTCCAAACCAAACTCAAGCACATGAAGGTGAGCTTTATCACCGTGGATGAAGCCCATTGCATCAGTCAATGGGGATACGACTTCCGTCCCTCATATCTCCGCATTGCCGACATACGCAAGCTCGTGCCCGATGTTGCCGTGCTTGCCCTCACTGCCACAGCAACCCCGAAAGTTGTCGACGACATTCAGAAGCAGCTTGCTTTTCAGGAGAAAAACGTGTTCAGTATGAGTTTCGAGCGGCGAAACTTGGCATACGTGGTGAGGGAAACCACCGACAAGGAAGTCGAACTGGTACATATTTTATCGAGACTCAAGGGCAGTGCTATCGTGTATGTGCGTAGTCGGAAAAGATGCAAGGACATTTCGGCCATGCTTGAATGCAATGGCATTTCGTCTACATTTTATCATGCAGGACTGGAACCGGCTACCAAAGACGAGCGCCAGAAGCTTTGGAAACAAGACCAAAAACGTGTTATCGTCGCCACCAATGCATTTGGCATGGGTATCGACAAACCTGATGTCAGGTTGGTGGCACACATAGATTGCCCGGACTCTATCGAGGCATACTTCCAAGAGGCAGGCCGGGCCGGACGCGACGGCAAGAAGGCTTACGCGGTGTTGCTGTGGAACAACAGCGACCGACGCAAGCTCAACAAGCGTATAGCAGATAATTTTCCGGAAAAGGACTATATTAAAGATGTATATGAACATTTGGCCTATTATTATACAATAGGTGTGGGGAGTGGAAACGAACATACGTTTTCGTTTGAAATCGACAAGTTCTGCCAAACCTATAAATATTTCCCAATAATGGTAAACGCAGCCTTGAAGCTGTTGCAAAATGCCGGGTATTTGGAGTATGAGACCAATCCGGATGCCAGCGCTAGGCTCATCTTCTTATTAGGACGAAACGAGCTTTACCGACTAAATGAACTGAGTCCGCACGAAGAAGCCGTCATCACAGCCATTCTTCGCAATTACGGCAGTCTTTTTACCGATTACGGATATATCGACGAGTCGCTGATAGCCATGCAGGCCGGCATAGGCCGAGAGTCTACCTATCAGGTGCTCAAAACTCTAAGCAGAAAACACATCGCACACTTCATACCCCAGCGCAAGACTCCCTTTATCACCTATACGCAAAGCCGTGTGAATATCGACGAAATAGTAATCTCGAAAGACGTGTATGAGGATCGCAAGGAACAATTTACCAAGCGCATCGAGGCCATGATAGAATATACCACGAATGACAGCGTATGCCGAAGCCGACAACTTCTCCGTTATTTTGGAGAAACCGACACCAACGACTGTCAGGTATGTGACGTATGTATTTCCAACAGGGCAGACAGAACTTCCGGAGATAAAATCAGAGGTGCACGCGAAACCATTCTTGCTTTTCTTGGCGACAAACAAAAACATAAAATCAACGAACTACATCAACTCAACATTCCCCGGAATCTACTCGACCATGCCTTGCAATATCTTGTGAACGAAGAGCAAATACACCTGGACGGCTCGTCTGTATATCTATAAACAGATATTCAAAACAAAGGCGATATAGCTAAAAATCGGCTTCGTCAAGATGCAGCCTACATGATGACGCATCTCATTTCAACAGAAGCAAAACACACTTTGTTCTCAAATCCGGACAGGTCGTAATTCTTATGTCTGTAAAATAGAATTACCAAATTCTGATGTTTTATTTTTGAGCAACCAGAGAAAAATGCGCCATGTTTTGAGCAAAAATATTTGCCGAAAAAATGAGGAAATTTCCGCAGCATTGCGTTTAAGCTCTTGTCGCAGCACGTTTCAGGCTTCATGGTCATGCCAATGAAACCTTGTCGCAGTGCCATTGAAGCTTAATCATGCTGTCATTCGATATCCAATCATGGATGATAAAATTTGAGGCGCGAGGGCATGCCTATGAAACGACTGATTATCAAGTTATTACAAAACGTCTCATATTTCCCGTATTTCGGAGGGAAACAAGATTAATTTTGAATAAGCCAAGCATGGAGGGGTGTTTGTCAGGAAAAATAGTTGGCAGTCAGTAAACAATAATCTTTTGCCAATTTCTAAAAATACCAGCTGAAATGGTGAGAGAATGGAGGATGTTTACCCGAGTTGGTCATTGAAGAAGTTTATCCCTACACATTAAAAACATAGATGAATGAGTGGTAAAACACAGAAGCAAATACATATAACAACAGCAGGGGCATGAGCCAGCTGCCAGCGGAGCTCATAGCCTGCCCTACCTCGTAAACATTATGCAGCCTTCTGCTCAACAGACTATAAAACACAGAAACCGACGTGCCTATAAAAGCCAAGATGGGAACTATGCTGTCCGAAAAGCTGCTCGGGAACAATTCTCCCGTAATACTCAACAAGATAGCGTGAGGTAAAAGCGTGAGGAGAAGAACTACAATCACTTCGAGTATAAACATGAGAAGAACTCCATTTAATGCAAAGAGCTGCTGGGAAGTGAGCAAGTAGCGTTTGCCCGTAACCAATTTGCGCAGGGCATCCCATAGTCCACCGGCAACAAAACTCCCACATGCGATGGCCAATACTACAAGATAGGCAAGAGCTGGGTTGGCCAGATTGGTTGCAAAGTTGCCAAAAAACCACCGTATGCCCCCTGCACTCAACAGCGAGCGCATGGCCATGTCAGGCTTGGCCGCCGTGAGCAACCATGATGTTAGGAACAACATGATCTCGGCTATCGCAAACCATAGCGTCGCTTTGTAGATCCATGTCCGCAGGATAACATCCTTGGATTGTGTTGATTTTAGATTCAGCTTCACTTCATCTCATTTAGTTTATCCGTAAGTCGAAGACTGCACTCCAAGAGCATTTCGTGCCTATTCGATTAGTCTTCGTCTGCATAAAGGTTATCAAGATCGAGAATGCGCAATTCCAAAGCACGTACGACCAAGCGCGTTGCATTTATGCCGCCTTTTTCACTTTCATCCTGAAAGAGTTTTTGGCTCAGTTCGTTCTGTCTCTTTTCCAAACTCTTCACCCCGAAAGGCATTCCTCTAAGATGTGATATCTGATCCTTGGTATAGCCCAATGCCAAATGTCGCAAGAAACGTTCGTCATACTCATCTATCTCATAATTGACCATAGACTCCTGGCGCATCATTTCCTTGTCGGCACTATGTTTGAATCGTTCTACTATCTTTTTTAATATTGGCTGGTTGAAGACTAATTGCTTGCCCTCCATCACACTCAACACGTCGCGTCGTGTCAACAGTTCGCCCATCTTTAATATAATGCCGTCACAGCCTGCATCCAACGCGTCTTTCCACAGGTTCTCATTGAGTATTTCGCCTGTGAAAATCAGCACCTTTACCTCTGGATAGGTTTCTTTGGTGTATCGGCATATCTCTATTCCTACAGTCGTGGAGCCACCCAGTCCCAAATCAAGCAAGACAAGGTCGGGCTGCTGTTTTTTCATCAGCTTCAAATAGCTTTGCTCTGTATCGGCCGTGCCAATGATATGAGCCTCGGGTATATCATTTTCTATTATTCCCACTGTACCTTTTAACTCCAAAGGCACATCCTCAACAACTATAACAGTGAAATCTTTCATATCATCAATGATTTAGTTATATCTTATATTCTTGAATTTCTAATGTTTGCAAATTTCTTATCTCCTTGGTCACGCAGCGTTCCGGCATGGTTATAGTTATGCTGACCTGCCCCTTAGGAGTTCTGTCCGCGGTCATTCCACAGGCTCTTAGGTTTGTGGTATCGCCCATTTCTCTTGTTATCTGCCGACAGACAAGAAAGTTCAAATCCTTGGTATAGGGTGTAAACAGCTTGTTGCACTCGTCGGCACTGACAACATATTGTGTCATCACCGCTTTGATTTTGGCATACTTCTCCTTGGCGTCCAACATTTCAATTTGTGGAAATACTCCATTGTTGATAGTTTTTAGAATCTCCAATAGGTAATTGGCCTGCTCCGGTTCCAAATGGAGCAAGGGAATCTGCCGCACTGCTTGTAAAGACAAAATGCGATACAAATCTCTATAATAGCTCACCAACTCATCTATATCGTCGAGATGAGGTATCTTCTCGTTCACCAGTTGGCGGATGCGGGAAGGATAGTACATCGTTTCGTGCTTGAGCGCCGACAGGCAATTATCCAAAATACTATTCGACACATGCAGCTGATAATTGTCCATTTGCAGTTTCCGGAGATTATCCCCGGCAAGTTCAGTGGATGTTTCCCGTTCCGATGCCATGTTGATAGAGGTTTGCAGAGCCGTTCGGATTTGTTGAACGATAGCTTGTAGCTTTTCCTGTTCCTCACTCGTAATATTAAACCTATGAAAATCATTCAGGCCGTCTATACCTCTTAGCTTTTCCTCATCCGACTGATGACCAAGGAGCAGCTTGTTCATGGAGTTGATACGGTCGATACAGAATTTATAATCCAAACGATAGCGGTAATATAAGAAATAGTAAGCCGGGAAGATGATAGCCAACAACAACACTAAAAGGATAATAGCCACGTTTTTGTTGGTTTCACTCTTTTGCATGGTCCGTACATATTCCGGCAAAGACTTGTCGGCACTGGCTTCACGGAAAAGGCGCGTGTAGATCTTGTTGTTTTTCTCATATATATCCCACTTGTGCAGTGCCAGCGCAGCAACAGCTGTCTCGTTACTGATATCGAGCAGTATGGCCGTGTCTGCCGGTGTAAGATAATGATGACAGCTGTCCGCATATCTTAACGTTTCGTGATATGTGCCTTTAATATTCGAGAAATAGGCGCTGTCTGCATAATGCGATGCCAAGCTTGTCGTATCTCTTCTCATTCCCACCCCATTGGTCAGCGTTGTCGGGGTTTGGGCAACCGAGGCTGATGCGTTGACAAGCTGTGCGGCATGACTGGGTAGACTTATTCCTCCTGCCACTGCCATCACCATCATGAGAATGACGCGCTTCACCCCCTTAGGCAGTCGAAAGAACATGCGCGTACCCTTGCCCACTTCACTTTCGCCCTGAATGGTGCAGATGTTGAATATTCTGCTGATTTTCTTGTATTTCTCGATGATACCATTACAGTTTTTCAGACCAAAGCCATGCCCGCCTGTATAGGTTCTGTCGAAAACATGAGAAAGCTGCTCCTCGCTCATTCCACATCCGTTGTCTTGCACGCTTATTTCCACATAATCATCGCTCTCGTGTGCACCAATCTTCACGGTGCCACCCTCGGGCGTGAACTTGCGGGCATTGTCGGCAATGGTGTTGATCATAAACAGAGTAAGTGTACGGTCGGCTTTTACCATACTCTTAGTCGGCTCAACCTCGAGGTTAATACCCCTCATTTTATAGTTCATGCTGCCACGCATCACGATATCAAACAACGACTGTAAGGGAAAACTCTCTATTTTAAGTCCCACTTCACCCTGGCGCATTTGTATCCACTGTGTCAGCACTTTATTATAATCATTTATAGTGTCCGAAAGTTCTGCTATATATTGGTATCTCTGTTGCTTGATTTCTTCAGGGATATTTGGAGTTTGTAACCGTTTCACCTCATTCTTCATCCGGTCAATAAGTGGCATGACATGGCTCACCAGCTGTATTTTGGCTCTTTGTTCTATGTTTTTTTGTTTGTTCTGTTTGAGATGTAGCTTCACAATATTGGTTTGCTCTTGTATTTCGTTATATTCTTCCTCACACAGAGCGGTCAATTCCTCATTTTTTTTACGCCATTGATTCAGAGGCTCCAAAAGCGTGTTGAGTGAGAAGCGTGCATCATCTTTGCGACGTAAATAATCAAAGACAAATAGCAAGATGATCACCAGCACTATCATGACAATGACAGCCACAAGCATCATATTAAGCTGTTTGGACGATTGCATCAGTTGTCCGGCTCGTGCCTCAAGCTGTCTGTCCTGACGTGTTTGTTCTTGCATATCAAGATAAATGTTACGATTGCGATCGCTGTTCACCTTGTCGTCTACAGCCGAATAAGCTAAGCTAAGTTGCTCGCGGATTGATGCTACCAAGTCGGGAGCCTGATTGATAGCTTTGTTGTAATTTAATGCTCGGTGCAGGCATGCCAATGCCGACTGATAATCTCCGATTTGCCAGAAGCTTTCTGCCAAGGTTCGATTTGCACCTGCTATTTGATATACATCTCCATATTCCTTCAATATATCATAGGATCGCTGTGCCAAGTTTCCCGCAAGCAAATCATCTGGCATCTGGTCTACATTGATATATTTCATCGCAGGAAGGTTGTTACGAATCAGCATATCTCTCAATGCAGGCTTCTGCAAATGTTCGCTCATGCCTTGCATGGCCTGTGCTTCCCAATATGGGTAATCATACTCGAGCGACATCAGATAGCATCGCATCAGATACTCGAACTCATCCTGTGCTATTTCCTCCGGAGTGCCATGAACAAGAATCCCCCCTGCACCTATGTTATACCAATAAGATAACTGTTGAGACATATCCTGCTGGATGTTTCCGTTGGGATCTATCGCTTCAATGGCTTCTATCGACTCCTCTATTAGTCCTACATAATAAAAATAAGCTGATGTGATTATACTCATCTCCGATTGAGCATAAACAAGTCTTTTTTTCTGATGAGTGGATAAGTTGTCGGCTTCATCAAGTATTCTGCGCAACCGACGTTCAGCACTTTCGCGATAGTTGTAAAAATCTTTGTTCTTCGATTGCCGTTGGCAGAGCCTCATCATTTGAATGTCTGCAATGAGCAATTCCACTTGGTTGTTTGTCCTGCTGC
>CAYVGR010000082.1:0-9344 GCA_964450065.1 uncultured Prevotella sp. | reverse complement strand
CCTTTGCGCCAACAATCGAAGGTGACATGCTCTATGGTTTGGGAAGCAACGACTGTGGGGGCGGATTAGTGACACTGTTGCAAGTATTCCGCTACTTCTGCAAGGGCAATGCCAGTTCCAACCGTGCCTTCAACTTGGTATATCTGGCCTCGGCCGAAGAAGAAGTATCGGGCCAAGATGGCATCTGCCGCGTGCTGCCACTGCTGCCTAAAATCGATGTGGCTATCGTGGGCGAACCCACTGGCATGCAGCCGGCCATTGCCGAAAAGGGATTGATGGTGCTCGACCTGACAGCTCATGGCAAAAGTGGGCACGCCGCCCGTCATGAAGGGGTGAACGCTATCTACGAGGCGTTGGACGACATGCGGTGGATTCGCGACTACAGATTTGAGAAGACGAGTCAGTTCCTCGGTCCGGTGAAGATGTCGCTCACCGTGGTGAACGCGGGAACACAGCATAACGTGGTGCCCGACACCTGCACCATGCTTGTCGATGTACGCTCCAATGAGTGCTACACCAATGAGGAAATCTACAACATCATCTGCCGACATGTCAAGTCGGAAGTCAAGGCTCGCTCCTTCCGCCTTCATTCCTCGCACATCGACCCTGAACATCCATTGGTGCGTCGTTGCATTTCTTTGGGCATGACGCCTTTCGGCTCGCCCACGCTGAGCGACCAAGCCCTCATGCCATTCCCCTCGTTCAAGTTGGGACCGGGCGAATCTTCACGCTCACATAGCGCCGATGAATTTATTAAAATAAGCGAAATAGAACATGCGTTTGACACCTACATCAAACTCTTAAAAGAACAATAAGGAAGGATTAATAACAATTCACAACTCATGACTTGCTCTTGTGCAACTGTTTTTCAGCGCAAAGCAAGTCGTGAGTTGTGCGTATTGAGTCAATAGTAACCTTTATCTTCTGAGCCAAACTTCAGGGTTCAACTTTGTCCTCTCCTTGCGAAGCTGGAACTGAAGAATGTTGTCCGTGCCTACCGCACCGAGCGCCTGCCCCGTGGAGACTTTCTGACCCTTGCTCACACTGGCCGACTGCAGGTTGCAATATACTGATATGTAGGCTCCATGCCGCACCATAACAACCACTGTTCCTGCATATCCAATAACGGCACTCACCTCACCATCGTATACCGAACGGGCCTGACAGCCATTGCTTCCCATGATGTTGATTCCCTTGTTGTCCAGCGTCACCCCTTTCAGTCCCTCTACATTATACTGGCCGAAGCGACTCACAATTTTGTAATTACCGGTAATAGGCATAGGCAAGCGACCACGATTGGCCTCGAATCCGCTGTTCATCATACGGTCTACGGTAGAAAATTTCTTGACTTCCTCCACATCTTGTTTCGCCTCTGCTATTTCCTTCTTTGCCCGTGCAGCGTCTGCAACCTCCTTGCGCTCGGCCGCCTGACGCAGGGACTCGGCTTCTCGTGCTGCCTGGACAGCAGCCGCTTTCTTGGCTTCGGCAGCACGTTCGGCAGCAGCGGCACGTTCAGCCCGTGCGGCAAGTTCTCGGGCAGCGGCCTGCTGGGCAGCACGCTCGTTTTCCAAGGCTTGTTCGGCAGCTTTCCTTCGAGCAGCCTCGGCCGCTTCGGCGTGTGCCTTCCGGGCGGCAGCCTCTGCCTCAGCAGCCTGCCGAGCCTCTTCCTTTAACCTTGCCTCGCGTGCCTTGGCCTCAGCTATCCGACGGGCATTCTCACGTGCGGCAGCCTCGGCCTCGGCCTTCTTTCGGGCTAACTCTGCCTCCCGTCGCCTTGCCGCCGCTTCTGCAGCAGCCCTGCGCTTGGTCTCAGCCTCTGCGCGGGCGCGGGCCTTCTGAATTTCGATCTCAACCAAACGGTCGATTTGTGCATTAAGCGCAGCATCTTTCTTATGCTGGTCGGCTATGATAGACTGAATGGTTCTCTGTTGCTTTTGCAAGCCTTGTACCATTTGTTGTTGCTCGGCCTTGTTGCTCTCCAGCTTCAACTTCTCCTGTTCTCCTTTAGAAAGCAGCCTGCCCTTTTGCTCCTTCACACTTTGTAACTGGTGCCGTTTGTTGTTCACCTCGCTTTGTTTGGCTCTCACAGTTTCGCCTTGCGCCCGTTGATATTGTGCGTATTCGCGCACGAAGCGAAGACGACGATACATCTGATAAAGGTTTTTTGCAGAGAAAATAAACATCAGCTTGTCTTGCACGGTGCGATGCCGTGCCATGTATTTCATAGACTTGATGTATTTGGCCTGACGTCCCTTGAGCTGCTGCTCCAGTGTTTTGAGCTGCATATTAAGTATCCCAATATTTTCCTCAATATGCCCAATGTCGGTTTGTATCCCTTCTATATTCTTTTGCCGTTGCGCTATCTCCCCATTCAACAACAACAAGCTGCGCAACCGCTTCTCCACATCGGTCTTGTTTGTCTTCAAGGCTTTTTCCTGCTCCCGAATCTTTTTCTGAATAGCCGAGCGTTGATTTTGCAATCCTCGGATCGACGAATTACTATAAGTGGTTGACTTTCCGGTTTTCTTCCTTTGTGGGGTACTCTTCGTTGTCTTTGTTGTGCGAGTAGATTTCCCTGTTGATCGCTTTCGGGTTTGCGCTCCCCCAGCAACAACAAAGCTCAACGCTAAAAGTATAGTTAGTATTCTTCTCATTACATATTAAGTAGTTTGCCAAAGATATCTTTGGCATCCATCTGCTTATATCTGTTGGAAACGGTGCTCCGAGGCTCCCAGTTGTCAGAGGTTTTCAACGTGCTCATTTCGAGCCTCACCGTCATTTTCTGCAACCTATTAGCTGCTGTGGTAGAAGTGGTAGAGAACGAGAACTCTTGAGTGGCAGGGAATTTTTTAGTTCCAAGCGGTCTGAAATCTGTATATTTCCACATCAAATCCGATTTTCCATGTTTGCTACTGCTATAGCTTACTATCGTCTCACCTATGAGTCCACTCTCCCGGTTGGCCATCCATACATAGTTCATCTTTCCATTTTGCAGGGTCACAGGCACATTTTCTTCCATTCCATCAAGCCTTGTCTGAAATTTATAAAGGTCTCTCTCGCCCACCCTTGAGGTTCCGGGCAACAGCAGCTGATTCCAAAACAACGCTTGAAGAGAATAGAAATTCAGCCCGTTGTCTCTCAAAAAGTCGATCTGATTGTAGTCTCCCTTGATGTATTGTTTGTGCATCCTATCGATCACTAGTACATAGTCAGGTGTGAATTCCAGTCTTCCCACCTCGCTGCCAATCAACGGAATGGACAGTTGCAACCGTATCACTTCATCCTTACGCATGCGTAAAGTTCCCGGCACGGTGATGTCACGACTCCCCATTTGGGCTGTGAACTTCATGTCGGCAACGATGTTTTTGGCATACACTTTCCGGTCGCTCACCTTCTGAACAAACGCCAACTCTCGTGATACAGCAGACGTGCCCTTTGATGCCGGGGACGTTGTCGCAACAGAAGAATCCTTTACCAGGGCTTTCTTGGCTCCACAAGATGCCATCAGCAAAGGCACACACATCAATATAATCCTGCTTAGTATTTTCATTTCTTCTTAGTATAACGTTCTTTTTTCTTATTCAATGCCGCCGCATCGCCTCCGGCATCAATGGCCTTTTGCCACATCTGCAAAGCCTCATCAGTATTCCCGGCCTTGATATAAATATCTCCGGCATGTTCTAAAACGTCTGCACTGAGTGTTGTGTCCTCGCTGAATTTCAATGCCTGATCAATATAAATCTTGGCTTCCTCATATCGTTCTTGGCAATAAAGTACCCACGCGTATGTATCGAGATAGGTTGGATTCTTCGGCTCTGCCTTCACCGTCTTGGCACTCATCTCCTCCGCACGCTTCAAGTCCTTACCTTCTATCGACAGATAGTAGGCATAGTTGTTGAGTGTCATGATATGATCGGGCTTCCACTGCAGGCAACTGTCAAAAGCGGCATATGCTTTTTCCGTTTCTCCACGGCTATGATATATATCCCCCATAATGGCATAGAAATCACTCGCAATGGAAGGGTCGCTCTTGTCATCGATTTCGGCCGTACCGCGTTGGAAGGCATCGAGAGCACCCACATCGTCCTTTTGATAGTATCGGGCAAGACCCGTAAAGTAATAAAAAGCCATTTCATCGGGATTATACAGCATGCCCGGCTCGCTGAGTTCTGCTACTTCCTTCCAGTTCTGCTTAGCCCATTTGTTCTGAATTAACTGGAAACGCGCACCTCCATTATCCGGCGCAAGCTCCAACAAATCAACCAAAGCTTGGTTGATTTCATCCTCAGGCATTTTCTTGAGCGTGTAGTAAGCTACTTTCATTTCGGCCACCGCAACATCTTCTGGGAGAGCCTCCCGCATACGATCGAACAGTCTGATCATCTTCAAGGAATCGCTACCCTGCCGTTCGTTTTCCTGAATGGCTTGGCGAATAAACTGTATTCGATTATCATCAGGGGTGTCCTTGCCCAACAACACACGCTCCATCATCTCATTGGCCTGCACGTCTTGTCCTGCCGCACGGTAGTAATCGTACATCGAACTCTGCGCATACGTATTCTCAGGCTCGCTTTCCAACGCCTTACAGAACAGTTTGTACGCCTCCTTTGGCTTTCCATTCTGCATCAGCCAGTTGCCCAACATAATACTGAAAGTCAAGTCATTGGGATGAGTATCAGCCAAGTCTTTCAGAGTTTTATATGCGTTTTTTGTATCTCCCTTGAGTTCATAAACACTCATTCTGGCCAAGGCCAACTGTTCGCTCTCGCCTTCTATGCGCTCCATGCGGTCGATGGCATCAAGCATTTTGTCATACTCTTTCTGCTGTTTGTAGAGTTGTATAAGAATGTTCACCACATCGCTGCGATCCAGTTGTACTGCATACAACCGCTCGTATGTCTCAATGGCCTTATCGTAGTTGCCCATTCCAATATAGAACTGAGCCACTTTCTCCTGATAGGTATCATTGCTCGGTCTCAGTCGAGCCGCTGTTTCCAAATAATGCAGAGCCAAACTGTCGTTACGGAGCTGCGAGAAATAGCGGGCTTGCATATAATAAGCCTCTGCTGCCCCCGAATCAATTTCTAAGCAACGATTCAGCAAATCGAATGCTGCTGCATAGCGTCCGGCATTCTGTTGGCATACTGCCTCCAGAAAAAAATAGTTATACCGCATGCGATCAACATCATCCAACGCATCTGCTTTCACTGTGTCCGGAGCCACTGTTTTCTTCTTTCCCGCTCGAGCCACCGAAGATCCGGTCATGCCTACCATAAGAAGCATTACCAAAAAGATGAAAGCCGAATGTCTCTGCATATATCTCATCTTCCTTCTCCCTATAATTACTTCACGCCCGTATGACCGTATCCTCCCGTGCCTCTTTCTGTTTCATCGAGCACTTCAACGAGTTGCATATCAACCTGCTCATAACGCGCGATCACCATCTGAGCGATGCGCTCGCCGTCATTAATAACAAAGTCTTCTTGCGAGAAATTAACAAGCAGCACCATCACCTCGCCCCTGTAGTCGGCATCGATTGTGCCCGGAGAGTTGAGCACCGTGATGCCGTGCTTCAGTGCCAACCCACTCCTTGGGCGCACTTGCGCCTCATATCCCTCGGGCAAGGCAATATGTAGCCCCGTAGGCACCAGGCGCCGCTCCATAGGCTTCAAGATAATCGCCTTATCAAGATTAGCACGCAGATCCATTCCCGCGCTTTGCACGGTGGCATATGCCGGTAGCGGCTGACGCCCTTTGTTTACAACTTTTATCTTTACCATACGAAATGCAAAATTAATGAATTACAGCCACATTATTACATTTTAATTATTAAAAAGAAAGAAAATAGAAGAATAAGCGGTAACTTTGTAACTCCCCCTATCAATAAAGAACAAACAACACATGCAAATATTTATCCTATGAACTGGAAACAACTCATATCCAACAAGCGACTTGGACAGGAATTCCGCCACCCCATGCGTCACGACGACCGCTCGGAATTCAAGCGCGACGGCGACCGCCTCATCTATTCGGCACCTTTTCGCCGACTACAAAACAAGACTCAGGTTTTCCCATTGCCGGGAAGCGTGTTTGTCCACAACCGACTTACCCACTCTTTGGAAGTGTCCTCGCTCGGCAAATCATTGGGCGACGACGTGGCACGCCGCCTTATCGAGAAATATCCGGAACTGCGAGGCACGCTCTTCGAGGAAATCGGCACCATCGTGCAAACAGCAGGACTGGCCCACGACATGGGGAACCCACCGTTCGGACATTCTGGAGAGAAAGCCATCCAAACCTATTTCACCGAGGGCGAGGGCACGTTCCTCCAAGCCCAGGTGTCTCCGGAATTCTGGAAAGACATCACACACTTTGAGGGGAATGCCAATGCTTTCCGGCTACTGACCCACCGTTTCATGGGGCGCAGGGCCGGCGGCTTTGTCATGACATACTCCACCTTGGCTTCTGTCGTGAAATATCCCTACGCCAGCGGTGCGACGGGAACGCACGGAAAGTTCGGCTTCTTCTCGTCAGAAGCCGACACATATCGCAAAATAGCCGATGAATTGGGCATTATTCGCACTTCCCAACCCGGCGAGCCGCTTGCATATACACGTCACCCCTTAGTCTATTTAATGGAAGCAGCAGACGACATCTGCTATCAAATCATGGACATTGAAGACTCTCACAAGCTCAAGATTCTTTCATACGACGAAGCCGCCGACTTGCTTCTGAGTTTCTTCGACCAGCCCACACAAACCTCCATACGCAAGCGTCTGGGCGAGGAGGGTGTTACCGATATCAACGAACAAATCGTCTACATGCGCTCCTGCGCCGTGGGCATCTTGCAAAACGAGTGTGTAAAGACTTTCTTAGAACATGAGGAAGAAATTCTGAACGGCACCTTCCAGGGCAGCCTTATTGACAACATAGCCTATCCGCAACGCATAGCCTACAAGCGCTGCGCAGAGGTTGCCCACAAGAGAATTTACCGCAGCAAACCCGTTCTGGACGTGGAACTGAGTGGTTATAAGATTATGGAAACACTGATGCAACGGCTTATCGAAGCCGCTGTTCAACCCGACAAGTTCCATAGCCAACAACTTATCGAGCGATTCAGCAGTCAATATGAAATCAGAAGCGAGAACTTAGAAACACGAATCATGGCCGTTCTCGATTACATCAGCGGCATGACCGATGTTTATGCCCTCGACATTTATCAAAAAATTAATGGCATATCGCTGCCGATTATATAGCAAAAAACAAGAATCGGCACCACAACACTCACTCCCTACAATATCACATTATTCGGTTTTCCCGGAATCTTGAGAGCTTCCGGATGCTCTTTTACAAAACTATTGATGTGGCGGATACGCTTTTCTTCAAATATCTCGTCCATAGCAATCAGGATTCCACTCTCCTCGACATCACCAAACTCATAGTTGATGGCTGTGCCAAAGAACTTCATAGTGGGACTTAGATTCATATAAGCATTAACAAGGGGAGGGATGTTGAAGCCCAATTTGCGCACCTCACGATTAAGGATTCGGTAGTCTTTCCTGAAATCATCCTCACATAACAGGCGGGCAAATTCCTCCTGAGAAGTCTCTATTTCCAGCGGTTTCATCGGAACAACGAGCCGTTCCCTGTCACCAAAATGCTTGTTGAGGAAATAAAGTATCATATCCCTGCCACGACGCACAAACGATGAATACATCGTCATCTTGCCCAAAAAATACTTGCAGTCGGGATTGATAACGGTCAGCGCCCCCAGCCCATCCCACAGGTTGTCCAAGGCAAAAATAGACTTCGAGTTCTTTCTGATGTTCTGATATTCCAGCGAGACAAACGAGCGCCCAAGTTCCACCGTATACGGCGCATAGTCCTTCATAAACTTTTCAGAAAACCTGAACATATGGTTCATGGCCAATTTGGGCTGTCCCTCATCATTCAACTGCCACTTGTCGCCAAACAAATAACGGTAGCCACCTATAATTTCCTCGGCTTCTGGATTCCACACTACGAGTTGCATGCATCCATTTTCCATCATGTCGAACTCGTCGATATCCACCGACTTACCCGTCCCCCCACCTGACGTTCGGAAAGCAATTTCGCGCAGGCGCCCGATTTCCTGCATCACATGGGGTGCACTCCGCGCGTTGATGATATATATATCGTTATAGCTCTTGTTGGTTGTTCGTAGCAAACGTTCGGGTGTCAGTTCGCTTCGCAACAACTCCTTGCTAATTGGCTTAATAATATCTTCTTCCATAATCATTATTCATTAGGCTTACTCAGCGCGCAAACCGGCCGGCCCTGCTTGTTCATAAACCCTATCTTGTACAAATTGTGCCCATTCCATCGCCGTTCTGCTCTTATCGAATGTTTGCCATGGAATAGGTTTACCAATAACAATGCGGAAATTCTTGTGAACATTTTTATACATTTCATCTACCAGAAACATCATGGCAATATTTACCTTCAGCCCCAGCCTTTTCTGCCACTTCGTCAGTCGGTAAAACCGCTTGGAGTTGCGACCGCTGAAATAAATGGGAACCACGTCACGTTGATACTTCACGCTTTTGGAGATAAACGTTTTTTTCCAAGGCAAATCGCGGATAACACCCCCGAAGTCACGGGAGTTCAAACCTGCCGGAAACATCAGTATATGGTTCTCGCTACTGAAACCGGCCTCCACCATTTTCGGGAAGTTTCGTCCCTGTTTTCCAGTTTTGTTAATACCGATACAAAGTGGCCGGAGTCCGGGCAGGAACATCAACAAATCGTTAACAAGATATCGGAAATTTCCATCATAATGCCTACCGATGATAGCACCCAGACAAACACCATCCTGTCCTCCCAACGGATGGTTGGACACAAACGTATAGAGCTTGCCGTCGTTCTTGTCGGGCAGGTTTTCCTTACCCTCTATCGTGACATGCATATCAAGGTACTTCACGCACTCTTCAAGCCACTCCGTACCTTCCTTGTCACGACTTTCCCACAAGAACCGGTTTACTTCGTCCTCATGAACCAAGCGTTTCAGCCACCCGACAACAAACCGAGGCACATACCTCGCCCTGCTGCCCATCTTGCTCCTCAACACCTGGTCAATATCAATTATTTTTTCTATGCTCTCACTCATCGTTCGCAATATAGTATGCTGATGCAAAAATAACACATCTTTTTCTAATTCCTCATATTAAGTACAAAAAAGTTTTGACTTTTCCTAAAAAACAAATCAAAAAACACTAAACCAAAACCTGCATAAACACAGCCTTCCCCACTCGCGCTCAATCAACACTGAGACTTCCACACATTCATTCGATACATTCAAGACTGAA
>CAYVGR010000081.1:0-9348 GCA_964450065.1 uncultured Prevotella sp. | reverse complement strand
GCCAAGCAATGCCCCTCGTTCGACGTGGGCCAGTGGATAGCCGGGATAGGCATACGGCAAACGTTCAATCAGCATTCATAACACAGAGCAATGGGAGACACGATATTTCAAATCCTGCAATGGGCAATCCCATCGGGCGGTATCGGCGCCGCCATTGCCTGGATCGCCAACCGACGCCTCAGAACCGTCGAGGAGAAAAAAAAGATAGAGGATACCTACAAGCAGATGTACGACATGGTGAGCCGTGAACTCATCAGTCTGCAACAGCAAAACGAAACCAACTATGACAAAATTGAGAATCTTCGCACCGATGGCGACAAGATGCGACGGGCGCTCAACCGACTCTCACGGGCCATCGAGGCTATTCAGATATGCCCTCATCGCACTACTTGCCCTGTCAGCGTGGAGCTGTCGCTCGACCAAGACAGTGACACGCCAAAGCCTGCACGGGGAAAGCATGAGCCTGCAAAGGGACAGTCTCACGGCGATGGTCACCCAAACATGGCAGAAGCCGGTGAGGGTGCCCATGGCAACAGTCGGTCTCAAGCTGCCACTCGACAGCATCAGATCTCTGCCACCGTCAGCGGCGTACACGGCAAGGGAAAAACAGGCGGCCGTCAAACTCCAAAGGAAACCGGCAACGGCGAATGAGCCTGAGCAAATCATCATTGAGGCACAATGCGACTCACTGCTACTGGTAGCCGCAAGTTACTCAAAGAACATCATCACGCTCAAACGGCAACTCAATGAGGCAAACAGGGCAAACAGCGAGTTGAAGGAAACGGCAAAGGAGCGCGAAGCCCCAGGTCTCAAAATTACATTCATCGCCTTCATCGTCGGGGTGGCGGCCGGCATAGTATTAACCAATTTAATAAGAAAGATATGGCAAAAAGTGTTTTAGACGGAACAAACCTCATCCTTAGCGTGGGTGGCAGCGCCCTGGGATTTTCCACTGGATGCAAGGTAACCACCACCACCGAGACAGGTGAGCGCGTCACAAAAGAGGCTGCAAGTGGCAAGTGGAAGGAGAAATATGTAAAGAGCTTCTCAGAGAGCATCTCCGCAGAGGGATGTGTGCTCACCGACGGCGACAGTAGCACACCCACCTACGATCAGCTCAAGGAAAAACAGCTCGCTGGCGAACCCATCGACGCCTCCTACGGATTGCGCGATGGCGACAAGCGAACTGGAAAAACCAGCGGAGGGTATAGCGGAAAATACATCATCACATCGCTCGAACTTGACGGGCAGGCGGGTGACGACGCCAAGTACAGCGTACAGCTGGAGAACTGCGGAAAGGTCGCAAAGGTGGCGGCAGGTCTTAGCGAGTCAGGGTCTGTGGCTTCGTCAAAGGCGGGAGGAACCAGCGCATGAAAATAGTCATCAACGGAAAGGCATACCCCTGTAGACAGACTATGGGGGCGATGCTCCGTTTCAAGCAGGAAACGGGAAAAGAGGTTACCGACATTGACGGTGGGCTGTCCGACATGTGCACATTCTTATGGTGCTGCGTTGTTTCTGCGTGCAAGGCCGACGGCGTGGAGTTTGGCATGTCGCTCTTGGATTTTGCTGACAGTCTCACCCCGGAGGAAATGGAAGACTGGAGCAAATCAGTAAGTGAGGAAGCAGAGGCCGGGGACGAAAAAAAAAGGAAATAGCGATCTACGAGATACTGGGCGTTGCCCTGAGTCAGATCCACCTGTCCTATGATGACTTCTGCCGTCTTACTCCCGTAGAGTTCGAAAGTATTTACAGGGCTTACCGGGATAGTCGAGAAGAACAATATAAGGACAGGTGGAATCGTATGAGGATGTTGGCGACCATAACGATACAGCCCCATGTAAAAAACAAGATCTCACCCGAAAAACTGCTGCCGTTCCCATGGGAGAAACATGGTCAAGAATTAAAGGCGCCCATGCCTACATCCGCGGAAAGTAAATCAAGGTTTGAGAAACTGGTTACAAGATTGAAAAACTAAAGTCCGTTCTCCTCCTTGTTTTTTTCATCCTCATATTCATCGACCATATCAAGCTCGGTGAGCGATTGTTCAGATATACTATAGGTAGCAATGGGACATAGAATGGCGACAGAAATAAAAGTTATGACAACGAGCCCCTGAATATGATCCGTATGCCATCCACAAAAGGCAAGGATAATCCGCCCAAAGGACACGATAAAAATGAGCCCGATGATCTGGAACCATGAGCGAATAATCCGCCATTTCCTTCTGATTTTTTCAAACTCTTTGTCTTCCATGCTGTAAAAATATATAAAGAGGATTAAACAAGCAAGCAATCACGATAAAAAATGGCAAAAGAAGTAAAGTTTAACATTAAACTGACCATTGATGGCAAAGAGCAGCTCGTTACGGCTACTACAGACGTAAGAAAACTTGCGGATGAAGTGGATAACGCCCGTACGAAAGCGGCCAAGTTTCGGGATAAGATGCTGAGCTTTACACAAGTTGGAGCTTCTATCCAAAATGCTATTATTGGAATGCAGCAGATGATCGGTGTCATGCAGTCTTACACCGCGGCAAACGCTGTGCAGGTAGAAGCCGAAACGAAGTTGGCGACCGTGATGCGCCAACGTATGGAGGCCTCGGATGCTGAAATCGATTCCATCAAGCGTTTGGCCAGCGCCCAACAGGAACTCGGTGTGATTGGTGACGAGGTACAGCTCGCCGGGGCACAGCAGATAGCCACTTTCATTCGTCAGAAGTCAAGCCTTGAGGTGCTCATCCCGGCGATGAACAATCTGCTCGCTCAGCAAAAAGGACTGTCGGCAACAGGGCAGGATGCTGTCAATGTCGGAAATTTAATGGGTAAGGCTCTGCAGGGACAGGCATCGGCGCTGCGCCGAGTGGGCATAACCTTTACGGACGCGCAGGAACAAGTGATTAAGTTTGGAGCTGAAAGCGAAAAAGCGTCCATGCTTGCCCAAATCATCACGGACAATGTGGGCAACATGAATGCCGAACTTGCCAAGACCGACGCAGGAAAGGCCAAACAGATGTCCAACACCCTCGGCGACATGAAAGAAAAAATGGGGGCTCTATTTGAGAGTATAGAACCAGCAGTCTCTGCCGCCGGGGAATTAGGCTTGGCATTTATGGGAGTTAGTACGGCGATTAGTGGGGCACAGGGCATATATGCGAGCGTCACTAAACTTGTAAATGGGCTGAGACTGAATATTGCCGTCACATACGCACAGGCGGCTGCATCTAAGATAGCGGCAGCTGCGCAATTCCTTTGGTCTAAACAATTATATTATGGCAAGATGGCCAACATCGCATGGGCTTTCAGCGCCAAAAGAGCGGTGGTGCAAGCTGTCGCCATGCGTGCGGCCATCTTGGGGCTGATGGCTGTCTCCGGTATAGGTATTGCTATTGCAGTCATAACAGGCATTTTGTCGCTGTTTGCGACTAAGGCGGACGACGTAACAAACGGCATGAAAAATGTTACACGGGAGGCTCGATTGGCTCAGGAAGAGACCGAAAGACTTAAGGAAGTGGAAAAGGCCGCCACGGATGCCTATACCAGCTCTTCGTCTGAACTGGAAACAAACAGGCAGAAATTAAAGGGTCTCATTGACCTGAAGGCAAGCGGTAAGGATGTGTCAAAAGATGAAAAGAGAATTGTTGATCGTCTCAATGACACCTACGGGGAGTCGATGGGTTATTTTAACAATGTGGCTAAATGGTATGAGGCACTGACACAAAACAGCGAGGCTTATTGCCGGCAGATGGTAGTTGAGGCGAAGACGCGACGGCTTGCCAACCAAATAGCAGAGAAGGAAACAGAAATACATAATATCCGGTATGATGAAAAGGGCGGATTAAAGAGATACAGGTATTAGATTCTGTCAAATGGAATTTTTCTACGGAACCTGTGATCACAAGCTAAACGAGCACGACATTCAAACCCTATATAATTGGAGAGAACTGAATATTGATGAGGAGCAGTTACTTAATAATGTCCTTTCATCATTTGAGAGTTATTGGAAAGATGTCCTTGACTCCTACGTTCGACCTTCCGCGCGGATTAATCGTATAAATTACCTCATTCAGGAACTGGCAAATATTAGGGAGATGAAAGAGTTGCAACCGTATCCGATTATTCTTAGTCGAATAGATCGGTTGCAACAACAATACAATAAAATGCAACATTCATACAACAAAGAAAAGTAGCCATCAACAGTCCCTCTCACTCCCTCTCACTCCCTCTCACTCCCTACTCATATTCCTTCCCCCCCTGTTTTACAGTTAAAAATTAGCAAAGCATTTGATATAGTGTTATTTAATAAGGTGGCGTTTTAAAAACAGGTGGCATTTAGGGTGGGCCTATCGCAACATAAAACACGCATATCGCAAGAAAAGTAGTATCTTCACCCCCTTGTATCGTACCCGCTCAAAACCTACTTTTGAACAACCACTTTTTGAAAAATGAACAACCACTTTGAACAACCACCTGAACAACCAGTACCTAAAATCACCCACAAAGCACGAAGAAAAAGGTGATAACAACTTTAATTTTACTATCCTTGCAAACGCATTTTAATGTCATTCTCACACAGGTCAAATTTGGGCATATATAAAGCCCCTGTACGCCCGAAACGCCCGTGTATAAGGGGTTTCTATACATAGCAACAAAAAAAAGACCACACGCGCAAACGTGCAGCCCTATGTATGTAAACCTTTCGCCAGCCTCATGTAAACGAAAAGCCCCTCGATGTAAACCAAAATTAAACCAATGTAAACGTTTCGTTTTGCAGGCTTATCTTCTATCGATACGCATAACTCTTTGAAACATAATGTAATAAGCCGTTTTTATCCTCAACTCATTTTATACGTTTCGTTCTGTGCCCCATAGGTGTTTATAGCGTTATTAGATAGGGCAGAAAACTCCCACAACTGATTGTGTAATCTAAATTTTCGAAAGGGCAAATTATACCTTCATCAGGTCGCTCATGATGCTGTTGCTAATCTTGATGCCGGCTCGGGAAAAGCGGATATGATTGTTTTCAAGCAACAGGAATCCACGGTCGAGATGAGGTTTTGCATTCCGAAAAAGGAAGTCGCGATAGGAAGATGTGAGCATGGTTAAATCGATGCCTTCACATGTTCTTAAAGCTGTGGTTACAAGATCGTTATATCTTGTGTCTTCATTTAACACCTCTTCCTCGTATGGAAGAGAATCTTGCCAGATGGACTCCATGTATTGGTGAAGGTCGGACACATTCCACCGACGGGTGGTGATGTCGTAGGAGTGGGCCGAAGCTCCCAACCCAATATAGGGAACGTTGTGCCAATAGCTTGAATTATGTCGGCTCCTAAATCCCGGTAGCGCAAAGTTGCTGAACTCATAGTGCTCATATCCAACGTTCTTTAAGCGGTCGACAAGAGTATCATACATGGCCAGACTAAGGTTCTCGTCAATTTCCTTCACTTTGTTTTGCAGTAATTGTCTATAAAGGGGAGTGCCCTCTTCATACATCAGACCGTAGGCGGAAATATGTTGTGGCCGTAGATTTAATACATGACAGATGTCCTGTTCCCAATCAGCCATAGTTTCGTTGGGGAACCCAAACATCAGGTCGATACTGATATTTTGGATGCCTTGTTGGCGGAGCAGCAACACAGCCTGGCCTACTTCTTCAGCGGTATGTCGGCGTTGAAGAAAGCGCAGGCGCTTGTTTGAAAATGTTTGTGCGCCCATACTTATTCTGTTCACTGGCAAATGGAGAAACATGTTGTCGCGAATATCATCAGGATTACACTCCATTGTCACCTCCGCATCTGTGTCCACACGATATATATTATATATGTGAGTGAACAGTTTGTTAAGGTTTTCGTCTGAGAGCTGACTGGGAGTTCCGCCTCCGAAATATATGGTGCTAATGGCTGGTCTCTCGTGTCTGAGTTCCATTTCATGACACAGAGCATCCACATATTTATCCTGTAGTTCTGAATGAATCGTGGAGTAGAATCCGCAGTAAATGCACCTGCTTGCACAAAAAGGGATATGAACGTAGAGTCCGGCCATAAAATATTCTTTCTGACTGTAAAAGTACTAATTAGTTTTAAAATAAATAACATTTCACTCTTAATCTTTTGGAGCATTGTGTTTTTTACTTATCTTTAGCAACGGATTGGTAAAATCCATTTCTAACCTTATCGAAATAACTTTTATTACTAACACTTTAAATCTTTTGATATGAGAGTATATCAGACTAACGAAATTAAAAACATCGCATTGATTGGCAGTGCGGGTAGCGGCAAGACCACTCTTGCCGAGAGTATGCTTTTTGAGGCAGGTGTCATTAAGCGTCGTGGGACGGTGGAAGGAAAGAATACGGTTTGCGACTACTTCCCCGTTGAGCTTGAGTATGGTTACTCTGTCTTTCCAACAGTGTTTCATGTTGAATGGAATAATAAAAAACTCAATATTATAGATTGTCCGGGGGCCGACGACTTCGTGGGAGGAGCAATTACTTCACTAAATGTTACCGACCAGGCTGTTATCCTCATCAATGGTCAATACGGCCCGGAGGTTGGAACCCAAAACAACTTCCGTTATGCACAGAAGTTAAAGAAACCGGTTATTTTCTTAATCAACCAATTAGATTCCGAGAAATGTGATTTTGATAACGTCATCACCACCATGAAGGATATCTATGGTTCCAAGTGCGTGCAGGTTCAATATCCTTTGGAAACCGGCCCTAACTTCCACAGTATAATCGATGTGCTTATCATGAAGAAACTCTCCTGGGGACCGGATGGAGGTGAACCCAAGAGAGAGGACATTCCTGCTGAAGAAATGGACAAGGCCATGGAACTCCATAAAGCACTGGTAGAAGCTGCTGCAGAGAACGATGAAGTTTTGATGGAAAAATTCTTTGAAAGCGACACCCTTACTGAGGACGAAATGCGTGAGGGAATTCGTAAAGGACTGGTTTCCTGTAGCATTTACCCCATATTCTGTGTTGCTGCTCATCATGATATGGGTGTGCAAAGGTTGATGGAATTCTTAGGGAATGTTGTGCCATTTGTAAGCGAGATGCCTAAGATTCGCAATACCCGTGGTGAGGAGGTGGAAGCCAACAGCAATGGTTCGACAAGCTTGTATTTCTTCAAGACAAGTATGGAGCCACATATTGGAGAAGTGTCTTATTTCAAAGTTGTGAGTGGCACTGTGAAGCCGGGAGACGACCTTAGCAATGCCGACCGAGGCTCTAAGGAACGTATAGGGCAAATATATGCCTGCGCCGGAGCCAACCGCATTGCTGTAGACCAGCTTAATGCCGGTGATATTGGCTGTACCGTAAAGCTTAAGGATGTAAAAACCGGAAACACCTTGAATGATAAGGATGTAGAACAACGCTTTAATTTTATTAAATATCCCAACTCTAAGTATAGCCGTTCTGTCAGAACCGAGAACATCCAAGATATGGAAAAGCTAATGGCTGCCTTGCTCAAGATGCACCAAGAGGACCCCACATGGGTTGTTGAGCAGAGCCAAGAGCTACGCCAAACCATTATTCATGGACAGGGTGAGTTCCATTTGCGTACGTTGAAGTGGCGTTTGGAAAACAACGAGAAACTGTCTGTTATTTTTGGTGAACCTAAAATTCCATATCGCGAAACTATTACAAAGAAGGCCAAGGCGGAATATAGGCATAAGAAGCAAAGTGGTGGTGCCGGACAGTTTGGCGAGGTGCATCTTATCGTTGAGCCATACGCCGAAGGCATGCCCGATCCCACAAACTATAGTTTCGGAGGGCAGGAATACAAGATGAACATTAAGTCGAAGGAAGAAAAAGACCTCCCATGGGGTGGCAAACTGGTGTTTATCAATTCTGTTGTGGGTGGTGCAATAGACCTCCGCTTTATGCCTGCCATACTCAAGGGTGTTATGGATTGTATGGAGCGAGGCCCGCTGACAGGCAGTTATGCCCGCGACGTACGCGTTGTCGTGTATGATGGAAAGATGCACCCGGTAGACTCTAACGAGCTGTCTTTCACATTAGCTGCCCGTCATGCATTCTCCAGCGCATTTAAGGAAGCCGGTCCTAAAATCCTTGAACCTATCTACGACCTCGAAGTATTTGTGCCAGGCGACTATATGGGAGATGTAATTAGTGACTTGCAAGGACGACGGGCAATCATCATGGGTATGGATGCCGAAGCAGGATACCAAAAGCTTGCAGCCAAGATTCCATTGAAAGAGCTGTCCGACTACAGCATCGCGCTCAGTTCATTGACTGGTGGACGAGCCAGTTTTACGACCAAGTTTGCAAGTTACGAACTTGTGCCCGGCGACTTGCAACAAAAGCTCATTAGCGAGCATGATGCTGAAATGGAAGAAGAAGCATAAAATATTTCAACCATTAACTCTCTATTCCCTCCTAATGTTGATAGCAACACTGGGAGGGATTTTAGTTTATCATGGTGATTCATAATGCTCTGGATTGGTTAAAAATAACAAAATACATGATATTAATTAACAACTAATTGTTAACTTGTTAAGAAATAGCTTATCTTTGTAAATATGAAAAAGAGGACCATTTGGACCATATCCATCATCATGGGTGTAGCCTTTGTAATATTGCTTGGGCTACAGCTTATTTATATCCAGGAGATGGCTAATATGAAAAAGGAGCAGTTTGACGAAAGTGCAAACCGGGCTCTCTATCAGGCTTCCAGAAATTTGGAGCTTAACGAAACATTGCGCTATCTTGAGCGAGATATCAGCGAGGCAGAGCGACGTGCGTCCCAAAAAGATAGCGCAGGCATACGTCGGGACGCCCCCCATGACAACACGGAGCAGCAATTACCTCAGTATTCTGTTGCTGGGAAAAATGGCACAGTGTACTCTACTTTCGAGTTGAAGACAATGACCAATAAGCCTGGGCACATGCCCAAGGCTATGATATTGAGAACGGATAAGAACTCAAATACAGAAGCAAGCAAATCATTGCAGGAAATTGTTAAAAACAGATATGTATATCAGAAAGCATTGCTCGACGAGGTAGTGATGAACATTCTCTATTCGGCCTCAGACAAGCCCCTGAAAGAACGGGTAAACTTCAAGATACTCGACCAAGACCTTAAGGCAGAATTGATGAACAACGGAATCAATATTCCATATCATTTCACGGTATGCACACAAGACGGTCGAGAAGTGTACCGGTGCCCGGATTATTCTGACGAGGGTGGGGAGTTTACCTACAGTCAGGTGCTCTTCCGAAACGACCCGTCATCCAAGATGGGAGTGGTCAAGGTGCATTTTCCTGACATCAACGGCTATATATATTCCAGCGTGCGTTTCATGATACCAAGTGTTGTGT
>CAYVGR010000080.1:4052-9394 GCA_964450065.1 uncultured Prevotella sp. | reverse complement strand
CGCAGAATCTCCACGAGGTCGGCATACTCGGTGCGCATACCTAAATAGTCTTGGAAGAAATCGGCATCGACAATGGAACCTGCAATACCCATGCAGGTGTTGCCCAGTGAGAGATACGACTTGCCCCGCATGGTCGCCACGGCTTGTGCCGCACGGGCAAAACGCAGAATCTTTTCCGCCACATCGGCAGGAATGGTATTGTCGTCGAGGTCTTGCACGTCGCGGCCGTAGATGCCAAAAGCGGGCAGGCCTTTCTGTGCATGTGCGGCGAGCACGGCAGCGAGATAGACGGCGCCCGGACGCTCGGTGCCGTTGAACCCCCATACGGCTTTAGGATAGTATGGGTTCATGTCCATCGTTTCCGAACCATAGCACCAGCAGCTGGTGACGGTGATGGAGCTTCCCACGCCTTCGCGTTCGAACTTCTCTGCGCAGGCAGCGCTTTCGGCTACTCGGCCAATGGTTGTGTCTGAAATGACGCACTCGACAGGTGAGCCGTCGCCATTGCGAAGGTGTGTGGAAATAAGTTCTGCAACGGCATGAGCCAATGCCATGGTCTTGTCTTCAAGACTTTCGCGTACACCACCTTGACGACCGTCAATGGTAGGACGGATTCCGATTTTTGGATAGGTTTGCTTTGGTTTCATATGATCTGCTTTTAGGTTATTGATGGTTTCGTTTACAAATAAAGGAAAAATATCAATATACCCCAACTGCCAATCAAGAAAACAATGTTTTTCTCCATTATTATGCGCTATATTGTCAATATTATCCTAATGTTTCCAATTTCATGATTCTTTATTCAATAATTTTTTTATCTTTACAACCAGCAAGCATATAAACTATGGATTCATTCAACAGCCGACTTTCACTGATTCACTTAGGATATTCCAAAGATAATGAGAATTGGAACTATGGCCCGCTCTGCAGTAGTTTCTCAAGGCTATATCTGGTCACCCGAGGAGCAGCCAAGGTGGTGATGAACGGTGTGAAGCATCAACTCACCCCCGGACATATTTATCTTATCCCGGAATTAGCCACGCATTGGGACATATCCAATGGCTGCTTTGAGCATTATTATATCCACTTTATGGATCCGAGCCATCAGTTGATGAGTCTCTATCATCAATACGACCTGCCTTTTGAGATGAAGACAACTCCGATGATAGAAAGCATTGTAAGGCATATCAGTGAGGAGTATGGGGAATATGCACTCAAGGAGTCGTTGCCCGATACCTATGACCATTTGTCGAGTATCATGACGATGTACAATCACTTTGAGAAAAACAGCATTGGAAAGAAGATGAAGATCAACAGCCTTTTGCAATATCTGCTTTCTATCTTCTTCTGTAATGCCAGGCGTCGTGAGGCTATTACTGACAGCCGTATAGCAAGTATTGTATGGCATATAGAACAGCACTCAAATGAAAGCATCCGACTCGAACGGTTGGCAGAAGAAGTTTGCATGTGCAAGGAAAGTCTGATTCGGCTGTTCAGAAAACAAACCGGCATGACTCCTATACAGTATGTGATGAAATACCGCGTGATGCGTGCGGAAACATTGTTGCTGCAAAATAATCAGACCATTAAGGAAGTGGCCATGCAGGTGGGCTACAAAGACCAGAATTACTTCTGCCGTTGTTTCAGGAAAATTGTGGGAATGTCGCCTCAGGAGTTCATCAGGCAGAACAGATAAAGAGCTGTTGGCACTCTGAGGCTCCTTGGTTGATAGCGTAACCTTGCTAATATTTGTTTGATTTATGCCACTCAGCTCGAACGGTTGTTGAGTTTTGAATTCGATGTTCGATAGCAGATTTGTCCAAGGAGAAGTGCCCGGATATCAAGCTTGTGTGCGTTACTGGTGATTAGCCATGTGCTTTTTACAGACTCAAGGATTCCCTTTGTCTATAACATAGCTGTGAGATTGAGGAAGAAGTTGCGGCCTTTCTGAGGAATATGATTCCAATTGGAAAAAGTAGTGTATCGCCGGTCTAACACATTATCAATTCCTCCACGTATTTCAAGATCTGTGCGGCCTACGGTAAAATGGGCTCCGCCGCTCAAATTCCACAATCCATAACCGGGGGTTCTTATGCCGCCGTATTTTTCTCCGTAATGGTGTGTAGAGGTGGAGACTTTGAAATTTGTCTCGGCTATCCATATTCCATGACGAAGCCTGAGCCCGCCCTTATATCCTAATGGAGCTATAAGAGGGAGGGAGTTGCCCGAATTATCGCGACTATAAGCGTAGTTGAGTGTGTTCCAAATAGAGAAGCATCGACAGAACCGATAATCTGCACTCAGCGATAAGTTCATGATTTGAGATGATGATAGGTTCTGATAAACCTTCACTCCGCGTGCTCCAATAGTCATCGCAGAGAAACGGGCGTCTGGTATTCCTATCATATAGTTCTTGAAGAAGAAGGCATTGCAAGCTGCTTTCAAAACCAATCGTGTCGTCCGCCATTCAATGAGCAGGTTAGGCTCTAACGCCCACTCGTTCTTGATATTCGGATTACCCATATAATCGTAATTGTCGAAAGTGTTGAAAAGGAAATATCCACTGTATTCTGAAACAGATGGTGTCCTGCTTCCAATACCAAGTCCAACTGATATCAGCCAATGGTTTGGGGAATATTGGTAGTTGAATGAAAGTCGCCCCTCTACATCTGATCTTCGTTTGGAAATCTCCGGAAAGTATACCTGCAGAGCACGATAGCCTTCATCGCTGGCTATTTTTCGTGTCTGATATGACCCTTTGAATGCGATGTGCAATCTTTGATCGGCTGCAAAATCGTAATCATCTCGCATAGAAATGCTGGTGTTGAAAGTTCTGACATCAGGCCAGGTAAGCATGTATTCTGGTGCACCTTTCGGCGGATACATTGTCATATCCGCAAAAGCCTTATTGTAATAGGCATCATAATTCATCTGAAAGGTATGATGTTTCCACCTCCCAAAAACAAGGCTGTAGAGTCCTGCTGTTTGATTCCTGCCTGGCATATCCATGTGGACGGGCACATCCGGACGTTTGGTGTCATCCATTTCATGGGTGATGTGGTTATAGTATGCCTTTGTTTCCCATTCGGTTAACCAACCTTCAGTCCACTTCCGTTTATAAGAGAGAGAACCTATTATGGCTTCGGCTAATTTGACATCCATCAGCAGAGCCGGATAACCTACATGGCGGGCAACATCATAGATCATGGATCCTTCGAGGATATGGTTGATAGAGGGTCGATAGCCGAAGTTGACAAAAGCATTATTCTTCTTGAACTGGGAAAAGCTGACGGTTTCGCCACCACCAGCCTTATAATTGGAGGACTGCCGATGTGATAGGCCGACATTCATATAATAGTGGTGCGAGGAGAATGCTGCATCTGCTCCGTAAGTTTGTAGCCAACCGTTGCTTTCAATCCCGGAGAACAAACGACATCCCAATCGCTTGCCGTCGAAGCCTGCCTTATTTAAATGCAGGTTGATGCTGCCACCGATGTTGCCTGTAGACTGTAATTGGGCATCAAGGCCACTATTTATGGAAATCCGTTGTAAGTTGCCGCTCTCGACATAAGAAGTCACTGGATCCATTTTATCCGTACAGGCATGGAATATCTTCATCCCTTCTATTGTCGTGCTCAATCGCTCGCTCGGCATGTTGTTCACCATTACTTCCCAAGCGAAACCTCCTCTCCGAACCATGTTGATTCCGGATAATGACTGAAGAAATTCATCGATAGAAGCCAAATACCCCTTCGTTGGCCTATTAGCCCGACTGCCCATTTCGGAATATATCGCAACTTCTGAAAGATTCACCTCGGAGCGAATGGAATCGGTCGGATGCTTGCCATAGGAAGCCAAGGATATGGCTCCAAATAGGCATGTGAGATATACAAAGTTTTTCTTCACAGGCAATGAATTTAAATCAGTTGGTCAATGGTGTGCAAACTATCCGACAGACAAAAGATGGGCTTTATCAGTAAAATGATGCTTCAATATGTAACCCACTGTGTGCTATAGGGTCACTTCCCAATACAGCTCACCCAAGCCTTCTGCATAGTTCTCTTTACCGGCAATGACAGTGTCGGACGAATCCCTAACTTGCAGGCGAATAAACCACAAACCAGTCATCGACAGATTAAGTTGTCCTTGATAGATACCTGAGGGCTGTTTGTTCAACCCAATATTGTTAGGTGAACTGTGGTTTCCCATGTCGGGCATAGTTGGATAGATGTCAATAGAAAAGGTTTCGTCAGCCAAAGGAAAGGGCTGAGTCATGTCAGCTGCTTTCTTTGATACATAAGCTTCTATCACATTGTTACCCGTAATGAATCTATCAGGATTAACCAAGGTCAGGAAGTAAACATTATCATTATGTTTGAAGTTTTTCAGCCAAACCTGTCCCTGAGGTAAAGCCTCAACCGTGAAAGGCAGGTTGGGCACTTCGATGGTGTTCCCTTTCATGGTATAGTTGAATGACATGAACCAACCACTGTTCGATTTAACATCTGTCGGCATGAGGAAAGAGACCCATGTATGATATATTGGCATCTGTTCCACCTGGTTAAATGACTTTCCGATAGGAGTACTGTGTTTCTTTGCCCCGCCGTTCATACTCATCAAGGGATGCAGGTTCCCGAATGACACCGTTTTGATATGATTGCCGGTTGCTTTCTTGACAACAGTGAAATAAAGATCATTATACCCCACATGCAAGGAGGATTTTGTGGAATAGACCTTCACTTGATAATTACCAGAAACGAAAGTTGACAACGTGGCAATCTCTACAAGATTTTCCTGAATAAACTTTCTGGTTTGAGCCTCCTGTTCAGCTGTCACGCACTCGGCAGCGTCTTCCGGGGGGATAGGTCGACTGCCTGCATGTGTCTGATTTTCAATCATCACATATTACACAACAAATGTAACTAATAATATGTATACTGCCAAGTTTTTTATTGAAAAAAACAATAATATAGATTATATAAATGTTGGCTGAGCCGACCTTATATCAAACTTCCGGCAAGCTATAAGAATTGATAAACAAAAAGAGAGTGCATCATTGATGCACTCTCCTGACTTTCCAATGTAGCGGGACGGGGCTACGATCCCCGGACCTCCGGATTATGAATCCGACGCTCTAACCAACTGAGCTATCCCGCCATCATGGTTTTACTTCCAAAACCTGAAAGCGAGTGCAAAGGTAGAACATTATTTTTTTATTTCCAAATTTTTGTGGGAAATTATTGGGTGATTAATGGAAAATGGTTATATTTGTACATATATCAAAATATTAAGCTGTCATTATTGTGGTGTTTATAACAAATGATTAAATGAGAAAGGCTAAG
>CAYVGR010000080.1:0-3952 GCA_964450065.1 uncultured Prevotella sp. | reverse complement strand
TTGTTCATAGGAACCTTTTTCATTTGCCAGTTTGTGCTGATGATGCAGTTTCTATGGAGATTTATCGACGATCTCATCGGCAAGGGACTGTCCATGGAGATTATGGCTCAATTCTTCTGGTACATGGCCCTGATGCTTGTGCCCCAGGCACTGCCCCTTGCCATTCTTCTCAGTTCGCTTATCACGTTTGGAAACCTTGGCGAGAGCTCAGAGCTTACGGCTATCAAAGCTGCCGGCATCTCCCTGATGCAGTCGTTCCGCTCGCTTATTCTCATCACCGTGTTCATCTGCTTGGGCTCTTTCTATTTCCAGAACAACATTGGCCCTATGGCCAATATGAAGCTTGCACAGCTGCTGATCTCCATGAAGCAGAAGAGTCCGGAGCTGGAGATACCCGAGGGTGTGTTTTATGACGGCATCCCCAACACAAACCTCTATGTCCAAAAGAAGAACATGAAGACCGGCAAGCTCTACGGCATCATGATTTACCGCATGACGCAGAGCTATGAAGACGCAGCCATTATCCTTGCCGATTCGGGCATGCTCCAATCCACCGCCGACAAAAAACACTTGTTGCTCAGACTGTGGAGTGGCGAATGGTTTGAGAACATGCAAGCCCAGCAACTGGCTGGAAGCGCGGCCGTGCCTTACCGCCGTGAGACTTTCGTGAGCAAGCATATTGTGCTCGACTTTGATGGCGATTTCAATATAGCCGATGCGGCATCGCTTTCGAACAATGCCCGAGGCAAGAGCCTGGCACAGATCAGCAATGATATCGACTCCCTGAACCATACCTACGACAGTATTGGCCGTGCATTCTACGACGATTCCAAATACGCATATTATGTCACCCACAAGCTGTCCAAGCGTGATTCCATGTTGGCCGTGAAAAAAGGCATGAGCCAAGCCCTCGACCTCGACAAACTGTTGGACAAGCAAAAAGCGGAAAATAAGCGGCAAATATTTACCGATGCATTAGGGCGTGTGCAAAGGGTGGCCGGTGATTTGGAATTCAAGAGCCTGATCACAAAAGACAACGAGCGTGTTATCCGCCAGCACCAAATCGAAGCCATCAACAAGTTTACATTGGCCTTGCAATGTCTCATCTTTTTCTTTATAGGTGCCCCGTTGGGAGCCATTATCCGCAAAGGAGGGCTCGGTGTGCCGGTCATCGTGTCGGTGCTTGTATTTATCGTCTACTACATTCTCGACAACTCCGGCTACCGCATGGCCCGGTTGGGTGTATGGGCGGTATGGTTTGGCAGGGGGCTGGCTCCGGCTCTGCTCACTCCCGTTGCCATATTTGTCACCTACAAGGCCTATAACGACTCCATGGTGTTCAATGCTGATATGTGGCGCACAGTCATCATGCGTGCCCTCGGACTACGTACCAAGCGGCACATCAGCAGGAAAGAGGTAATCATCAACGAGCCCGACTATGTGGCAGACAATGCCATGCTGCTGAACATCAACGAGGCCATTACCACCTACTCGCGGGAGCATAGACTGGTGTCGCCGCCCAATGTGATCAAGGTGTTCTTTAAATATCAGCCCGACAACGAGATAGAACGTATCAACGGAGAGCTGGAGCAGGTAATAGAGAACTTGTCGAACACACGCGACAAGCAAGTGTTGCACCTCCTCAACAGGTTCCCCATTCTGGCAGTCAAGGCCCACACCAGGCCGTTTGAGCGAAAATGGCTCAACATGCTCTCGGCTTTCATAGTGCCGCTCGGTGTGTTTTTCTACATCCGCATGTGGAGGTTCCGCCTGCGCCTATTGCGCGATTTGCGCGCTATAAAGCTTGTCGGTAACAGCATTGTGGAGCATACTCAAAAGAATATTATAGCATAAAATAACAATAACCCCAATATGGCTGAATTCATGATGAGCAGCGTGGAAGACGCTGTCAAAGATTTCAAAGAAGGAAAGTTTGTAATTGTAGTGGATGATGAAGACCGTGAGAACGAGGGCGACCTCATTATCGCGGCAGAAAAGATAACGCCCGAGAAGGTGAACTTCATGCTGAAGAATGCGCGTGGCGTGCTCTGCGCCCCTATCACGCTGTCGAGGGCTGCCGAGCTCGACCTCCCTCATCAGGTGCAGGACAACACCTCGGTGTTGGGAACTCCCTTCACCGTGACCGTAGACAAGCTCGAAGGCTGTACCACGGGAGTTTCGACCCACGACCGCGCGGAGACTATCAAGGCGCTGGCCGACCCTGCCTCGACGCCCGAGACTTTCGGCCGCCCGGGTCATATCAATCCACTCTATGCCCAAGACAATGGTGTGTTGAGGCGTTCGGGCCACACAGAGGCCGCTATTGACCTTTGCAATTTGGCCGGACTTTATCCTGCCGGCGCTCTGATGGAAATCATGAACGACGACGGAACAATGGCTCGCCTGCCCGAACTGCAACAGAAGGCCAAGGAATGGGATATGAAAATCATATCTATCAAGGACCTCATAGCTTACCGGTTGCGGTGCGAGACCATTATCGAGGTGGGCGAGGAGGTAGACATGCCAACCGTCTACGGACATTTTCATCTCATCCCTTTCCGTCAGAACAGCAACGGATTGGAGCATTTTGCGCTCATCAAGGGCAAATGGGAAGCAGACGAGCCTATCCTCGTGCGCGTACATTCTTCATGTGCCACCGGTGATATCCTGGGCAGTCAGCGCTGCGACTGTGGCGAGCAGCTGCACAAATCCATGCAGAAAATCGAGAAGGAAGGTAAAGGCGTTGTGGTGTACATGCAGCAGGAAGGCCGTGGAATTGGGCTCATGAACAAAATTGCGGCCTACAAGCTCCAGGAGCAGGGAATGGACACCGTCGAGGCCAACGTGCACTTGGGATTCAAGCCCGACGAGCGCGATTACGGCTGCGGGGCTCAGATGCTGCGCCATTTGGGCGTGCACAAGATGCGCCTCATGACCAACAACCCCACCAAGCGGGTGGGGCTCGAAGCCTATGGACTGGAAATCGTGGAGAATGTTCCTATCGAGGTGACGCCCACTAAATATGATGTGAAATACCTGCGCACCAAGCGCGACCGCATGGGGCACGAGCTGCACTTGTAAGAAGGGAGCTGACAAGGCAGGCTGGTCTGAACAGACCGACTTGTTACAGGTTGAGCAGGCAACACAGGGTGGCCATTTGCAAATCTGCAAATGGCCACCCTGTGTTGTGTCTTTGCCTTTCATTTTGTTTCGGGGTGCGGCGTGTTTGAAAGGCTTAATGTCAAGAAAACTATATGAAAAACGTGTATGAGATTCTCAGTGAAATAGAAAATAAAACCTCATGCTCTCGTCTTTTTTCCCTCATTTTTTAATCGAAATCTATTGTCGAGGTTCCCATTGAGCCTTGTTCATACTGCGATAGAGGCTTGGTTGCATCACGGTTAAGCTTTGGTCGTATGGCGGATAAGGCTTAATGGCGGTGCCATTACTATCTGGTGGCAAGACCGTCCGGAGTTGGAAGATAGAAGTTTTTAGGCAGAAGGTAGATAATTGTCTGATTAGCAGCGAATTATATATATTGTCCAAATTTGGCGTTTTTCGAGCCACGCATTTTATTTTTTCAAAAACGCGCAGGATTTTGAGCCTTTTGTCCGAAAGTTTCACAATAATTTTTGTCTATCATCAGTCATTCGCCTACACAGCACCGGCTGTCCTGTTGTTTATCTGCATCGACACCCACGACTTTTCAATTCAAAATTCAAAATTGGGCTGCGCGGTGTTAGGAGATATTCTTAGATTGTTTGCGCAGCAAACGGGAATATTTTCTGCGATGAGCCTTTCGTTCTTGAAAAATATTCTTCAGATATTCTAAGATTCGGCGAAGCCGAGCGGAGGAGTTTTTCAATTCATAATTCACAATTTTCAATTCACAATTAAGCTGGCGCGTTGCAAGTCCAGTCTGAAAGACTGTATTTCAATAGCCGTATGCCCT
>CAYVGR010000079.1:0-9420 GCA_964450065.1 uncultured Prevotella sp. | reverse complement strand
TCATCATGAAGAAGATTTTTGTTTGTCTGGGCATCGCCCTGACCGTCACCATGGCAAAAGCCCAATGTCCCACGGGAACTTTTTCGGTGATTCCTCGGGTGGGAGCCACGTTCTCCAATATCACCAAGAAATCCATGGGCTTCGACTCGTCATCAGATCTATACAAGGGCAAAACTCAGGTTGGGGTTTTGGCTGGGGCTGACATACAATATCAAATCAGCCAAGCCGTTGCGGTTTCTGCCGGCGCATACTACCAGCGCATGGGCTGCACCTACGACGACACGGATCTGTCGAAAGCCGGACCGGGCAACCACACCGTTTACCAACACAGCCACACCTATCTGGACTATATCAGTGTGCCAGTGCTGGGACATCTTTACGTGGCCAGGAATTTCGCAATTCATGCAGGCGTTCAGACTTCGTTCTTGCTGAACAACACCATGCGGGCCGACATCTCGAATGTCACCATTGGCAAAGACGGCAGCTACACTTATAAAGAAGTAGAAGAACTGGATGAGGAAAATAAGTTCATCCGGAAGTTCGATCTCAGCATTCCCGTGGGCATATCCTACGAATACGAGAACGTTGTGCTCGGCATCAATTATCAGCATGGCTTGTCCAAACTATACAAGTCCCCACTCGACAATGGCAACAAAAACAAAGCAATTGTCTTCTCGGCAGGGTACAAATTTGATATCGGAAGAATATAAAAGAGCCGCATCCTCTCCACCTCTCCCAACCGATGTTCACAAACCAGTTTGTTGCTTCGTTTCCACAAGCTACAAGATTATCTGTGCTGGCATTTTTATTGACAAAGTCCTCTCTATACTTGGCTTATTCAAAAAACAAAATGCTTCCGTCCGAAATAAGCAAAATTTGCGAGAGCTTATAGTTTGCTGATAGTCAGCACATTCCGAAAACTCCTCCGGTAATCTCATTTTTATCCTCCGCAATTAAATATCGAATGGCATTGCGGTTAAGCTCTAATCACTTAACGTTTAGGCTTTTATTACACAATCATTAAAGCCAAAACGTACCACCATCAGACAGCAATCGCACCGCCGCGGATTTTTTCACACTCTCCCGACCAATGATGCCGACCAAAACATGGCGCATTTTTCTCTGGATGAACCCAGGAAAATTACAAAGATATGGTTATTTAATTTTACATAAAAAGCACCACAGACACCTGGAAAGTGTCTGAAAAAAATGAGACTGATTATCACGTTCCGATAGCTTTATTGAGGATAAACGAGGTTCTCGGGCTTGATATTCTCAAGCACCTCCTCAACATATTTTCGTGCCTCCCATTTGGCCATGGGCAGGTCGTGAAGCAGATAACTTCCACAATCGCGTGCCGTGGCTCCCGGAATATCGCCCTCAAAATCTATCACAAAGCGAAATGCCCTGATCATCAGGTCTACTATATCTTTCGACCCCAAGTCGCCACGCATCAAAAGGTAGTTGCCTGTGAGACACCCCATAGGCCCCCAATAGATAATGCGATCCTTCCATTCGGCATCGTTCCTAAGATAGGTTGCCACCAGATGCTCCAAGGTATGAATAGCCCCGTTGTGCAAGGTCGGTTCTCGGTTGGGCTCCTTCATGCGAATATCGAATGTGGTGACCACTTCGCTTCCCACCCGATCCTTGCGGGAAACATAAATTCCACGAAGTAGATTGTCGTGGTTTATGGTAAATGACGGTATCTTCTTCATCTTAATAATTAAGTAATCAAATGGAGTTGGAAGAGAAGTTTCCCCCGGCTCCTTCATATTATATTATTTTTTTTACGAACGCCTTTGTTATCTCGAAGCTGCCTTCTGCCAAGCGGTTCCAGAAGTCGAAATATTGTGCCGCCTTGCTGTCTTTCAGGGGAACGTCACTGATAATGCGGAAGGATATAAACGGAGTGTTGTAGATGTGGCACGTCTGTGCTATCGAACAGCTTTCCATATCGACAGCTATCGCCTCGGGGAAACGAGTCAGTATGTCCAGCATCTTTTCCCGGCTGTCCACAAACCAATCTCCGCTGACAGTCAGCCCGCATTTCACATTGACATCCGGTGTCGACCCGTTCAGGCTTAAAGCACTCTCCACCAACACCTTGGGAGCCTTAAAGCGTGTCGGCATGCCCATCACCTGACCATATTCTATCTCCGCGCCACAATAAACATCGTGATAGACACACTCCGTGGCGACCACCACATCCAACGGACTAAGTTCCACATTGGCTCCTCCGGCCACCCCCGTAGAGATTATCAAATCAGGATGATAGCTATCGATCATCTCCACCGCTCCTATCGTGGAGTTCACCTTGCCGACCCCACACTGTTGCATGATGATGTCTGTACCGCCCATTCGCCCTACCACAAAGTCCTTAAAATTGCGGTGCTCGGTTCGAGCCTCTTCGAGCAATGTGCTTAGTTGCGCAAACTCCTTGTCCATCGCAACTATTATTCCTATTCGTTTCATGGTGCAAAGTTACAAAAATCAAAGTATATTCTAATGTTTCTGGTGAGTATAGTTTATATACGAGATACTAATTCTTCTATTGTGGGTGCGGCAAAAATCCAAAAGAGAATCATAATGCCGATGCCCCGACTTCCATATCGTGAGGTTACGTGTTTTGAGATAGTCCTCATAGTCTTCCCGCAACTCCTGCAAACTGCTTCTTGCCACGTTGAGCAACCGCAATTCCATCTCCGTTGATGTCTTGCCACCCTCTATACCCTCAACAATGTTCTGTTTTCCGGATCGAGCTGCCTGTATCATTTGGTCGACTGTACGGTCACCGTAAGTCGGCAAGAATCGCTTGCAAAACACATATCTTTAATACGAAAACACCTTTTCTACCTTGACAGCCATGATTTTAAATAAAAAATACATACCTTTGTCCTATCATATAAACGTTTATATCTTTATGGAAACTTTGAAGAAGTGCCTGCCGGACATCCTGGCAGTATTGCTTTTTGCAGTCATATCGTTTGCTTATTTCACGCCGGCCGCATTTGAGGGACGTATTCTTTACCGCCACGACTCGTCGGCCGGACGGGGTGCAGGGCAGGAAGCCCAGGAATATATGGAGAGAACCGGAGAGCGCACCCGGTGGACCAACGCGACGTTCAGCGGAATGCCAACCTACCAGACCTCTCCCTCATACAGCAGCACCGACCTGCTGAGCACAGCCTCCAAGGCCTACCACTTAGGCCTGCCGGAAAACGTATGGTATGTGTTTGCCTATCTGTTGGGCTTCTATATCCTGCTGCGTGCCTTCGATTTCCGTCAGTATTTGGCTGTACTTGGCTCTATCGTCTGGGCCTTCTCAAGTTATTTCTTCATCATTATAGCAGCCGGACACATCTGGAAAGTGATGGCTTTGGCCTATCTCCCACCAATGATTGGCGGTCTCGTGATGGCCTATCGGGGCAAATATCTTTGGGGATTCCTCGTTACGGCAATATTCACTGCGTTCGAAGTGCAGGCCAACCATATACAGATGACCTATTATTATCTGTTTGTCATTGTCCCCATGGTGGCAGCCTGGCTCACGAAGGCCATCCGCGAGAAACAAATGAAACGCTTCTGGAAAGCCTCACTCGTGTCGGTTGCTGCCGCCGCGATAGGCATTGGCATCAACCTCTCCAACCTCTACCACACCTGGCAATATTCCCAGGAAAGCATGCGAGGCAAGAGCGAGCTTGTCAAGGAAAACACTGCCAACCAGACCAACAGCGGGCTCGACCGCGACTATATCACCCAATGGAGCTATGGCATTGGCGAAACATGGACTCTGCTCGTGCCCAATACCAAAGGGGGAGCGAGCGTTCCATTGGCTAACAACCCAAAGGCCATGGAGAAAGCCGACCCCAACTTTATACAGATTTACCAACAGTTGGGACAATATTGGGGTGAGCAGCCAGGAACGAGTGGGCCGGTCTATGTAGGTGCCTTTGTACTGATGTTGTTCGTCTTGGGACTTTTCATTGTCAAAGGTCCCATGAAATGGGCACTGCTCGCAGCCACCATTTTGTCCATACTTCTTTCATGGGGTAAGAACTTCATGGGGCTCACCAATATCTTTATCGACTACATGCCCATGTATGCCAAGTTCCGCACCGTTGCCTCGATATTGGTTATCGCCGAATTTACCATACCGTTGCTGGCCATGTTGGCTCTGAAAAAAATCATCGACAAGCCGGAAACGCTTACCAAAAACATGAAATGGGTATATACCAGCTTTGCCCTTACGGGGGGTGTCGCCCTGCTCTTCTACCTGGCTCCATCACTGTTTTTCTCAAGCTTTATTTCCAGTGCAGAGAATCAGGCTCTGGCCCAGATACCACAAGAATACCTCGTTTCACTCAAAAGCAACCTCATCGACATCCGCAAATCCATCTTCGCAGCCGATGCCCTACGCTCCTTTGGCATCGTGCTTGTTGGCACACTGTTCCTGCTGCTCTTTAAGGCCAGGAAGATGAATGCCAAGTTTGCGGTGGCTTGCATCACCGTACTCTGTCTCATCGACATGTGGCAGGTGAACAAACGCTATCTCAACGACAGCATGTTTGTAGAGAAGAGCATCCGGGAAACGGCACATGAGATGACCGTTACCGACCAACAAATTCTCAAAGACAAAGCCCTGAACTACCGTGTGCTCAACTTAGCCTCCAATACTTTCAACGAGAACGAGACTTCATACTATCACAAGAGCATTGGCGGTTATCATGCAGCCAAACTGCGCAGGTATCAGGAAATGATCAATGCCTATATTGCCCCCGAGATACAAAACATGTTGCCGGCCATAGCAAAAGCCGAAGGAGACATGACACAAGTGAACGGAGACTCTATCTATCCCGTGCTCAACATGCTCAACACCAAGTATATAATCATGGGGCTGCAGAGTGGACAGACAGTGCCCATACAAAACCCATACGCAGCCGGCAACGCATGGTTTGTCGACAAGATAAGCTATGTAGACAATGCCAACCAAGAGATTGAAACCGTAGGGAAAATTGACTTGAAGCATGAAGCCGTGGCCGACAAAAAATTTGAGAAACAATTAGGCCAAGCTGTGGTTCAGGGCACAAATGCCATGGCCACTCTCAAAACCTACGAACCCAATGCCCTCACCTACGAGGTAAACTCTGACAAGGGCGGTGTACTGGTATTTTCCGAGGTGTATTATCCCGGCTGGAAGGCCACCATCGACGGACAACCGGCAGAATTAGGACGCGTGAACTACATCCTGCGGGCTGTCAACATCAAGCCCGGCAAGCATGAAGTAGAACTGACATTCCGCCCGTCTTCTATCCGAGCTACCGAGACCGTGGCATACGTCTCATACGGCATTCTGCTGGTGCTCATGGCACTCGGCATATTCTTCGAATGGAGACAACGCAAACAAAGCATTGAGGGGTAGAAGCGATAACAAGCCCCTCAGCACTCCTATAACATTATTATATTTAACAATCTATGGCTTTGCGCAAAACCTTATTACTACTTGGCCTCCTGACAGCCTATGCCACAGCACAGGCACAGGAAGTCCGTCCCTCCTCAAGTCTGTTTCTTCAAGCACACAAGCCCGCCGGAACCACTATTTCATTCTCCACAACAGCACCCGGCATTGCCATGCCCATACGGTGGGGACTCGACGTGGCATGGCTCAATGAGCAAAACATACGCAAGGGCATTAACTTTATTGGCAGAGAAAACCTAAGTCTGGCTCGTAGCAGTTTCCAGATGAACGCACCCCTCAATGAGGACACCTACCTCACTCCGTCCCAACAAGCCATGCTGAGAAGTCGCACGCAAGCTATCAATATCATCAGTCCGAATATCGACATCGTGCTTAATGCCGACCAAGGCGATGGTTCCTCTAAGTTCATCCATTCTTATTACTCATCGAACAACATTGCCAAGCCCGACCGTTGGGCCAAGCTGATTGATGCTTCGGTAGCATTCATGCAGACACACTATCCTGCACACAAAATCGTTGCCGTATCTCCCTTCAACGAACCCGACTACGTGTATTGGAATGAGGGAACACTTGGCAACTTCAGGGAAATAGCCAAACTGCTGAAGGAAGATTATCCACGGTTTAAGGATATTGCCATTACGGCAGGCAACACGCTCAACAACGATGAAGCTCTGAAATGGTATAACGGAGTAAAGCCATACGCTACTTGGGGAAACACTCACCAGCTGGCCGGGTCGTTCGACACCTTCGCGGGATTCTGGCAACAGGTTGTAGCCGATGGCAACTATCCCTATGCCGACGAACTGCACAACGTAGGCGAAGCCATGATAGCCGCCAACTATGGCATGAAGGCAGGCATTTGGTGGGGGTTTGACAGTAGGGCACGTGGTGAGTTCTGCCATATCAGCAATCATGGCAAGCGCCTTGCCTATGCCGAGAACCGTGCTGACTGGACGGCAGCGAGCGTATATCGCAACGAAGAAACCGGAGAAGTCAAGGCTTTTGTAGGGGGCAGCGAGCGACAGGCAGCCAACTCCACATACTTATTCTTATCGCCCGACCGTGACGTCTACTTTGACGGACAGGGGCCGCTGCGTGCATTTCGAATGGAATATCCCGGCGGAACAGGATATAGCCAAGGACAAACCAATGCCGAACGAGTATACAATATTACCAGTGGTGAGGATGTGGAACGCAAGCCCATCACCGCAGGCAAATATAAAATCATGAACAAGGGTTCCTTAGGGCTGGTAAGCGTGTTTACCAATTCCAACATCAAGCAGGATTGGTTGGAAGCCAATGCCGCTCCAAAAAATCAAAATATATGGCAAGTAGCACCTGCCAATTCACGTATTGGTGGAGATTTCAGCTTCTATACCCTAACCAACCCTGCAACTGGATTGCATATAAACGTACTCAACAATTCCACCCTTCCCAAAGCAGATGTCATAGCCTATAATGCCAATAATGCAAGTAACGAACAATGGAGCATGGAGTATGCCGGAAATGGATTCTACTATATACGCAACAGGGAATCGGGCATGTATCTCACCCTACGCGTGAATCGTAAGCGCAGCAATATAGACATCAACCAAGACAGTCTCTACACAGATGACAAGCGCGACCAGCAACTATGGAGACTACTCCCTCTCGATGCACCCACAGAGACCGATGCGCCCGATGCGCCAGCAGGCTTGACAGCCAAGGAACAAACGGCGAGCGTGAAGCTCACATGGACGGCAAGCACTGCTACCGACGTGGCATCCTACACCGTATTGCGTACCAATGCCAACGACAACGACTGGAACACAGTTGCCCGGGGACTCACCACTACCGAATATATTGACAACACATGCCGCCCCAATAACAAATATATATATAAGGTGGTAGCCATTGACTACTCGCTGAATGCGTCCACCCCAACAGAATCCGCAACAGCAGGGCCATCCGGCACACAGAACATGATTGCAGCCTGGAAGTTTGAGGACAATATCCACGATACCTCCGCCAACATGTTCGACGCCGTTACAACAGACTCACCCACCTTTTCCACTGACAGCAAAGAAGGCAAAAAGAGTATCATCATGAACGGCACCAACTGGATAGAACTGCCATATGCAGTTGCCGACATGGACGAAATGACTATTACAATGTGGGCTAAATGGAGCAACAGCACCAAAAACTGGACCCGATTCTTCGACTTTGGCAATGGCACCGACCAATATATGTTCCTCACACCCAGCGATGGCAGCAACATGAGATTTGCGATCAAGAATGGCGGAGCTGAACAAGTCGTGAATACCAACGTCAAGTTCCCGGCTAAACAGTGGCATCATGTTGCACTCACCATAGGTTCGAAAGAGGCCACTATCTGGCTGGATGGCAAGGCCGTTGGCACATCAGCCGGCATCACCATCAAGCCTGGCGATCTGCAATCGGTACTCAATTTCCTTGGCAGGAGCCAATACAGCAACGACCCCATGTTTGCCGGGGCTCTCGACGATGTGCGCGTGTACAACTATCCACTCACACAAGAGAGCATCCAAAGCATCATTTCCGACCCAACCGGAATAGCCAGGCCACAAGTGGAGACTGCCAAAGATTCCTCTCCGGCCTACGGACTGACCGGTAACCGCGTTCCCAATAACTACAAGGGTGTTGTGGTGAAACAAAACAAAAAGATTATCAGACGATAAGTCTTGACAGCAACAAGGAGCACTGCCCGACAATGCGGTCGGGACAGGAAGCAGCTCTCACAAATCATGCAAGTTCCTGACCTTATACAAGGCGAGGAAGAGAGGGCAAGACAGGGAAAGTTCATCATCTCAACTTTAGATACTGTCCTATCCATATCTATAGGAACATCGGGATGAGTTGGTGCGAGGAAAGACAACTGAATGGTCTTATGAGTAAATGTTTTCGTACATTTGCGGAATATAAAAACTAAAGCTAATGAAGAAACTTCTATCAATGCCTCCCAACCTTGTGGAGTGCTTCCATGATATCACCGGATACAATAGGGAAGAGTGGTTTTGCACCAACGACCCCATAGGGCACAAGTTGGGTTCAGGCGGAGGCACTGCCTGGCTGTTGCTTCAAGCTTTAGTCGGTAACACATCGGCAGATGGAACGGTGACCAATTATGATGAAGAAAAGTTCATGGAAGCATTGGCTTCCGACAAACGCATACTCATTCATGCCGGGGGACAGAGTCGCCGACTGCCCTCGTATGCCCCATCAGGAAAGATACTAACCCCCATACCCGTATTCCGCTGGGAACGAGGACAGAGGCTTTCGCAAAACTTGCTGAAACTGCAGCTGCCTCTCTACGAACAAATGATGAAGGCTGCGCCAGACCACTTGCACACTATGATCGTAAGTGGTGACGTGTATATTCGAGCTACACAGCCACTGCAGCCCATCCCCGACGCCGACGTGGTGTGTTACGGACTGTGGTTAGGTCCTGAAATAGCCAAAGACCATGGTGTGTATGTCACATCCAAGCAGCATCCTTCCGAGCTTAAGTACATGTTGCAGAAACCATCGGTAGAGACGTTGGGCACCTTGCTTAAGGATCATTTTTACCTCACCGATATTGGTGTATGGCTGTTATCGGACAAAGCCGTGCGTGTGCTGATGAACCATTCCATGAAAGACGGGCGCATGGTTGATTATGACCTCTACGGCACATTTGGCTGTTGTCTTGGCACCAATCCAAGTCAACACGATGCCGAGGTGGCCGGTCTGAAAGTAGCTATCCTACCCCTTCCCGACGGCGAGTTTTATCATTTCGGAACCTCACATGAGCTTCTCTCCTCTACTTTGGCCATCCAAAATATTGTGAACGACCAGCGGCGCATCATCCATCATTCGCGGAAACCACATCCCGCCATATTCATACAGAATGCCGTGAATCGTTGCAAACTCACATCAAACAATGT
>CAYVGR010000078.1:0-9517 GCA_964450065.1 uncultured Prevotella sp. | reverse complement strand
CCGAGAAGCCCGACCGTGAGTTTGCCAAGACTTTTATGGAGAGTGGCGAGTTCTGTTGGAACACAGGGTTGTTTCTTGCTAATGTGGATCATCTCTGGCAGCGCTTGTCCAAGATTCTTCCCTCGGTGCTGCGCACGCTTGACGATATTAATTATTATGCTTCCACCGAACAAGAAGATGCCTATATGCTGGAACATTTCTCCTCTTATCCCAATGTCTCCGTAGAGATGGGGCTTTTGGATGGCTCTGAGGGCGTGTGTGTGATGAAATGCGATTTTGGATGGGCCGATGTCGGGACGTGGCATGGTATCTATGAGGCTTTGTCCAAAACAACCGACGGCAACGTGGTAATCGATTCTGATGTCATCATTGAGAACAGCCGTGGTAACGTTGTGAAGCTGCCCAAAGGCAAGCTCGGCGTCATCGATGGACTCGAAGATTTCATCGTGGCCGAGAAAGACAATGTATTGCTTATATGCAAGAAGGAGGACTCCTCGGACCTTATCCGCAAGTATGTCAATGAGGTGAGAATGAAGAAAGGGGAGAAGTTTGTGTGAGAGCCATGCCCCGTTATCCTCTTCTCGAAGAGAGTTTCTCCTCCTGTCTTTACCTCTTTTTTATTCATTTTTTCTTGTCATCACGAAATCCACTGACGCCGGGAGCAGCGGGTTGGTAGCATGCATGATATTCCAATGCTAACGCACCAAACGACACATCCCCATTTATTGCTACCATAAGCAATAAATGGGGATGTGTCGTATAAGCCTTGTCAATGACAGACAAGCAGTGGATTATTTCTCGTTTATCCAGGAAACTATAGTCCTTATTCCTCCGGGGAGGCGCTTTTGAATGCCTCGTATATCTTCTCTGCCGTCTCCTTCATTTCCTCTTCGCTTAGCTTCACATGCTTCTTGAAGTCTGCGTCGCCTTCGGAATTAATGGGCATAAGGTGGATATGGGCATGGTTTACCTCAAGTCCAAGCACCACCTGTGCAACCTTCTTGCATGGTAAGGCGGTGCGGATGGCCTTGGCTACCTTCTTGGTAAACACTTCGAAAGCAGCCAAGTCGTCATCCTCCATATCGAAGATGTAATCTATTTCCTTGCGTGGAATCACCAATGTGTGACCCTTTACAACAGGGTTAATATCCAGAAAGGCATAGAAGTTTTCACTCTCGGCACACTTGTAGCTGGGTATTTCGCCATTGGCAATCTTGGTGAATATTGTAGCCATAGTTGCAGGATTATTCGATGGAAATGTTGTCTATGCGCAGTTTCAGCACACCGCGCGGTACTTGAATATCTACCTCGTCACCCACCTTTTTGTTGAGCAGACCCTGCGCAATGGGTGTGTGGATAGATATTTTGTTCTCTTTTAGGTTGGCCTCACTTTCGCTCACGATGGTGTAAGTCATTGTTTTCTTGGTGGTAAGATTGGTCATCTCCACTTTCGACATAATCTGCACTTCATCGGCCGAAAGCCTGCTCATATCAACGATCTTTGCCTGAGCAATGGTCATCTTGATTTCGTTGATTTTGTTTTCCAAGTGAAGCTGCGCCTCTTTGGCGGCATCATACTCCGAATTCTCGCTCAAATCACCCTTGTCAGCGGCTTCTGCTATTGCTGCAGAAGCCTTGGGGCGTTCAATCGCTTCAAGTTGGTGAAGCTGGGCTACGAGTTTATCATAGCCTTCTTGTGACATGTAAGCCATTGGTTATTTCTTTTAATTGTTTATGCTTTTGTTAAACATGAACTTTAGAAAACAAGATTCCGACATTTTCTGAATGTCGGAATCTTGTTTTCTAAAGTTTGTGTTTTTTCGTGTTTCTGCAAAGATAGGTATATTCTTTGATATAGCCAATTTTTTTGATTGTTTTTTCCTGATATCTTGAATTGGGCCAACGAAATTCCCCAAAAGGCCTATACCGGGGTGGCAATAAAAGACCCGGAACCGATGGTCGGTGTCCGGGTCTGGTTTGTTGTTATACAAGGCAGCCGGGTTGTGGCACCCTGTTGTAATGTTTAGATTTCAAACTTATAGCCCAAAGTGATTTGGAACACGCTGTTCTTAGCCTTGGTTGTATCAAAGGCCTTGGTTACTCCGAAGTTGTAACGACCGTCAACTACAAAATTGCTGAATTCGTAAGACGGACCAACAGGAATAGACAGATCTACTGTTTTGGCATTGGTGTTGTCCTTGCTAATGCAGAATCCAGGCTGCAAATTGAGCTTCACAGCTAATCCGGGAACAACATACACATTGGCCATAACCGGCACATTGATGTAGCCCGTGTTGAGTTTCTTCGAATCTACCTTAACGGAACGGTTCCTATAAGTGGAATGTCTGCTTTGCCACCGCCCCACTTGGATCCTTGCATGGAGTAGAGAACACCGGCAGAGAAACTAACCATGTCTGTTGCCTGATACTCGAGTTCGGCACCAGCACTCAAGCCAACTTTGGCATCGCCTTCTAATTCGCTAAGGTTTGCGATATTGACACCAATCTTAGGCTGGATGGTCGTTGTTCCAACTTCATGCTGTGCGTAAGTTGCTACGGAAGCAAGCATTACTACTGCTGATAAAATAAGTTTTTTCATAATTTTTATGTATTTATTAAACAAAATTATCCTTAAAATAACAGTGGCAAATATACGTAAAAAAGCTTAGGCACTACTCTTTTGTTATGTTTTTTCACGCTTTTACAGTTTTATAACTACTTGAATACCCTTCTGTTCTTTTCGAGTAGTCTATAAGTCGCTTGAAAACGGGCGAATGTGAAAGCACTCTTACATTCCCTGTAAGAATGAGCTGCTTGCGTGCGCGGGTCAGGGCCACATTGAGTTTGCGGTCGATGAGATGGCCGTTTTCTTCAAAGGTGTTAGCTGTGAGGAAATTGAGCTGGTATCGTTGTTGTATGGTACACGAGAAGATGATGATGTCGCGCTGTGAACCTTGGTATCGCTCCACGGTATCAATACTGATGTTTTCGAGATCCGAAATGCCCAGTTTCTCGATTTCCTGACGTATCATGGCTATTTGGTTTCGATAGGGCACAATGATGCCCACGGTCTTGTCGGGGTCGAAGTCATCGGCGGTGAACCGGTGTATACGTCGCAGCAAGTCGGACACGATGCGTGCTTCGCTGACATTTACCTTATCGGATATGTAGGGTTGGCGGCAGTCTTTGGAGGCGAAAAAGAGCATGCGGTTCTGCTTCAGTAGATCATCGATAGCATCTTCCGACGGTGCGGTGTAGCCGATCGACTTGGATTCCTGATGTGGTACGGGCACGGGCATCAGGTGTTCATCGAAGTAGAACTCCGTGCTAGGGAACTCGGCAATGTCGGGATGCATGCGACCCTGGCGCTGAAGGATCCCCATGAAGTCGGTTCGCCCGCTTCTTTGCTCCAGCCTGATCAGTCGCTCGAAGAGACTGCTTTTGCAGTCTTGCAGTTCGATGGCCTGCAGTTCCGGTTCCGTCACGGTTGCATCGCGGTCGTTTTGCTGTACCACAGCCGGCAGCTGCTTGTAGTCGCCTATCAATATAAACTTGTCGATGTTGCATGCCGTGTGGCTCTGTTTGCTTGCCGTGGCACGGTGGCTGGCCAGCAACCCAATGATGCCGGGCTCGAGAATCTGTGAGCTTTCGTCGACGATAGCTACAGAAAAATGTTTCAGACTGAATATGAAAGGCCGCGATTGCAGCATGGATGTAGTGGCCACTATCACGCGGGCATCGAGCAACTGTTGGCGCATCTCGCTCAGCTTGGGACTTTCTCCTACCACGCTCGATATGAGATAGGGCTTAAACCGAGGTGCGCAGCTCAGCTCGTTACCTATTCTTATAAAGTCTATACCAGCTTCCACGAGCATGCTGCAAATCTCGTCGACGGCTCGGTTGGTGTAGGATAGAAGCAGAAGGGCGGAATCCGGGAGGGCAAGATATTCCTCCACCATAAACCTCAGTGCCCTGCTGGTCTTGCCGGTGCCCGGTGGACCAATGAGCAGGAAATAGTCTTGAGCCTGCTTGGCCTTGAGCAAGACAGGGTCGAGCAGGGGGTCGTAGCTGCGCGATAAAGTCACAGTTTTGTCGCGGCGTGGCATGCGCTGGCCGAGCAGGAGAGCCTTGCGGTCGGCGGTGGAGGTGACAAACTCGTAGAGGGAATGTATGGCTGCCCCGCCTCCCACATCGCTATTGCCGTGCTCGATACACCACACGAAGTGCTGATTGGGGCGTGCATTCTCGTCAGGAGACGATAAAAGGGAAGAATAGGGCAGCCTGTCGAAAATGTCGGGTTTTTGTTGTCCGTTGTTCAATTTTACCGTGATGCAGTCGGAATGAATCTCCGAGAGTCCGCCCCTGAACGCCATGGCTTTTCGGATGTCAGGTTCCTCTGTTTCCGGATAGGCATATAGACACACCATATCACCTTGTCGGAAGTTGGGCAGAAAGTCCTCGCCTTGCGTTGGAACGGCCAGGGTGATGAGGTCGTAACTGTTGTTGCCCCCTTGTTCCTGGCTTTTCTCCTTATTAATAATAGTAAGTCCGGTGTAAATGTTTCCCGTTTCTTTTTTCTCTGAGAGGGGCATGTTCCATAAGTTGGCCACGCAGTTGCCCGTGCCTTCCACCACGCCCACTTTCGACATGAGGTTCTCGCGGATGGCAAATTGCATCATTCTGCATAAATAAGAACGCTCCAAGGGCTGTAGGTGTTGCAGGGGGACGAGGGTGGCGTCGAGTTGTGGGCGCAGCCAATTGTTATAGAATTTATCCTGCTTTCCCTCGGTGTTCAGGTTGTCGGCGGTGAGTTGTGGCAGGATGTGGTCAAGGCCGTTGTGCGCCATGTCGAATTCGAGGGCGATAGCTTCGTTTCGGAAGCGTATGGCCTCGTAGACCAATTTCATGAGATTGGCTACGTTCATCAGTCCGTCCGGAAGGGGGTATTTAGAATAAAGCAGGCGTATGTCGGTGCTCGATTTATGGAAATTATAATACAGAATGCCGAAATACAGCAGCAGCTGCACATAGTGTTTTTCCTGCATCTGTGCGCCATAAGCATTCCTGATGTTGCGATCGAGCAGGGGGTTTTTTCCTGATTTCTGCTCCACTAACAGTTTCAGGTCAGTTGTCATGAGGTCTACGCGTCCTTGTATTCCCAGCTTTTCACAGATGAACGAAGGCTCAAGAATGGCCTTGTCCAAGTCGAACTCCTTGCGCAGCTGAGCCACAATTTGTTGCAGGTTGAATGCTTGGGCAGAAGCATCTCTCTTGAATAGTGATGCGTTGAAATCCAGGCAAGTGCTGTATTCTAATGCCTTGTCTTTGAAATTTCGTATTAGAGTTTTGGAGATGTTGGCTTTGGGGTTGTTGACGATGTCGTCGAGCGCACTGCCCGCAAAGTTTCCAAGCAGAATGGGTTGGTTGTTGGCCTTCTCCTGCATACGTTTCACAAGGTATAGGAGGGGATGGTGCCCGTAGTGCTCAAAGCATGAGGCGATGACCGAAATGTCCAGCAGGCAGTCGGGTTCTACCACGATTAGGCGCGGCGTGATAGCGTCGCCATCTACCTCACAGCCCAACAAGTTGAGGCTCATACCCACTTGCAGGATATCGTTCAGATACCTCATCTGCGCATATTGTGTCTCCTTGGTGTAGTAAACCGTTTTCAACGACTCTGTCCCCTCTTCGTCCACCACCACAGTGATAGTCTTGTCGTCCCATGCATTCACCACGCACCGCTTGTCGGGCGCATTGGCATGGATAGTCTTGTCCTTAGCTTGCCAGTCCCTGGGGAGTCCCGATGTAAGGTCGTCGGGCACGGCAACGTCAAACACCCGGCCTATCAGCGTGGCCAATGCGCGGGCATCGTATGCCCTGTCTTCGGGCGAAAGCTCTTCGGTTTGGTTGCTGTGCCGTCGCATCCGGCGTATGGCATGGGCCTCGTCGGTTGGGATGTGGAGCTGGCGAATCAGCGTCTCGACCTGCGAATTGAGGTCGCCAAACCCATGTTTGGAGTCTTTCAGGCCTTCTGCACAAGTCATGACCAAGGTCTCGTGCATAATCTTATTGCGTACGGCAGGGGCTATCTTGTTATCGGAAACAACCGTCGAAACCCTCTCAAACAATTCAGAATAGTCCATCCAAATCCCCCTTGAATATATCATTAGACAATTCTTCGGCCAATGGTATGCTGCTGCTGTTAACCGTCAGAGGTAGAATGTCTCTTTCCCTGGAAACGTTGGGGGAGGGGCGCATTGCTGTTTTGTTTTCCCATTCCAGCAGCCTTTTCTTCAGGTCCTTGCCCCAGTGGTATTCGCCTGTCGACCCATCGCTGTGGATAATCCGATGGCAGGGAACGAGCATGGCGACGGGGTTTCGGGCAATGGCCGAAGCCACGGCACGCACGGCTTCCGGGGTTCCCATGCGGTTAGCGATGTCCTGATAGCTTGCAGTTTGGCCGAATGGAATTTTCCGCACCTCTTTCCATACCGATATTTGGAATTCCGTACCACGCAAGTCGATAGTCAGGGGCTTGTCCAAGTCTTGAAAAATGACCCGCGCCACGGTCTCTGCCATTTCGTTGTCTGTCGTGGTGGGCGTATAAACACCCCACCGTTGGCCCAGCTCGTGGATGGTTTTCATCTTGTTGTGCTCTAAAAACTGCAGGTCGCAGATGCCTTTCGTCGTGCCTGCCACAATGATTTCGCCAAAGGGGCTGTCGCTGAATCCGTAAACAATAGTTGCCATAGTGATGCAAAGATATAAAAAATCGGGTAAAACTCAATATTGCCCTGAATGTTTTTCGGATTGCTCTCCATTCTTTTATGATACCTCAAAGTGTAAAAGAGAATGACAAAAATCAGGGTGGTTGTTTTTAGATCATTTAGAGAAAATCACGCCATGTTTCTGTCGGGAAAATCTGGTGGAAATGTATAAAAATAATCATGACGTTGCGAATGCTATCTTATCATAGCACGTTTAGGCTTTGTTGGTGGTGCGAAAGAGCCTTAGTCGCGTTGCGACGAGGACTTCATCAGCTTGCCATTCGATAGTCAACGGCGTACGATAAAATTGGGATCACAAAGGTGTGTTTGCCAAATGGTTGATTATCAGGCATCTGCCATTTGGCGCAAATTTCGCGTATTTCGAACCGAAGGATTTGTGTTTTCAAATTCGCGAAGCATGGAGAGATGTTTGTAAATAAATATACAAGTATTTAATTCCGTGAGGATTATAGAATCTAAAAACAGAAATCAGCCTTGCCCGATTCGATAATCTTGCCCATATCGGCAACTTCCCGTATATGTTTTTACACACCATACTATTTGTTTGGAGACAGCATGGGGTAAAAGTAGGCACGCGGATGCTAAAAGTAGGGGAACTTGTCGTTGGCAGCTAAGAATTTGTTTATCTTTGCAAAAAGGTCGTTTGGCTGTGACCATCGACAACAACAAAGACTATGATGAATAAAGAAGAATTGATGCGTAGGGCCATTGCCCTTAGCGAAAAGAGTTTGATGACCGGTGGTGGCCCATTTGGAGCAGTGATTGCCAAGGACGGCGTGGTGGTGGCTGAGGCTTCCAACAGTGTGACCATTGACAACGATCCCACGGCGCATGCCGAGGTTAATGCCATACGTGTGGCCTGTGAACGTCTCCGCACTTTCGACTTGTCAGGCTGCGATATCTATTGTTCCTGTGAGCCTTGCCCCATGTGTCTTGGGGCGATCTACTGGGCACGTATCGACCATATTTATTATGCCAATGACCGGAAGGCGGCTGCCGGCATTGGTTTTGACGACGATTTTATATATCAGGAGATAGGCCGGGATTTGGCAGACCGTAAAAGACCCATAGAGAAACTGTTGCCCGAGGAGGGCAAGAGAGCTTTCGATATGTGGCGTGCCAAGGAGGACAAGACAGAGTATTAGTCGTCTCCATTCCCTTTGGGGAGGCGCTTGTCATTGTCCGTTTACCCGTTCGTAGAACGTTATGATTTCTTCCCACGTCTTGAACTCATCGCCCCCAAAAAGAATACTGGTACCCATGAACTCCTTGCATGGACTGGCATCGATAAAATACTCGCCGTAGAGCAAGTGCTTTCGGTTGGTATAGATTACGCGGTCGTGAGCCGGTGTGGAAAGATACTGCTTTACCCAAGCGGCATTGGCACCGAAAGTTTCGGGAGCGTTGGTCGGAGCAGGCATCACGATGTACACGTCGTACGTCTCGATAAGCATCGAGAAAGCCTTGACAAGGCTCGACTTCGGCTTGCCAAAGCTGTCGCATAGTGTGCTTTGGTCAATATATATTATAGGTCGCTCGCGTTTCTCTTGGCGGTCGTCTATCCACCTTATGGCCGGCACCACGCCGTTCATGAACGATCGGTCGTCCATGCGGTGCTCGCCGTGGAAGTGGGCAGCCTGTGGGTAGTGGCTCCGATATAGGTCGAATGTATGAACCACCGGGTCAGCATCGCCGAAGAGTCCCCATACGCGGCGTTGCTCCTCGGCTTTTTGTTCGGGAGCCATGGCCTCCAACTCCACGAAGCATCGTTCGGTTATCTCCCGATATTCCTTTTCCAATGCCTTGGTCACGATAAACTCTTTCTCGCCGTCCTCGCGTGGGTTGTGCCACGTCTGCATGCCCGTCAAGCCGTGAGCTTTCATGGTTTGCCCCATTTGGAAGGCGGGGTTTATCAAGATTCGGTCGTATCCATAGAGCATCTCGGTGTACATTCCACCCATCGAAGTGCCGATGATGAGGTCGGGCTGCACCTCGGCAGTCTTCTCTTTCAGGAAGGCAAGCGCCTCTTCCGGGTGCAATGGTATGTCGAAAGCAAAGACGTGCGCGTTGGGAAAGGTTTGCCGGATGCGTGCCACCGTGCCTGTCGACGCTGACGAGGCGAAGCCGTGATTATACATGATGTTCTTCCCGCTCATCAGGTCGGGAAACTGCTTGATGTATGGATTTTCCATTGTTTCTTTTGTTTTTATGACGGGCTCTGTAAACGCCCATTGCTAATATGAAGATATCCCATATAGGATTGGGGCAAGATCGGTGGGCAGCCCTCGTGTTATATATCTATTGCAAAGATACATAATTTCTGACCATCAGCCGCCGTGACAAGGCAGATAATTTCCGGATATGAATATCCTCACGGCTCTCCGTGGAAATTTGTAGGCCGTAATCATGGTGTGATAAACGGTTTAGTCGTACATCTTATAAATATGGTAGCCTATAATTCACCTATCAAAATAGGTGTGTAGTTTGAGATAAAGAGTGTTAGGGGTGATTTCATCGGGGCATGTAATTTGTATTTGTTCATGTGTATATCCGTAGACCGATAGTAGAAAACATCTCATATTATGGAGATGAAGTCATGCAGTTGGTGGTTCCCAATCATCTTGAAACATCTCACGGTTGCTCTCTTCACCCTTCCTTTTCCTTTCCTCCTAAAAATTAAATGACCTCTTTATTTTGTTATATCCCAAACTTACCCTAACTTTGCAATAA
>CAYVGR010000077.1:1610-9549 GCA_964450065.1 uncultured Prevotella sp. | reverse complement strand
AAGGCTGCTCCTGAGGTTTGCCCGGTTTGCGACCATCCGCAGTCGTTCTTCCAGATTGCCGCAGAAAACTATTGATGAGGCACATACTCTTCACCATGGAGGATATATTCAAGTGGGTTTGTAACCTAATAGTATAAAACATGAGACGGGAATCTCTTTTTGAGGTTCCCGTCTTTTGGGTTATATAGCCTGCTGACGTATCGGCGCGTTCCGGACAGACGGAATATCACGGCGGTTTGCTTGGCCGTATAGCACAAAAGCATTATATTTGCTTAGAATAAAAACCAAATGAGCAAGAGATATGAACGAAAAAAGAATGTTGCTTGTGATCGATCCTCAGATAGACTTCATAACAGGGTCGCTGCCTATACCCGGGGCTGTCGGAGCGATGAATGCGCTGGCCGAATATATAGACAAGCATGGCGATGACTATGCTGTTAAAATCGTGACGAGCGACTGGCATCCCTATAACCACTGCTCGTTCGACAGGCGGGGAGGGGAGTGGCCGCCCCATTGTGTGCAACATTCGGCCGGGGCAGCCGTGTGGCAGCCGCTGCTGGAGTCGCTCAATAGGTCGCGGGGTGGGTTCACCATGCTCTATAAGGGCACGCGTGTGGACACGGATGAATATTCGATTATGGAGAATGCCGGGTCGGCAAGTGTGCTCCTGCGACTGGTCGATGCGCTGAAGACAGACCGGATAGACCTTTGCGGACTGGCTGGAAATATCTGCGTGCTCAACACGGCGCTCGACCTCTTGTCTGTCTACGGCCCGGCAAAGCTGCGCCTGCTCACAGCCTATGCACCCTCGCTCGACGATGGCTCGGAGCTGAAAGCATTTATGGCAGAACATGGAATTGCTGCACTTTAACAGAAATCGTATAATCCTACATAATTACTGAATCAATGAAAAAACACTTGCTAACTCTGCTGGTGGCTGTGTTGTATGCCGCATCGGGTCATGCGCAAACCGACGACAGGTTCTGGCTCGGCGCCGACATCAGTGGGACGACGGAGATGGAAGCCCGTGGAAAGAAACTCTGCAATGCTCGCGGCGAATTGCGTGAGAACACGGCGTTGATGCACGAACTGGGACTTCATGCCGTGAGGCTGCGTGTATGGGTGAACCCCCGTGGTGGCTGGTCGGGGAAGGACGATGTGCTCGAGATGGCGAAGAGGGCCAAGTACTATGGCATGCCCGTGATGATCGATTTCCATTACAGCGATTGGTGGGCCGACCCCGGCAAACAGCACATACCGGGTGCATGGCAGTATTTCAAGTACGATGAGATGAAATATGAGTTGGCCGGACACACGCGCGAGGTGTTGCAACTGCTGAAAGCTCACGACATTGATGTGCGCTGGGTGCAGGTGGGCAATGAGACCACGAATGGTTTCCTGTGGCCAATGGGGCGCGCCGAGGACAATATGGAGCAATATGCCGGGCTTACTCAGGCGGGCTACGATGCAGTGAAGCAGGTATATCCCGATGCCAAGGTGATAGTACATCTCGACGGAGGCTGCGACCGCAAGCGTTATGATTTTATTTTCGACGGCCTGCGCAAGTATGGCACACAGTGGGATATGATAGGCGTGAGCGTTTATCCCTACTGGGACAAGGAGGCCGGGCTCGAGGAAGACTGGCAGGGAACGGTTCGCGATTTTGCGGCAAACATCAGGTATCTCTACCAGAAGTACGGCACGGAGTCGATGGTTGTCGAGACGGGTGTGGAGGCTGCCAAGCCCGTTGAGGGCAAAAAGATTCTGTCGGCTATTATCAATGCCGCACGCAACAACACCGACGGCCATTGCCACGGCGTGTTCTATTGGGCACCCGAACTGGAGGGTGCCTATCCGCTTGGGGCTTTCAAAGATGGCAGGCCAACCGAAATCATGGATGCCTTCGCCAATCCCGGCCGGTAGACAGTGCCCCGATATGTGAAAATCCCCGGACTATCGCTATAGCCCGGGGATTTTCGTGTGTTACAATCACTTGTCAAATCATGGTATCCTTATTATTCGAACGTTGAGTGTCTGTTCTATGATGGCAATCACCTCGTCGAGGTTGTCGGCATCAAAGTCGCCCGAGAGGTTCTTGTCCTTGTTGGTGCACGAAAGCTGCACACCATAATATGCCGACAGATCGCGCAGCACATCTGGTAACGGCGAGTTATCAAAGTGAAACTGTCCCGTGGCCCATGTGGTTGCGTTTCCTGCCGGATGTGCTATGCGTGTAGGGCCGTTTCCGTGGGCGGTTATGGTGGCGGCATCAGATTCGTTGAGCGTGATGCCCGGCTTATTGTTTGCGGTTGAGGCAAAGTATACGGTTCCCTCGGTAACATATACCGTTGTGCCGGCAGGTGTTTCCTCTACCATTAGTTTGGTGCCTATGTCGTTTATCGTATAGTTTCGGTCGATAATCGTAAACGGATTACTGGCATCGTGCTTGATGTCTAAGAAGACTTTCCCCTTTATTTCCACGCGCCGGCAGTTGTCGCCCTTGTACGACAGGGCAGCCCCTGGGGCGAGGGTCACGTGCGTGCCGTCGCCAAGGGTGTATCTTTCAACAGTTTGGTCGGCGATGAGTTTTGTGGTGGGCTCGTGGAGATAGCGTGCTGTTCCCACAGCTATCAGCACGAGCAGCGAGGCGGCTGCCCCCACCCACGGCCAATGAGGGCGTATGGGTTGGATGCCGACTCTTGCCTTTACTTTTGCTAATGCCTTACGTGTGTCGAGCTTGTCATGCGAGTAGTAGCGCATGACGAAACGCTGTTCTTTGTCCTTTGTTGGTGTCATGGTAGGTCGTTTTTTTAATATGTGTTAGTCATGGTAAGTCGTTTTTAATATGAGTTAGTCTTGGTAGGGCTTTTCATCTTCCACCCAGTCTTGCCCGTGCTCCATCCGCCCAGCAGTCCCAACCCGCCGATAACGTTCGACTCCATGGGTCTGATCTGTGAGAATCCGGCGCGTGCCAGATCGTTGTTGTCTACGTCGTTAATTGCGCGGAGGAACTGATAGTATTCCGGGGAGATGCGCAGCAGCTCTATTTGGTAGGCCTTGGCAAATTCGTAATGGATGGCATAGCCGTGGTCGTACAGCGTGATCGAATTACGGCGGTCAACGTTGAGGTGCAGCGTGTAGGTCTTGCCGTTGATGGCCGTGTCGTCGAAGATGCACAGGTAGCCGAAGAAACTGTTCGAGAATCCGAAGAAATCATCAACCGAGCCTACGGGCATCAGCAACTCCTCACTCTGTGTCTCTATCTTGGGATACGTATAGGCCGAGTCGGTAAACTCTACGGAGATCGAGTCGTAGTCTATCTGGTCTTTCTCGATCAGGAACCGGTTGTAATGGTTGTAGTAGGCAGTCCTCCGCTCGTTCTCGTATATGATGGCAGTCCCGCTATAGTGTTTGATCTTCACGCGAACGGCATAGTAGTCGCGTGTGGCAGCGTTGTCGGTAAAGGTGGCAGCCACTTGGTCGAGGGCCTTTGTGCTCTCGGTCTCGTTGTCGTATACCGTCACCTCGTGCACCGAAATGTCGCTCACTGGCACTGCTTCGGGAATCGTTGTTGTGCCACTCACGCTTTCTAATCCCTCCGCCGATACGCCGAGGGTTACTTGGTCGCCGGTTTGTTGTTTCCCTACAACTCGGTAATATCCTTTTCCGATGTGCTCCACATCGCGTTTTTCGCCATTCACGGCATATTGGATATGGGCATTGTCAACGGTTGTAATCTTGACCGAATCGTTGTAGCTCTTCACGGGAATGCTGCGGCTAACGAATATATAGGTGGTGTCGGAGGCGGTGGGCATGCAGTAGACCACCATCTTTTCGTGGTTGCTCAGAGTTGATATGTCGATATCGTCCTTGCAACCGGTAAGAAGGAGTAGCAGCAGGGTGGCGAGATATATCAGTTTGTTCATATTGCTGTTGTTCATGAGAATGTATTAAAACTTTATTGCTTAGAATTTAATGGTATAGCTAAACGACGGCACTACGGGGATGTAGGCATGATTCTTGATATAGAACTTCCCGTCTTTCCTTTGCTTGACCTCCACGAAAAGCGAGTTGAAGTGGCAATACACGTTGTAGAAGCTCAGGTTCCATATCCGTTCGTGACCGTGCTTGGTGGTATGGTGGAAGTCGAAACCGATATCCAAGCGGTGATAGGCCGGCAGGTTCATATTGTTGGGCTTGTCGTAGACAAACACAGTTTGGTCTTCGTAGCTGCGACGCTCCTCCCATGGGTCGTAGGTTTTCCCTTGTCTGACATGGCTTTGGAAGTCGTCGTAGTCGACGGGATGCCCATCCGGGGTGTTGGGAGTGGCTATGAGCTGCGTGGGCACGGTGATATGGTTGCCCGAATGGAAGCTCCATACGCCGAAGGCCGAAATCTTGTCGGTAATCTTCCAGCGTGCCGAGAGGTTGAGCTTGTGGCGGTTGTCAAACTTGTCGAAATACCAGTCGCTGTAGAAATCGTCATATTTGCGCTGGTTCCACGACAAGGTGTACGCTCCCTGCAATTCCAATCGCTTGGTGGTGTAGGAAGCATCTACTTCCATACCGTAGAACCGTCCCTTGCCGTCCATGACAAACAGATCCCACTTTTCGGCCGGCGGCTCTAAGCTCGACCAGCTGGTATATTGCAGCAGGTGGCGGCTATACTTATAGTATCCTTCCATGGAGAGCATCCAATGACGGGCGGGCTGATAGTACACTCCGCCCGCAACCTGCCACGACCGCATGGGCTTGAGACGCTCGGTGGTGGGCACCCAGTAGTCGGTGGGGAGCTCGAGAATAGAGTTAGAGATTTTGTGCACAAACTGAGTCATCATCGTATACGATGCCTTGAACGAGAGCTGACCCGTGGGCTGGTATTTCACGGCAAAGCGGGGGTCGAGCGTTCCAAATGTCTTGCTGCCGATATTGAACATCGTAGCGTTCACCCCGCCGTTCACACTCCAATGGTTGTTGAGGGTCATCTCGTCCTCGGCATAGACGTTCCACTCGTGGGCCGTGTGCCGGTTACTGCCCGATGTCCTGAACGTGTCTCTCTTTTCATAAGATGAGGAATAGTTGTTCTGCATGCGGGTCTGCGGTTTGAACGTATGCCACGTGTAGTCGTGCCCGAACCGAATGTGGTGGTGGGGCGACGGACGGAAGTCGAACGCACTCCTGTAGCCCAGGTCGTTGATAGTCGATTGATATTTATGTTCGGTGTGGTAAACACTGGTTTCCTTGCCGCCCCACAAGCTTCGGTCGTCGTCGATGGTGTGCAGTTTGGCCTTGTTGTAGGTGTACACGGCGGTGAAGTTGGCAAACAGCTTGGGCGAGAACTGGTAGTTCCAGTTCAGGGCCGCATTCAGGTTGCCCCAGCTGAAATTGTTCTTGGTGATATCATGGTTGCTACTGTCGTCGCCCCAGTCCGATTTCCACTCGTCCTTCGTCTTGAGTTGGTCCTGTCCGGAATAGATACTGAGCGACATGCGCGAGCGGTCGTTGAAGATATTGGTTACCTTGGCATTGAGGTCGTGAAAGAAGTAGTTGATCAAGATCTTATCCTCTTTGTCCCCCCGGTTGGCAATGGCGAAGGCCGGCCGCGACAGAATGTCGAGCCAACTGCGTCGCAACCCGATGTTGTAAGAGGTTTTGCCCTTGCGGATAGGGCCCTCGAAATGCACGCTGCCATCGAGCAGTCCGATGCGGTAGCTGCCGTGGGCATGGTAGAAGTCGCCGTCGTTGGTGCGCACATCGACTACCGACGAGAGCCTGCCACCATAGCGTGCGGGGAAGCCACTCTTGTAGAAGTCCACGTTCTTCACCACGTCGGTGTTGAAGGCGGAGAACAGCCCCATGGTATGGTTAATCTGATAGAGCGGTGTGCCGTCGATGAGGAAGAGGTTCTCGTCGTTGTTTCCCCCGTGCACATAGAGTCCGCTGGCCAGTTCCACACCCTCTGCCACACCGCTGATGCGTTGCAGGGTCTTCACCACATCGGGACTGCTCAACAGCGCAAACTCGGTCTGGATGTCGCGCGACGAGAGCGACCGCTTGCCCGTCTGCGTGTTGATGAGCGGCGAGTTGAGGTCGCCCACAACCACCACCTCGCCCACGCGTGCATTCTCCTTCATGCTGATAGTGATATGCTTGTCGGCATCGAGGTGCAGCTTTTCCAGCTTGTCTTCAAAGCCGATATAGCTGCATCGCAGGTCGTGCTCACCCTCGGGCAGTGTGATAGAGAAGAATCCGTAGGCATTGGTCAGCGTTCCCTGACGGGTGGTGAGGTCGTAGACGGTGGCGTTGATGAGCGTCTCGCCGTCCAAATCCTTCACATATCCGCTCAGCGTGTGGGTGCGTTGCGGCTTGCCCCGCGGCTTGTCCACGGTCTTGGCCGGTGTTGCTGTCGAGGTAGACGAGGCTTTTCGGAGCATGACGTGGTTGCCCTTCTGTTCATAGCTGATGCCCGAATTGGCAAACAACGTGGCTAAGGCTTGCCCCAGCTGCATCTTGCGGATGGTGGGTCCTGTGTATGCCTGGTTCACATTGAGTTTGGCATCGTAGACAAAATTCACCTTCCTGTTTTGGTGCAGCCAGTTCATTTCCTGCTTCAGGGTGGTGTGCTGGGCCAAGGCCGCCATCGGAAAGATGAGGCAGAAGAGCAGAGCGAAGATTATTTTTAAGTTCATGGGATAATGCGACAATGGGGATATTGGCAAACTGCTGCAAGCCGTAGCCCAGCTTGAAGTTCAGGCCGAAGTGACGTTTGAACATGAGCTGATAGCCCACGCCGATGCCCCCGAGCATGCCGCCCGTGAAGTTGTGGTTCTCGCGGTCGTTGAAGAGCGTGTAGCCCAGGTCGCCGTAGGCATAGAGCGCGCGGTGCATGGGCAGGGGGCGGTATCGGAAGGTGGCATAGAGCGGCATGGTGTTGCTGTCGCCGTTGTATTCGCGGGTAAACCGGCTCAGGCCGTAGCCCACGCCCACCGTCATGTCGGGGCGGATGTTATAGAGCGCATTGATAGTGAGCGCGTGCCCACTGAGCTTGCCGCGCGCGTCGTAGTTATAGCCGTTGAGCTTCTCGGAGAAGCCGAGGTTGTAGCCGTAGTCCAGCTCCATATGGAACCGGGCGTCGTTTTGTGCAACGGCAGTGGTGGTTACAGAACTTGTCCCCAGAACGAGGAGTGACCAAAGAAGAATTTGTTTCTTTTTCATAAACTCTATCTTATTCATAAACTTAAACTTTTATTATATCGTTTACCCCTATAACGTAAAAACATGAATTTACCCCCATCCGAAAATCAATTATTTTTCATTTTTTTTTTTACTCCCGAAAAACCATGCCGACACGTGGTATGAAAATGTCTTGCCAAAATATCGGACAAGCATGCTCGTATATTTCGCAAATTCAGAAAAGGAGAGCCGATGAGCCGAAATTCTTAAAATTTGGCTACGTTTTGCAAGTCGTTGATTATCAAGGAGTAGTATTTGTTTCTGATAAATCCGGCAAACGTTGGGTTCCGACGGGCTTGCGATGAGGCCTTATCGGCGGTGCGGTTAGAGTCTAATGGCGGTTGGAATCAACCTCAATCGCCCGCCCATTGGGCTGTAGACGCGATGCGATCAGGCTCTAACCGCACCACGCGTCCGCCATTCCGACCGATTGTGGACGACTTGAGGACTGGAAACATGGCGCTTTTCACTCTGGTTGTCCTGCAAATCCCGACACGATGATGGTGAAGTTTTATTGACAGAACGAGTTGTCTCACACTTTCGTTTGTTTTTTTAGAAAAAGCCGCAGTCGTGTCGGGACTGTTCCCAATCTTTTTATTACCTTTGCATCCATTATGGACTTGAACCTTTTATCAGCCGAGCAGGCAGAAACGCTCGAGCGACTCATTGCTTCGGCAGAACACATATTGATAACCACCCACTCGCG
>CAYVGR010000077.1:0-1510 GCA_964450065.1 uncultured Prevotella sp. | reverse complement strand
CATGGAGGATGCCCTGGCCAACTGCAATGCGCCGCGTGTCATGTTCGATCATCATCTCAACCCCACCTTGCCGGCCGAGGTATGTGTCTCGCATGCCGACCTGAGTTCTGCCTCCGAGGTAGTGTTCCGTGTGGTGTGGCAGCTGGGCGGATTCGAGGAGCTTTGCAAGAAGTTTGCCGTGCACATCTATTGCGGTATGATGACCGACACCGGAGGATTTACCTTTAATTCCACGCGCCCGGAAATCTATTTCATCATTTGTCAGCTGCTCACCAAGCGCATCGACAAGGATAAGATATACCGCAACGTCTACAACAACTACAGCCAGTGGGCTATCCGCCTGCGGGGCTACCTGATGTCGCAGAAACTCAATGTGTTCGACGACTTGCACGCATCTTATTTTACGCTGACCCGGCAAAACATCCGCGACTTCCACTATGTGCGTGGTGATGCCGAGGGATTGGTGAACGTGCCGTTGCGCATCAAGGGCATGAAAGTGTCTATTTCGCTGCGCGAGGACGACCGAGTGGACAACAAGATATGGGTGAGCCTGCGGTCGGTGGACGATTTCTCGGTGGAGGAGATGGCCAAGCGCTTTTTTAATGGCGGTGGCCATTTCAATGCCAGTGGTGGCCAGTTGGACTGCACGATAGAAGAGGCCGAGCGGATAACACGCGAAGCCATTCACTTTTATGCCGACCAACTGAAAGGAATAGCTGAAGCGTGAAAGGGAAAGGAAGAAGAGAGAATGCTTGAGGCGCGGAACGGCTCGGTGTCCTTATTTATCCTTAACCTTGAAAGAATGACGGCCTGAACCTTTTGTGTTTTTATTTTTTAATCTTTAATATTCGTAGCTCTATTGGCTTTTTATTACCTTTGCATCAATGATTAAAATCAATATGACAATGAGAAAATTGACCTATCTGCCCTTGTTGCTGCTCGGTATCATGGCAATAGTATCCTGTAAGGATAATGAAACGTATGCCGACCAGAAAAACAGGGAGCACTCGGCCATCAGCAAATATGTTGCCGACTTGTCTATCACGGTCATCAGTGAGGAGGAGTTTGCCACAAGGAACTATACCACTGACGTGAAGAAAAACGAGTTTGTGCTTTTCGAGTCCAATGGTGTGTACATGCAGATTGTGCGCAAAGGCTGTGGTAAGCCTATCAAAGACGGTGATCGGGTAACGGTGTTGTGCCGCTTCACCGAGCGAAATCTGCTGACCGACTCTATCGAAGTGTCCAACATTCTGGCCTCGTCGTTTGGCTATTGGGTGGACAAGATGTCAGTGACCAACACGTCCGGAACCTTCACCGGGGCATTTATCTCCGGCGAAAGCACGTTGGTGGCTGCCCATGGCCTTACGACTACCTCCGTGCCCAAGGGCTGGCTCGCACCGCTGGCGTTCATCAACGTGGGCCGTCCGGCCAACGAGGGCGATGAGGTGGCCAAGGTGCGCATCATTGTTCCGCACGACGTGGGACACATGAATGCAACGGCACGCGT
>CAYVGR010000076.1:0-9567 GCA_964450065.1 uncultured Prevotella sp. | reverse complement strand
CGCCTTGACGATGGCATCCGCCTTCTTCAACGTGCAGGTGTTGAGGTGGTTTTATTAGACACAGACAGTATAAACAACAAGACAGATGAAGAACGAGAACAAGAATAGATTTGTGCCATTGCTCATGGCTCTCTGTGTAGTCATAGGAGTAGTAATTGGCTCTTTTTATGCTAATCATTTTTCCGGCAATAGGTTAACCATTATCAACAGTGGCAGCAATCGCTTGAATAATCTTCTACGTATCATCGACGATCAATATGTCGACAAAGTGAATGTAGACTCTTTAGTAGAAAATGCCATACCTGAGATTTTGGCAGAACTTGATCCACACTCTGTTTATATTAGTGCAAAAAATGTACAGGCTGCAACCGACGACCTCAAGGGGTCGTTCTCGGGGGTTGGTATTGAGTTTACAATTCGTGAGGACACGATACGTGTGCAAAATGTCATCAAGAATGGTCCTGCTGAAAAGGCTGGGGTAATAGCCGGTGATAAAATCATTATGGTAGACGGGGAGAAGTTCGTAGGCAAAAACGTTACCAACGAAGAAGCCATGCACCGGTTGAAGGGGCCAAAGGGCTCTAAAGTGAAAATTGGAGTCAAAAGATATGGGCATTCTAAACCTGTCACCTATGAAATTACCCGTGGAGAAATACCAACCAAGACAGTTACTGCAGCCTATATGATCGATGACAAGACGGGATATATCAAAGTAAGAAACTTTGGAGAGAAGACATACCCTGAACTTCTTATCGCCTTGGCTACTTTGCAGCAGCAGGGATTTAGAAATCTTGTTATTGATTTACGGGATAATACAGGTGGCTACCTACAGAGTGCCGTACAGATGGCCAATGAGTTTTTGCCATCCAAGAAGTTGATTGTTTATACAGAAGGACGCAAGTCTCCTCGTCAAGATTATCATTCGGATGGCCACGGAGCCTATCAGAAAATGCCTCTTGTAGTGCTTATTAATGAAGGTTCGGCTTCTGCCGCAGAGATATTTGCCGGTGCCATGCAGGATAATGACCGCGCTACGATTATCGGACGGCGATCGTTTGGCAAGGGCTTGGTACAACAACAGATTCCTTTCCCCGATGGAAGTATGATCCGTCTTACTATTGCAAGGTATTATACCCCCTCCGGACGGTGTATTCAGAAGCCGTATGCGGTTGGAGAAGTAGAAAATTATGCAACCGATTTGCTAAACAGGTATCAACACGGTGAGTTCTTTTCACAAGACAGCATACCCCATAATGGGCCAGTCTATCATACGGCTAACGGGCGAGAAGTATATGGTGGCGGTGGAGTAACACCGGATATTTTCGTTCCGGAAGATACCACTGATATAACCTCATATTATAAACGGGCGGCCATGAGTGGTTTGATTCTTCAGTTTGCTTTTACATATACTGACAACAACCGTCAGAAAATGAAAGACTTCCAAGAATTGCTTCCTCTTAAAAATTATTTGCAAAAGCAGAGAATTGTAGACCAATTCGCAACTTATGCAGACAAGCATGGCCTAAAACGTCGTAACTTAATGATAAGAAAAAGCTATTCATTGCTTAACAGGTTCATTAATAGCCGTATCATTTATAATATGTTGGACGAGCAAGCCCTCACCCAATATCTCAACGAGGATGACCCTGTTATCACATCAGCTATGAAAGTATTTGAGAACAATGCTTCATTTCCCAAGACACCGAAGAAGCCGATGGTTCAAAAGAAAAAATAACACACAGGTCGTATGAATAAGTCTGAACTCAGACATATCATTAGGGAACGCAAGCGACAATACTCAAGTCAACAGCTTAGATCATTGTCGCTTCATATCATTAAACGTATAGAGCAGCACCCCAGATTACTTCAAGCTCATATAGTTCTACTCTACTACTCGTTGCCTAATGAGGTTCATACTCATTCGCTGATAGATAAACTATACAAAGAAGGAAAAAAAATACTCTTGCCCAAAGTTATCGGCGATGGAGAAATGGAACTAAGAGAATACGGAGGGAAAGAGAGTATGCACGAGGGTGCTTACCATATTATGGAGCCATCGGGACCCTTGTTCACAAACTATAAAGCTTTAGATCTGGCAATTGTTCCGGGCATGAGTTTTGACAAAGATGGCAATCGCCTGGGAAGAGGTAAAGGCTACTACGACCGCTTCCTTGTACGAACACCCCACCTTTATAAAATAGGTGTATGCTTTGATTTTCAAAAAGTCGTCCACGTTCCCTTCGACCAAACCGATATTCCCATGAATGAAATCATTTGATCAATTAAACGAATGCCCCAGTTGTGGGCATCGCACATAAAAAGAATTATCCTCGCAATGGTCAGAAAACTGCCATGTTGCGAGGATAACTCATATTATGTGTCAAAGCAAAGCCTATCTATATGCTTTGATACGAAATGTTGCTATCACAGACCGAGATCCTTTTTGATGCGCTCTACACGCTCCATGCTCTGCTTTACAAGTTCTTCGTATTGAGAAGCATCATTCATAGGAGCTTTAAGCTCAAGATAGAATTTAATCTTGGGCTCTGTTCCCGAAGGACGTACACTCACTTTTGTACCATCTTCACAGAACCACTGTAATACGTTGCTTGTTGCCGGCATCTCAAGTTTGGACTCCTTGCCGTCAGCATCCTTGGCCACCAGCTTCTTGAAATCTTTAGAAAGTATCACCTTCGAACCATCAAACTTCTGAGGAGGGTTATTGCGGAAATCAACCATCATCTGCTGAATCTCCTCTGCCCCACTCTTACCTGGTCGCTCTACATTGACAGTAACTTCCTTGGAAAAGCCATATTCGATGTAGATATCCATCAAAATATCATATAGAGTCTTGCCGTTGTCTTTGGCGTATGCACAAATTTCGGCCAACAAAGAGCATGCGGACACGGCATCTTTATCACGAACAAAATCTTGCGCCATAAAGCCATAGCTTTCCTCACCGCCGCCGATATATTGCTTTTCGCCTTCCGACTTGCGGATTTCATTGGCTATCCACTTGAATCCGGTGAAGCAATCACGCATCTCAATCTGATACTTATCAGCAATCTTACGAATTACTTCTGTGGTAACAATAGTTTTCACAATAAAGTCCGTAGGCTTCAGCTTACCCTTAGCCTTGCGATTTGTGATGATATACCACAAGAACAACAGACAGGTCTGGTTACCATCAATCAACACCCATTCGCCCCTATGGTTCTTACATGCCATACCCACACGGTCGGCATCAGGGTCGCTTGCCATCAAGATATCTGCGTCGAGAGCCTTAGCATCACGTAAGCCCAAGGTTAGAGCTTCAGCGATTTCAGGATTGGGACGGTCTACTGTTGGGAAGTTGCCGTCTTTAATCATCTGCTCCGGAACGCAATGAACATTATCAAAACCCCAATATGCCAACGATCTCGGAATCATCACGCGGCCGGCACCATGCAACGGTGTATAAACTATCTTAAGGTCGTGCTGACGCTTGATAAGTTCCGGGTCGATAGAGATGGTGCGAACCTTGCGCAGATACGGTTCGTCAATATCCTCGCCGATAATCTGAATCAGATCCTTATTGGTATTGAAATTCACATCGTCAATGGTAACTTTGTTAACCTCGTTAATAATACCCTCATCGTGAGGAGTAAGCACCTGTGAACCGTCCTGCCAATATGCCTTGTAGCCATTGTATTCACGTGGGTTGTGGCTGGCCGTTATGTTCACACCACCTTGGGCTCCAAGATGACGGATAGCAAACGAACACTCCGGTGTTGGGCGCATTTCGTCGAATAAATAGACCTTTATTCCGTTGGCAGAGAAAATACTTGCCGTGGTCTCTGCGTATAAGCGACTGTTGTTTCGGCAGTCGTGACATACTACAACAGAAATCTGCGGACTGTCCTTATAAACAGTCTTCAAATAGTTAGCAAAGCCCTGAGTAGCCGTACCCACCACGTATTTATTCATGCGATTGGTTCCAGCCCCCATGATTCCTCGCAAACCACCGGTGCCAAATTCCAAGTCTTTGTAAAAACTTTCAATAAGATCAGTCTTGTCCTCATTGTCCAACATGGCACGAACTTGTTCACGTGTTGATTCGTCAAATGAAGGAGATAGCCACATTTTTGCCTTTGCTTCACATTGAGCAATAAGTTTTGCGTTATTTTCCATAATATGTCAGTAATATAAATAAATATAGTGTTCTAAAGGCAAAGATAATAACTATTTTCTGAAAAGGGTCTTAGTATATGAGGTTTTTTTACTAAATTTGCATGGAAATCATAGCCTTATAACTCGTTGACTTTGTCAATATAACTAAATTAAAGCAAATGTATTTCACAGGATTAATTATAGCTGTATCTACTTTTTTAATCATTGGATTCTTTCATCCGGTGGTTGTGAAGACTGAATATTATTTCGGCACACGCCCATGGTGGCTGTTTCTCATCACTGGAATTATTTGTATTGTTTGCTCCTTACTTATCGAAAATCATATTCTTTCATCCATTGTAGGGGTTATAGGTGCAAGTCTTTTATGGTCTATTGGTGAACTTTTCTCACAAAAAAAACGTGTGCAGAAAGGATGGTTTCCCATGAATCCCAAACGAAAAGACCAATATTCGCCTATCGATCAGGACGAGTCTTCCCGTTTCGCACACAAAGATAAGTCATGAAAACAATACTTATATTGATCGGGAAAACTCAAAATAAGCATTTTATCGCAGGCATAGACGACTACATAAAACGTATCCAGCATTACATGCCTTTCGAAATAAAGGTTATCCCAGAGCTTAAAAACACAAAGAGTCTTTCCAAAGAGGTTCAAAAAGAAAAGGAAGGCGAGCTTCTCTTAAAACTTATCCAGCCTTCCGACACATTAGTGCTCTTGGATGAAAAAGGCACGGAGTTCCGGAGTGTAGAGTATGCATCATGGCTTCAGAATAAGCAGGCAACATCGCGCAGACTGGTTTTATCCATAGGTGGGCCTTATGGTTTCTCGAGAAGTGTATATCAGAGAGCCGACGAAAAGATATCTCTCTCACGCATGACATTCAGTCATCAAATGGTAAGACTTATCTTTGTCGAGCAGCTTTACAGAGCTTGCACCATTATCAAGGGAGAACCCTATCATCATGAGTGAGGATAGACGCGGGCAAGAATTGACAAAAGAACATAATAAGAACTAACTACTTAAAGACATGAGAAAATTTTTATTTCTATTATTGGCCTTGTTCATCAGAGGGGCATTTCTATCTATACAAGCCCAACAATGGCCCACCGTACAACGCGAAGCTAAGCCAGGATTACGCTGGTGGTGGCTTGGCTCTGCGGTAGACAAACCGAATTTGCAGTGGAGTCTCAAGCAATATGCTGAGCATGGAGCCGGCGCAATAGAAATCACTCCTATTTATGGTGTGCAGGGAAACGAAAACAACAACATTGAATACCTCTCAGACCGATGGATGGAAATGCTGCGCTATGTACAGGCGGAAGCTAAAAAAAATGATTTGGAGGTAGGAATGACCACTGGAACAGGATGGCCTTTTGGAGGCCCATGGGTTCCATTAAAGGAAAGTTGCTCCAGTATGGTTATCGAAAACGACACGGTCTCCAAGAAAGAATATAAGAAATTACTCAAGACCCCAGGCGTTGACAAAGATGAGAAAACATACTTTGTCAATCGGTTCTACTTTCCTTTAGATAAGAAAAAATGGCGTGTCATTACGCTGTGGCAACGCTATGGTGCCATGAAAGTTAAACGAGCTGCTCCCGGTGGAGCCGGGTGGGTGATAGACCATTTTAACAAAACAGCAGTAGAAAACTATCTGAAACACATTGAAGCTGCTTTCGAAAGAACCAACACCCCCTACCCTCACACTTTCTTCAACGATAGTTATGAGGTTAGCAGTGCCGATTATACACCCGAACTATTCCCCGAGTTCAAAAAGAGACGAGGTTATTCGCTGGAAGATAATTTTGATAAGTTGGTAGATGGAGATCAGCAGGTAGTTGCCGACTACAGGGAAACCTTAGGCGACTTGCTTTTGGAAAACTTTACACAAACATGGACTGCATGGGCCCACAAGCATGGAGCCATTACCCGTAATCAAGCCCATGGTTCACCCGCCAACCTCATTGACTGCTATTCGGCTGTAGACATTCCGGAAATCGAAGGTTTCGGACTAACCGATTTCAATATAAAAGGCCTACGCAAAGACGAGGGCATGACACGCAAGAACGATTCCGACTTTTCCATGTATAAATGGGCTTCTTCTGCAGCCCACATCAATGGCAAGCCTTATACTTCGAGTGAGACATTCACATGGCTTACCGAGCATTTCCGCACTTCGCTATCACAAATGAAGCCCGACATGGACTTGATGTTCTGTGGAGGCGTTAACCACATGTTTTTTCATGGCACTGCCTATTCGCCTAAAAACGATGTGTGGCCGGGGTGGAAGTTCTATGCTTCGGTCGACATGAGCCCCACCAATTCCATTTGGCGTGATGCCCCATTCCTGATGAAGTATATTACGCGTTGCCAAAGTTTTCTGCAGTGGGGTAAGCCGGATAACGACTTCTTGGTTTTCCTTCCTGTGCGAGATGTTTGGAACAAGCGGTCAAAAGGCAAACGTCTCATGCAATTTGCCATTCACACCATGGGTCGCCTTGCCCCTGAATTTGTTGAGACTATCAACAAAATAGACAATGCTGGATTCGATTGTGACTACATCAGTGAAAAGTATTTGCTTTCCACACAAATGGTCAACGGTATGTTGCAAACAGCTGCCGGTACACGTTATAAAGCTCTTGTCATTCCTAATAGTAAGAATATCCTCACACCTGCCGTTAAAAAACATATAGATGCTTTAAGAAATCAAGGTGCGGATATTATCATTGGAACCGACGTCGCGCATTTGGCACAATCTGCCAAAAGTGAGGAGATGAAAACACGCTTCGGATTGAAGATGATTCGTCGTTCTAACGACAAGGGGTATCATTATTTTATAGCCAACCTCACCAACCAGGATATCAGTGGCAACGTTGAGCTGGCTGTTCCTTTCAAGAGTGCCATGTGGTTCGACCCGATGAATGGACGTCGCTATCGTGCACAGATAGCCAACTGTAAAATTCACATTGACCTACGTTCGGGAGAAAGCATGATACTGCAAACCTTTACCCACGACGGTGAGCTTCTCCTCAACAATGATGTTTGCAAAACCAAGGATGGTGACATTCTCGGCTACCGCAAGCATACTCCATACGATAACAAGACTCAACTTTTGAAGGAGAATTGGAAACTGAGCTTCAAGGAGTCCATGCCCGTATGCAATCAAAGTTTTCAGCTCGACAAATTACAGACCTGGGAAAAACTGAGCGAAACCACCAAAACATTAATGGGAACAGGAGTCTACGAGTGTAACATCAAGCTGACTGAACAAGAATTAAAACAAGGCAACGACTGGGCTGTCGATCTTGGTGATGTCCGTGAAAGTGCACGTGTATATGTTAACGACACTTTCGTGGGCTGTGCATGGGCTGTGCCTTATATATTGCAATTCTCCAATGTGTTCAAGCCAGGCAACAACACCATCCGTATCGAAGTTACCAATCTACCGGCCAATCGCATCAGCCAACTCGATAGAGAAGGCTACAAATGGCGTAAGATGGACGAAATAAATGTAGTCAATATCCATTACCAGAAACAAAGCTATGCCGACTGGGAACCTGTCCCTTCTGGCTTAAATTCAGACATTACCTTATATAAGGTGAGATAATATTCATTCAACTGTATAATTAAATACAACAATACGCTATGAGAAAAGCATTTTATACATTCCTGCTTTTGGCTTGGATATCATTTCCCGCCTCTGCACAGCGCACTGTAGAAGACTTTAACTTCGGCTGGAAGTTTCATTTGGGACAAGCCGACCCACAAAATCTCAACACAAGTGGTTGGCGCACGATAGATGTGCCTCACGACTTTCAGATAGAACAACCTTGGGTGGCTCCTTCTGCCAACGAAGAGGCCAACAAAAGTGACGGCGCTTCCAATTTCAAAAGCCGACTGTCTGCCCGCGCTTTCAAGGAGATGGGCGAAGGCTGGTATGTCAAAACCTTTACCCCCACTGCTGACCTTAAAGACAAACGAGTCATTATCGACTTCGAGGGAATTATGTATGTTGGCGACGTTTATCTCAATGGGGAGCACATAGGTGGCACCGACTATGGTTATGTTGGGTTTGAGATAGACCTAACCAAGAAACTCAAATATGGCCAGGAAAATACCATCGCTGTGAGAGCGTCTACCGGGAATCCCACAGATTCACGGTGGTACACCGGAGGAGGCTTGTTTAGAAACGTGCATCTCATCACAACTCACCCACAAATGTATTTCGCCCGACACCCCCTGTTTGTCACCACCAAGGATAATCGCGAGATAAACGTACAGATAGAAGTGGCTAACTACACCCGGAACAACGAAGTGAATCTCCAGCTCGATATACGCGATGCTGAAGGAAGAGTGATTTACACCAAGAAGCAAGCCGTTCCTTTCAACCGCCGTTCTAAAACCAATGAACTGAAATGGGAGACTATCAAGATTGATAACGCACATCTCTGGAATGTTGAAAACCCCTATTTGTACACGGCAAGTGCAACGCTGTTCGATAGCAAGAACGAGAAAATCATAGACCAAGCTTCGACCCACTTTGGTGTGCGTACATTTGAAATAGGCCCTGATTTTGGTCTCAAGCTCAACGGCAAGAAGGTGCTTCTCAAGGGCATTGCCAATCACCATTCGCTTGGCGCACTTGGTGCAGCGGCCTATCCACGCGCCATAGAAAAACGCTTAAAGCTACTCAAGGATTTCGGATTTAACCATATACGGAGCAGCCACAATCCTTACTCCGAAAGCTTCCTACAACTTTGCGACTCGCTTGGTTTCATCGTTGTTGATGAACTCTACGATAAATGGCTACAGCAATACACGGGTGGACGCACGCCGTGGATGCAACAGTGGCCATATCAGCTGCCCGAATGGATCAAACGCGATAGAAATTATGCCAGCATTGCGATGTGGAGCCTGGGCAATGAGCTTCAAACATACGCCAATCTGCCCTTCGACGATTGGGGCGTAACGCCCTACCGCATGCTAAAAGAGGTGCTGCTAAGATATGATAACACCCGCAAGGTAACTGTGGCCATGCACCCGCGCGGCCGCAATCATCAAACCGACTCATTGCCATGCGACCTTGCCATGATTACCGATATACAGGCCTATAATTACAGATACATGTATTTTCCAGGCGATCGACAGAAGTTTCCATGGATGACGTTCTATCAAAGCGAAGCCAACCTTTCGATGATGGGTCCCAACTATTTTGCCATGGACTTGGACAAGGTTATTGGATTAGCCTATTGGGGCATGATAGACTATCTCGGCGAGAGCAGAGGGTGGCCCAGTAAAGGGTGGACTGATGGGGTATTCGACATTTCGTTACAGCCAAAGCCCATGGCCTACCTGCTGCGCTCTATGTTCAAACCGGAAGAGCCTGTTTGTCATAT
>CAYVGR010000075.1:0-9742 GCA_964450065.1 uncultured Prevotella sp. | reverse complement strand
CCCCCACGCACCTTGTGTTAATAGTGATGCCTTTGGCCGGACATTGCGGTTAGTGAATCAATGGTGCAACAGAGCTAAAGCCATGGATGGTCTCTTTTAGACTGGAGGCGCCGTGAGGTCTCTGTTTAATCAAGGTATTAAAAACGTTTTTAGTTGTAAATTTAAGATTTAAAATGAACACTTTAAGTTACAAGACTATTTCCGCTAACAAGGAAACGGTACAGAAGGAGTGGGTGGTAGTTGATGCTACCGACCAGATTGTTGGTCGCCTCTGCTCCAAAGTTGCAAAGCTGATTCGCGGAAAACACAAGCCAAACTTCACACCTCATGTAGACTGCGGCGATAATGTTATTATTATCAATGCTGAGAAGGTGGTTTTCTCCGGCAAGAAAGAAACCGATAAGGTTTACACTCGTTACACTGGTTATCCAGGAGGACAGCGCTTCAACACTCCCGCCGAGCTTCGTGCCCGCAAAGGTGGTGTAGAAAAGATCATTCGCCACGCTGTCAAGGGTATGCTGCCAAAGGGTGTTTTAGGACGCACTTTGCTCTCCAACCTCTATGTGTTTGAGGGTGCTGAGCACGACAAGGCTGCCCAGAAGCCAAAGACAATCGATATTAACCAGTTTAAATAACAAGGAGAAAAGATGGAAATGATAAATGCAGTAGGTCGCCGCAAGAGCGCTGTAGCTCGTGTTTACCTGACAGAAGGTACTGGCAAGATCACTATTAATAAGAAAGATTTGAAGGAATTCTTCCCATCAGCTATCCTGCAGTATGTGGTTAAGCAGCCACTGGAACTCTTGGAAGTTGCTGAGAAATATGATATTAAGGCAAACCTTTACGGTGGGGGATATACCGGTCAGAGCCAGGCTCTCCGCTTGGCCATTGCCCGCGCATTAGTTAAAATCAATGCTGAAGACAAGAAGGCGCTGAAAAGCCAGGGCTTCCTCACACGAGACAGCCGTACTGTTGAGCGTAAGAAACCAGGTCAGCCCGGAGCTCGTCGTCGCTTCCAGTTCAGCAAGCGATAGTTTTGCAATTCTAAATTCAAAATTCAAAATTCGAAATTGCTGTTCAGCGTAACATTCCTGCTCAATGTGCATAGCGGGTTGCAGGCAGCTTAATCTCATGATTGACCTGTAATATCGCGATAGCCGAATTGTGAAAGATTACCATAGGCAGCACAACATCATCTTAGATTGTACGTCGCGTAAATATCGTACAAATAACGGTGTGAGCCTAATTTTGAATTTTGAATTATAAATTTTGAATTACAAAATCGTTTAGTATCTAAACCTGCGAGATTCCTTCGGACTACTCGCAGGCTGATTCTAAGAGAATTAAAAAAGAAAGTAAACAAATTTTAAAGAAAGAAGATAATGTCAAGAACAAACTTTGACCAGTTATTGCAGGCAGGCTGTCATTTTGGCCACCTCAAACGCAAGTGGAACCCCGCTATGGCTCCTTACATTTTTATGGAGCGCAACGGCATTCATATTATTGATTTGAACAAGACGGTAGCCAAGATTGATGAGGCTGCTGAAGCTTTGAAAAGACTCGCCAAGAGTGGCAAGAAGATATTGTTTGTTTCTACGAAGAAGCAAATCAAGGATATCATTGCCGATAAGGTTGGGGCAATTAACATGCCGTATGTAACGGAGCGTTGGGCAGGTGGTACGCTTACCAACTTCCCTACCATTCGCAAGGCTGTAAAGAAAATGACGAACATTGACAAGCTGATGGCCGACGGCACATTCTCAAACCTTTCCAAGCGCGAGATTCTGCAGATCAACCGCCAGCGTGCCAAGCTGGAAAAGAACTTGGGTTCTATCGCCGACCTTACTCGTCTGCCTTCAGCCCTGTTTGTTATAGACGTGATGAAAGAGCGCATTGCGGTTCACGAGGCACAGCGTCTGGGTATACCAGTGTTTGCTATTGTTGACACCAACTCTAACCCGAATGGTATCGATTATGTGATTCCTGCCAATGACGATGCAAAGGATTCTGTGGATGTAATCCTGGAAGCTGTTTGTGCTGCTATTGCTGAGGGTTTGGAGGAGCGCAAGGCTGAGAAGGCTGACGAGAAAGCTGCTGCTGAGCAACCTGAGGAGGCAAGCGAGATGAAACGTCGTTCTCCTCGTCGTGCCCGCAAGGAAGCTCCCGCTAAGGAAGAGGCTCCCGCCAAGGAAGAAGCTCCTGCTAAGGAAGAAGCTCCTGCTAAGGAAGAAGCTCCTGCTAAGGAAGAAGCTCCCGCTAAGGAAGAGGCTCCCGCTGCAGAGTAATATAAGCATATATGGTCTTATAGGATGGAGTAGGTTCTGTTGCGGATCCTATTATGCTTCCTATAAGACCTTGTTATTTTAATTCAAAAAACCAACTAAAAAGATTAAATAGAATTATGGCTGTTTCAATTGAAGATATCAAAAAGCTCCGCACAATGACCGGAGCCGGTATGAAAGACTGTAAGAAGGCTCTCGCAGAGGCCAATGGCGATATTGACAGAGCTGTTGAACTCGTGCGCGAACGTGGTTTGGCTATTGCTGCCAAGCGTTCTGACCGCGAGGCTTCTAACGGTTGTGTGCTTGCTAAGTATGAGAATGGCTTTGCTGCCATCATTGCCTTGAAGTGCGAGACCGACTTTGTTGCCAATGGTGATGATTACATCGCGCTGACGCAGGAGATACTCGATGCCGCTGTTGCTGCCAAGTGCAAGACCTTGGATGAGGTTAATGCATTGAAGATGGCCGATGGTATTACAGTTGCAGAAGCTGTTACACGTCGTTCCGGTGTGGTAGGCGAAAAGATGGAACTCGATGGCTACAATGTGCTTGAGGGTGACAATATCTATACATACGACCACATGAACAAGCACATGTTGTGTACGCTTGTACAGCTCAGTGCTGCTAACGAGGATGCCGGTTACAAGGTGGCCATGCAGGTTGCTGCCATGAAGCCGTTAGCCCTTGATGAAGCTTCTGTGTCTCAGCAGGTGAAGGACGAGGAGTATAAGGTTGCCGTATCCAAGACCAAGGAGGAGCAAATAGAGCGTCAGGTGAACGTGGCTTTGAAGAAGGCCGGTATCAACGCTAACCTCGTTGACTCGGAGGATCACATTGCTTCTAACGTAGCCAAGGGTTGGCTGACACAGGAAGATGCTGATAAGGCAAAACAAATTCGTGAGACGGTAGCTGTAGAGGCTGCTGCAAACCTGAAGGAACAGATGATTCAGAATATTGCCAAGGGACGCATGGCTAAGTTCTTCAAGGAGAGCTGTCTCATCGATCAGGAATTCCAGTTTGCCGATGGCGACAAGATTACTGTTTCCGACTGGCTTGACCAGCAGGAAAAGGGCATGAAGGTTGTTGCTTTCAAGCGCTTTGGTCTTTCTGCTGACTAATTTCGGGGAAGTGATAATATAAACAATAAGGAGCCATGGGAGATTCGTTTCCCATGGCTTTTTATGTTTTTTCCGATGAAACAGCATTGTGGAAGGCTTGTTTTTCGTATATTTGTAGAGTGAATTTTCATATTCTTGATTCCATGGTCAGGTATCTTCTCATACTTGTCTTCTTTTCTTTTGTGTGTAGTGCGGATGCTCAGCGTCCGGCATTGGGCAAGATGTCTCCCTTTGTCCGTGAAGCTTATTATGCAACCATGCAGCACGGAGCACATCCCGATGCGTCCTCGACACGTGCCCTGGCGAAGTCACCGGGGTCGATGATAGCCTTTGTCAAACTTACCGATGATGCTGCACATGTGTTGGAACAGTATGGATGCCATGTGCTGGCACGGTATGGTGGCCTTTGCATTGCAGATATTCCATTGGGTCAACTTCCCGCATTGTCGCTCGACAATCGTGTGAAGCGTATCGAGACTGGGCCCCGAGCCACAACGCAAATGGACACCACTGGTATTATTGTGCAGGCCAATCGGGTGCACGATGGACTTAACCTGCCATGCGGATATACCGGTAAGGGTGTAGTTGTGGGTGTCCAGGACATTGGATTCGACCTCACACATCCTACCTTCTACTCCGCTGACATGTCACAATACCGTATCAAGGCCATGTGGGATCAGTTATCGGAAGATACCCTGGGAAATGCGCTTCCCGTAGGCCGAGACTATGTTGGCAAAGAGGCTTTGCTCAGTATAGGCAGGCCGCGTGACGGCATGATACAGACACATGGTACCCATACCGCCGGCATAGCGGTCGGAAGTGGGGCGGAAGGTGGTGGGCAAGTGTCTCCGTATCGGGGCATAGCCTACGACAGTGACATTTGCTTAGTGTGCAATGTGACCTCCAATGATAAGCAACTCCTCAACCCTAAGGATTATTACAAATACACGTATGCCCTCGATGCGCTTGGCTTTAAATATATATTCGATTATGCTGACCGTGTTGGAAAGCCTTGTGTCATCAACTTCAGCGAGGGATCGACACAGGATTTCCAAGGTTACGACAATCTGTATTATGAGATGCTCGACTCGCTTGTGGGGCCGGGGCGTATTATTGTAGCCTCGGCGGGTAACGAAGGAGGAAGGATTAATTACCTCAAAAAGACTCCGGCTCAGGAGAAAGCCGGCATCTTTGTCGGTTCTGTCGATGCAGCTGAACGTCCTGTAGTGGTTACCACCAGAGCCGTTGGCAATTTCACCATGCAGATTAAGCTGTATGCAAACGTCAATGCCCCGTTCTTGAAGGAAATCCAGTTAGATGAAGTTTTGGCTTGTCCGGACTCTACTTACATCGACTCGGTGACTATCGATTCATACACTTATCGGTTTATGGCTACGGCTTATCGATCGAGTTATTGCCCGGATGACATCGTGTGCGATTGGATAATCCCCGTAGCCGACACAAAAAAAACGAGAAATTTGCAAGCCTCTGTGTGTCTCACCCGGTCGGATGTGGATGTGGAGATGTTTCGAACGAGTGGATATTTCTTTCCCAACGTTCTTGATTCCACGCTCAACGACGGCGACAACACCCACAGTATACTGTCTCCGGGCAGTGCGCCTTGCGTGATCTGTGTGGGTGCCTCGGGCTATCGGACGAGTTTTGTCAACTATCTTGGTAAGACCATCGTGTATGACTATGGTATCAATGGCATGCGCACATCCTTCTCTTCGGTTGGTCCCACGTGGAATGGAGGTGTCAAGCCCGACGTGATGGCACCGGGACAGAACATCAACTCCTCCTTCAGTTCGTTTTATATTGATAACTACAGCGATGACGCTTTGGCCTTACAAAACGATATCCGACACTTCGACTACAATGGTCGAACCTATGGCTGGAACAGCTGGGGAGGAACGTCGATGGCCGCCCCTATTGTGACTGGAGTCATTGCCCTTTGGCTTGAGGCCGACCCCACACTCACCATGCAAGACTGTATCGAGATTTTCGACAAGACCTGTCGCCGTTATGACACGACTTTGAACTACCCCAATAACCTTTACGGCTATGGCGAAATAGATGCTTACGAGGGCTTGAAACTCGTGTTGGAACGCAAGGCTGCCGGTGTGAAGACTATTGAATCTGCCCCTATTGCTGACAATCGCATCTACTCTGTCGACGGGCGGTATATGGGAACGGATATTGCCAAACTCTCCCAGGGACTTTATATCAGGCAGGGCAGGAAGTTTGTTGTGCGCCATTAGGCCTTGGCTAAAGCGGGGCATCTATATTATTGAGAGAAGGCAATAATAACTTAGGGGGAAGGTTGTTGTGGTGTAATACTACCTTGTGATGTAAGTATGAAATGCTCCTCTGTGTAAAGGAGTTAAATTGGAATAGGAAGATGAAGATTTTTGCGATTGGTATGAACTATGCCTTGCACAATAAAGAGATGCATGGCACGTTATTAAAGACGGACGAGCCTGTGATATTCCTGAAGGCAGACTCGAGCTTGCTCAAAGGAGGAAGGCCGTTCTTTATTCCCGACCACTTGGGACGGATAGAATATGAGGCAGAGGTGGTGGTGCGTATCTGCAAATTGGGTAAAACCGTTTCAGAGCGATTTGCCCATCGTTATTATGACGCCGTGACGGTTGGTATCGACTTTACCGCACGTGAATTGCAGAAGAAAATGATTGAGAAAGGCCGTCCTTGGGACTTGTCGAAAGGGTTTGACGGTGCGGCTTGCATCGGGGAATGGGTGCCAAAAGACAGATTTCTCGATATGCAGCGCATCAGGTTTCACCTTGATATTAATGGGAAGACGGTTCAGAATGGATGTACGAGCGACATGCTCTATAAGGTAGACGAAATCATTTCGTACATCAGTCGGTTCTACACATTAAAGACCGGTGACATTCTTTACACGGGAACGCCCGTGGGTGTGGGGCCGGTGCAGATTGATGACCACTTGGAAGGCTACTTGGAGGATATGAAAGTGCTCGACTTTCGTTGTAAGTGATGATATGGAGAAGTCAGGAAGTTGGGATGATAAAGAAGTGCTTGGATTGTTCTGCGGGTAAAGTGAGCGATACTTCCTTTGATTTTCTTAACTCCTAAAATACAAAATGAACATAGACAGGCGACTTTGGGGAATACTGATGGCTTTGTGCTTGAGCCTCTCGGTTTCGGCACAACGCTTCTTCAACCTTACCTCTGATGAGGTGGAGGTAGACTCGGTGTTGCCACAGTTTGCCTATTCGGTGTCCTTGGAAGGTGATTTCCAAGACTCCGTTTATACATCGTCGATACTCTATCCCGAGTTTATCGACATGACCCCGTATGATATACAGAACTACCGTAAACTGTCCGGCGACAGTCTTCCGGCATTGCCCGAGATACAACAACGCATTGTGTTGGACAGGAAACGCGGTGCCTTGGAGGTGCAATTTTGCCCATTGGTTTATCGTGAGGGGCGTTATCGTATACTCGTGAGCTTCATGCTCCGCATCGATTCCAAGCTGAAGAGGCGGGCGGTTAGACGAGTTTCGGCCATGACACGGGCTGCAACAGCGACCGGTAGATATGTCCCCCACTCGGTGTTGGCATCTGGCAGGTGGGCTAAAATTCGAGTACCGGCATCGGGTGTGTATCAGCTTACAAGCGAGTTGATACGCCAAGCGGGCTTCTCCAATTTGGATAAGGTGAAGGTTTATGGTTATGGCGGGAACCTGCAGAACGAGATATTGGTAGGCAGTGAACTGCGAGAGCTTGATGATTTGAAGGAGGTGCCCACATGTACAGTGAACGGCAAGCGATTGTTTTATGCAAAGGGGCCGGTGAGCTGGAGCAGCAACACCGCTTCAAGACGCATTAGAAACCCATACTCCGACTATGGTTACTACTTCCTTACAGAAAATGATGCAACCCCGACAAGTGTAGATTCGGCAGTCTTTGTCAGTTCGTTCTATCCCTCGCCCGACGATTATCATTCGCTCTACGAGGTAGATGGCTACAGCTGGTATCATGGTGGAAGAAACCTTTTCGACACTGAAAGCATTGCCCAGGGACAAGTCAAGCGTGTGGTGCTGACCAATCGCAGCGGCTCAACGAAGGGTGTTTTGTCGGTCAATGTGACTTCCGGGACAGCCGGACAAGTACAGGTGATGGTGAACGAGAGTGTCGTGGGCACGCTGACAATAAGCCCCGGCGAACTTGGAGAATATGACATGGGGCGTGAAGTGAGTGGCAAGTACGAGCTGACCAACCTTCATGCCACCGACACGGTGAAGATAAAGACCCTTTCGGGTGGACCGTTCCGGTTGGACTATGTGTCGATGGCGTGGGACAAACCGGTACCGGCTCCGAACTTGTTGGGTTCGTTCGCTGCGCCGGAGTATGTATACAACATTACTAATCAAGATCATCATGCCGATGAAGCCGCCGACATGATTATCATTATACCTACATCTCAGAAGCTTTTGGCACAGGCGCAACGTCTTGCCGACTTTCATGCAGCACACGATTCCATGCGTGTGCGCATCGTGCCGGCCGACGAACTTTACAATGAGTTTTCCAGCGGCACGCCTGATGCCAATGCCTATCGACGTTATCTGAAGATGCTTTACGACCGTGCGGAAAGCGACAAGGACATGCCTCAATACCTGCTGCTCTTCGGCGATTGTGTGTGGGATAATCGCATGCTCACCTCCGATTGCAGGAATCTCGCCCCCGACGATTATCTGCTATGCTTCGAGAGTGAGAACTCCTTCAACAAGATTACATGTTATGTAGACGATGGTTTTTTCTGTCTGCTGGACGATGGGGAGGGTGCTAATCCGCAAAACTCGGACAAGTTGGACATGGCTGTTGGACGTTTCCCTGTGACCACGGAGGAGGAAGCCAAAGCAATGGTCGATAAAACCATTAGCTATATCCAAAACACCAATGCCGGTGCATGGCAAAATGTGTTGATGTTTATGGGCGATGACGGCAACAACAACCTGCACATGAAAGATGTGAATGACGCTGCCGAGGACATAGCCCGTCGCTATCCGGGGTATCAGATCAAGAAGGTGATGTGGGATGCGTACAAGGGCGAGGCCACTTCTACGGGCAATACTTATCCAGAAGTGACACGCGTCATCAAGCAACAGCAGGCTGCCGGCGCGCTGATCATGGACTATTCGGGACATGGACGCGAAGACCAGATGTCTCATGAAAAGGTGCTTGGCCTCAAAGATTTTGAGTCTTTCACCAATAAAAATCTACCCCTTTGGATTACTGCTTCGTGCGACATTATGCCTTTCGACGGTATGGAGCCTAACATTGGAGAGGCTGCGGTGCTGAACCCCAAGGGTGGAGCGGTGGCTTTTTTTGGCACGACACGTACAGTATATGCCAATTATAACAAAGTTATCAACAAGGCTTTTCTGCGCTTGGTGTTGAGCAGGGAGAATGGCAAGGCCATGACTTTGGGTGAGGCGCAACGCCGTGCCAAGAACCTAATGATAACCACTGGAGCGGATCGCACGACCAACAAGTTGCAATATTCGTTGTTGGGCGACCCGGCATTGTCATTGAACCTGCCTTCTCTGAAGGTGATTGTTGATTCCATCAATGGCGTTGCGGTGACAGCACCGGGCACCAATGCATACCTGAAAGCAGGCGATATTGCCCGTGTGAGCGGACATATCGAACGTGGCGAGGGCTTTGATGGTGTATTGACGGCAGTGGTGAGAGATTCACGCCAGCTTATAACGGGCAGGATGAATAGCAGTGCTGAGGCCGATGATCCGGTGGAGTTCTACGACCGCACGAATATATTATATAATGGGTCGGACAGCGTTCGGAACGGACAATTCAACTTTTCGTTTGCCGTGCCAAAGGATATTAACTATGCCGACGACAACGGGCTGATGAATCTATATGCCGTGAATGTCGACCACACGCTGATAGCCAACGGTGCTAACGGCAACTACATGATTGGAGGCTCCAACGAAGCCGGGACGGATTCCGTGGGGCCGAAGATTTATTGTTATCTCAACACACCCGATTTCGAGAATGGAGGCAAGGTGAACGTCACGCCTTATTTTGTGGCACAGCTGAAGGATGAAGACGGTATCAATGCGACGGGCAATGGCATTGGTCACGACTTGCAGCTCATTGTAGATGGCGATGCCTTGAAAACGTATAACCTGAACGAGTATTTCCAATACGATTTTGGCACATATACGAGTGGCACGGTAGCATTCAGCATTCCCGAACTGGAGCCGGGGAAGCACAGTTTGCTGTTTCGTGCGTGGGATGTCCAGAACAATTCTTCCACCGCAACGCTCGACTTCA
>CAYVGR010000074.1:0-9785 GCA_964450065.1 uncultured Prevotella sp. | reverse complement strand
CTGTATTTCAATTAATTCAAAGAGCGAATAGTCCACCTTAACGGGACAGTAGTGTCTTAAAAATACTTAAAACAAAAAAAACTTCACGTCTAATTCCTTAAGGGTATAGTTTATTTTTCTATATTTGTAGAAAACTAATCGTATTTTAACGCAAACTATCATTATTATCTACAAATAACTAACAAACTGTATGAAAAAATTATTTACTTTAACAGCAGTATTTTTACTACTGACTATCAATTGTAATGCACAGAAAATAAGGAAGACCTGGGACTTTCGAACTGGGTTCAATGCTACTACAATTGCTAATCTTAATGCCGACCTTCAACAGAATGGGGCAACAGGCAATGATTCTCATTGGCGTAACTATGAAAAAGATGCCAGCAAAGCCGGAGATGAGGCTTTTTGGAACGCAGACAACGGAACGTCTGTTAACAGTGACGGATATGGTATAACTACCGTAGACGGTAGTCAGGTCGTTATCCCCGAAATCGAAGGCTTAAATATTACAGGCATTAAGCCAAAAGGATTTGTTATCTGCTACAATTATGGCCAAAAGGAAGATGCCGGAAGCCCATCTGGCTATTATACATACGGCAAAAGTTTCCTTTGGCTCAACGGAAAAAGCTTGAAGATGAGCTTTACCGCACTCAAGGGGGATACCATACGCATTGGACTTGAGTCTCATAAGCCAACCGAAGCACGTGGTATCAACATCATGGTAGACAACGAGATCGTAGAACCTTTTAGTGGCAATAATCAACCAACCTATTATGAGGATGTTGTTTGGGTGCTTCCAGACGACACTCCTGACGTTGATGACTATTGCACAGTAACCATTTCCTCGACCAATGGATGTCATATTTACTACATTATAGCAGGCGAGGGCGATGATCCTGCAGCAAATATAAAGAAAATAAGCTATCTTTACGCAGGTACCATTGATGGCGATTTTGCTTATCAGACACTCAGCACCAATGAGGCTTATAAGGTTACAGCTATCGACGCTGCCAGCACCACATTGACCAAGGATGAACTCATGAAGTACGATGTAACGGTGATAGCGCCTACAATTCCAGCCGACAACTCCAATGTATCTGTATTGAAAAAAACCATGCCATGGACCCCAATGCTCAATTTTAATGCTAATCTTTATAACACCTGGGGGTATGGAGAAGCCGTTGCCACTACTGATATTTTTGGTAAGACAGACAAGGGAGACCATCAGTTATTCTTTGGTATGACACTTGTTCCTGCTGCCGATGCCGACCTTGAAGAAGGACAAAACGGAATCGTGTTTAGTGTTGAAAAACCTATCTCAGGTGTGAGGCTTGGTGATTATTTTGCCCATGATGAAATCATAGCTGATCTTGTTTCTAATGATGCTGTTGCCATCCATGCACACAACGCTTTCCATAATGGATACCTATACTTGCCTTACAACACGGAGAGCATGGCAACACCCAACAACGAAGATGATGCTACGGCAACTCTTATCAACAATGCCATTACTATGCTGGCAGCATCCAAGGCCGACATCACAAACACACCAGCTCCCACATTATCCCTTAATTACGGTAATCTCGAAACTACCGTGACAATCGACAATGCACACGATAATGCCATCATTTATTACACTACCGATGGCAGCGACCCCACAGAGGAAAGCAGCATATATAAAGAGCCTTTTAAGGTTGCTGCCCAAACACAAGTAAAAGCCATTGCAGTATCCGAAGGCTACAACCCAAGTGCAGTTACTGACAGCATCATCAGTATTTTCGAGCAGACTAAGGCTCCGGTCATTGCTATCGATGAAACCGACGATCAGTCTACAATAACCCTTACCTGCGAGACTGCCGACAACCAAATATGGTATAACTTTATCGGCTCAAATGATACTTTGCAGTCTTCTAAATACACCGAACCGATAATTATCCGTGACTATACGACGCTTACAACCTTTGCCACAAGCACAGAGTATGTACAGTCTGAATCGGTGACTAAAGAAATATTTGTAAAGAACGATAAGGTGTATATAGATGTGGCTTCTCATTTCGATGCCAACTACAAAGACGACAAGAACAACGGGGCTGGTTTGTTCTCTTGGGGTAAGTCGGCTGAACAAGACTCCATACAGACAGACAATATAATTGGCACCTATATTGATGAAGATGGCATAGAACAAGTGATCTACGAGAAGCTTGCCCGTGAAACCGAGGTTTATCCCGATAACCCAGAAGCAGAATGGGTTGTGAAGTCTAATGGACAGTCTGTATTGTGGCAAAACCTTAATCCGGGCACAACTCCAGGTGACGGCAGTGGTTACAATCCAGCTACGGTAGCCGATCTCGACTCTATGATTACCAAATATAATATTCAGTTCTACAGATTCCAGTCGGGTCAATACAATGCACGTGTAGAAAGTACCAAGAAATTCCAAGGACCTTTCAATATATTGACTTTCCTTGGAAATGCCAACGGAGATGACAATATTCAACGCATGGCCGTAGAGGTTTCCACCGACGGAAACACCTGGACCCAGACTGGAGACACCGTCGTTGTCGCTAATCCAAGACGTCTGTGGAGTAAGTACAATGTGTTCTACGGAGGCACAGAAGAGGTGTACGTTCGCCTGGCTCAGGTAGCAGGTAATTCCGGCGCACAATGTTTCGATATCTATGTGCTCACCAGAGGCGATAAGTCTAAAATCAGGGAGAAAGAATTGGCAGAAGCTTACGAGCACCAGGCATCAGGCATCAACAATATAAACAATGACCAGGAAAAGGCGACCATCAAGGCTATCTATAACTTGAATGGCACTCGCATGAACAGCCTGCAGCGTGGCATCAATATCATTAAGATGAGCGATGGTACTACACGCAAGGTACTTGTGAACTAAATCACAAAGCATTCCTGATATTAGCTAACGGGGGAGTTAACCATACGTTGACTCCCCTTTTCCCTATTCGGATGAAAGAAGAAACGTCATGAATATCAAACACTACTTTATACAACTACAATGAAAAAAATATTCTCTTTTTGTATCGCTGTCATTGCTGTTGCATCGTTGCAGGCGCAGACCTTGGCATTTCCAGGCGCAGAAGGCTTTGGCGCCTATGCCACCGGTGGACGCGAAAGCCGTACTGTGGTACACGTCACCAATCTCAACGCCGAAGGACCTGGCTCGCTGGCAGAAGCCCTCAACGGCAGCAACCGGATTGTCGTGTTCGATGTAGGTGGTATTATTCATCTCAACCCTAACCAAATGGTATCAATTGACCGACATGATAATATCACAGTATTGGGGCAGACCGCGCCCGGAGACGGCATCACAATCTATGGAAACCGCGTACTGATTCGTCATTGCAAGAACGTAATATTCCGTTATATCCGTATGCGTGGTTCTATCAATATGGGCAAGAACGACGAGACGCTGACTATGGATAATGCCGAGAACGTTATTCTTGACCACTGTTCCATCTCATGGGGCAGATGGGATAACGTGCACATCAAAGATGCCAAGAACATCACATGGCAATATTGCATCATCTCCGAAGGCATTGCCCCACAGCGCTTTGGCGCCATCACCGACGGTACTCGTAATTGGACCATAAGCCACTGCCTTTGGATCAACAACCACAGCCGAAATCCCAAGATGAAATGTTATGCGCAAATGATTAATTCTGTAGTCTACAATGGAGGGAATGGAGTGGTAGGCGGTCATTCGGCAGCCGACAACTACCAGGATCTTATCAACAATTATTTTATATCCGGCCCACAAGGCAGCAGCGCCTACAGCCAATGGACAGAAACTGACCATCTCTATCAAAGAGGCAACCTCATGGACAACAACAAGGATGGAATCCTAAACGGAACAGCCTACACCAATACCTCTTGCACCAATATGGACTATCCACATTTTGCACCGAAGGCAGCTGTGACCATAGAAACCCCAGAAGAAGCTTATGAGTCTGTGATAGAGCAGGCAGGCTGCAGCCATATCCGTGATGAGCACGATATCCGACTCATCAACCAGCTGAAAAGCCTTGGTAAGGAAGGAAAGATTATCGACAAGGAGGAAGACGTTGGTGGCATCGGAACCCTCAACGGTGGCATCGCCCCCAAGGATAGCGATAGCGATGGCATGCCCGATGAGTGGGAGATAGCCAACAATCTCGACCCGTACGATGCTTCTGATGCTACCGAGATGACTGAAGACGGCTACCTTTGGATAGAGAAATATGCTAATTCCCTGGCAGCTAAAACATCATTTCTTACATACCCCGTAGGCGTTAAAATTTCATATATCGGCAGCGGTACATCTACCGCTGGTATTAGTTGGAATAATGCTGACGACCGGGGAGTCAGTATATGTCTCGAAATGAGTAACGACGGAGAAAACTTTGTACAGATAGACTCCTTTCCCGCCAAATCGACCTTTCGGAGCGTGAACGACTTGGATGTCAATAAAGTATATTACTTCCGATTACGCACTACAGACGGAAAACGATATTCCAACTACTCGTCGGTAGTAACTATTAATAAACCAAAGGGTACCAAGGCTGGTGGAGGAACACCTGCGGGTGCTACAGCTTTCGTCCCTGAAGAAGGACAGCTTTACCGCATCATTAGCTATGCCAGCCGATTCTACAACAGTGCAGCCAGCCTCAGCGGCAATGCGCAATATCTGACAGCAAAAGCTGGCAACAACACAAACACGCTAACTTCCACCACAGATTTCGATTGGCAGGATCCCAGCATATTATGGAACATCAAACAAGATGCCAATGACCCCACACACTATACCATCCGTACTTATAGCAAGAATCTGAGCTTAGCCCCAACTACAACCAATGACAACATCACACTCGACAGCACCCTCACCAATACCTATACCATCAACTATGTAGGCGATTTCAAGCCAAGCCAGTCTGGCTCTTCAGATGCATTGTCATTTTATCGTATCAACAGCCCCGACAACCGCAATTACCAGATACGGGGAAGGTCAGCTACACAATGGTTCTGGGGTAGTGGAACCTTAGAACGAGCCGACATGATTTTCACCTTCCAGGCTATCGATGCCAACCTGATTGGACTTTACACCAAGGCTCTTAAGGCAAAAATCGACGAGGCCGAAGCATTGCTCAAAACCGCGGAGACAGGCAACGGCACATTGCAATATCCTGAGGAAGCACACGATATTCTTGTGGGAGCTATCGAAAACGCAAATGCCTACCTTACTAACCACAAAGCCTTTGGTGCTACCCAGGAAGATATTGATTCTGTGGAGGCCAATCTCATCAAGCAAGTAAACGATTTCAAGAATTTGCAAACCATTACCTGGGGCGAATGCGACGTTACCAAGTCATACGTGATCTACAGCTATGGCACAGCTTCCAACAGTGGCACAACAACGGCAACCAGCAGCACAGCCCGGCGTTATCTTGCTGATTATGGCAACGGACTGGTTTTCCGTGTAGGTAAGACCGATGCCGAAGAAGCTACCGACACCCTTTTCACCTCAGAGAACGCACAATGGATTTGCGAACCCGAGACACAATTCCCAGGTATGTTTCGTGTCAGAAACGTGGGCACGGACAAATATCTTGATGTATCGTCCAGCAATACCACTGAAACTGCAACCCCACTCTACCCTATCTACAACAATACTGATAATGGCAAATACGCCTTTACACTTTACACATCGATGTCGGACAATCGGAGCTTGAGTATAGGTGCAACAGACAGCGATGGGCTTGGCGGCAAACTTCAGGGGTTTACTGGAACAGCCAACCGTACACGTTTGCGCTGGGTATTTGGCGTTACCGGAGAGAACACACCTGCCGGAATACGTGCCGTCTGCAAAGAAAGTTCTGCTGCCGGCAATGATGCATGGTATACCCTTCAGGGGACAAGAGTTTCCAAGCCATCCAGAGGTGTTTATATTCATCGGGGCAAGAAAGTGGTACTGCCATAAGGTTAATACGTATAGAGAGCATCAAGATCGCTTAAAAGCCATATTATCCCAAACTATTGTCGCCTGATAAAATATTGGAGTATGTTTATATAAAGTTTATAACCGCATTTTCTTCATCTTCAGAAGAGAACTATCAAATTCAGGAGCATGAAGAATACTTGCGGGGGAGAATATCGATTTACCTCATAGAAACTTTATAAGTCTGGCTTCTCATACCTCCCATTCACCTTTTCAGGCTCAATGTGCAGCGTGATGATTGATTCCTGACCGAACTTGTCGTGCAGGCGACGCTCAATGTTTGTGGCATGCTCATGCGCCTCATAGAGTGAAATGGAGCTTGGCATGCGAAAATGCATCTCTATGGCGATACGGTTGCCGATATTGCGGGTGCGCAGGCTGTGCACATCTGCTACCATCGGCTCCTGCATCACCAAGGCTACAATCTCCTTTTCCAGACTGTCGGGCAAGCTGGCCTCGAGCAGTTCGCTGGTTGATTGCTTGATCAGTCCATAGGCTGCTTTCAGGATAAACACGCTCACCACAATGGCTGCCAGCGGGTCCAACACCGCCCATTTCGGTCCTAAAAGGATGGCACCGCCAATGCCAACGGCCGTACCTATCGACGAAAACGCGTCCGATCGATGGTGCCACGCATTGGCCACCACAGCTTGCGACTCCACGCGCTCCCCCACTCTGTTGGTAAACCGAAACGCCCATTCCTTCAGCACAATACTCATCACAGCCACCGCCAAGGCTATCCATCCCGGCGTGGCAAGCTGTTCGCCCTGTATGGCCAACCACGTTTTCATCACCCCGTTATAACATATCATCACGCCCACAGCCATCAGAGCCAGTCCGATAAAGGCCGTGGCCAGCGTTTCGTATTTGCCATGCCCATAATCGTGGTCGTGGTCGCTCGGACGATTGCTGAGCTTCACAAACACCAGCACCACGATGTCGGTCAGGAAATCGGACAGCGAATGCACGGCGTCGGCTATCATGGCAGCCGACCCGCCCACTATGCCCGACACGAATTTTAAGATCAACAGCACCGAGTTGATGATGCTTCCAGCTATGGTAACACGATATATGGACTGTTCTCGCTTACGGTCGGAATCGGATTTTTCCATCAATGTTTTGAGATTAAAGGGTTGCTGCTGCAAATATAGTGATTTTTAACTACACGCTGTGTACACCTTTAGAATATCTGCAAAATAACATGACGCTCAATCCCATTTTCTGATGTAGGTGGCGGTTCACTCACTTGAAACGCTTAATCAGTCAAATATTTTTAGGGTAAACCGTTGTTTTTCTGGTTTTTATATTTAATTTTGTGTTCGTATTTACCTTCTGCGACACGCAACCAATATGGTTAAGGTGAGATTTCCGATGCTGAAACATCATCTGTTCACGAAAAGATGAATGTTTACTGCAATCCGCAATTGATAGTTATTCACGGTCACGAGTTTGCCCACACCCCCTTGGGAAACAAGACGGACAGATGACCTCTTCTTATTCATTCAAAAACCATCATTATGAGAAATTATCTACTTTCACTCCTCGTCGCTCTTTTGGCTGTCACGGGTAGCCTGCCTGTGGCAGCACAAGAGGCTTATGCCGTATTAACATCCGACCAGACGCTCACTTTCTATTATGACAGCCAGCGCACCACCCGTCAGAATTATGAACGCATCTACGACATGCCCAAACCTGGACTGTATCCTGCTTAGCCAGGTGATTATAATAAACCCCAGAAAAACGTCATGCACGTTGTGTTCGACGCCTCCTTTTCAGGATATCGCCCCACCAGTACTCACTGGTGGTTCGAAGAATGTTTCAAGTTGCAGGACATTGAGGACATACAGAATCTTAATACCGACAACATCACCGATATGAGCAGCATGTTCTCTGGCTGCTTGGCATTGAGATCGCTCGACATGAGCAACTTCAACACCCAAAACGTCACCGATATGAGCAACATGTTCTGTTACTGCTATGCATTGACATCGCTCGATGTGAGCAACTTCAATACCCAAAACGTCACCAACATGGAGGAGATGTTCTCTCACTGCAAGGCATTGATATCGCTCGATGTGAGCAAATTCAATACCCAAAACGTTACCGACATGAGTGGCATGTTCCATGGCTGCTCGGCATTGACGTCGCTCGACCTGAGCAATTTCAACACCCAAAACGTCACCAACATGGGCATCATGTTCTTTGGCTGCAAGGCATTGACATCGATCGACCTGAGCAACTTCAACACCCAAAACGTCACCGACATGAACAGCATGTTCTCTGGCTGCTCGGCATTGACATCGATCGACCTGAGCAACTTCAACACCCAAAACGTCACCAACATGAGCTGCATGTTCTCTGACTGCAAGGCATTGACATCGCTCGATGTGAGCAAATTCAATACCCAAAACGTCACCAACATGGGCTTCATGTTCAATAAATGCTCGGCATTGACATCGCTCGATGTGAGCAAATTCAATACCGAAAAGGTAGTCAGCATGAGGAGCATGTTCAGTCGCTGCGAGGCATTGACATCGCTCAATGTGAGCAGCTTCAATACCCAAAACTTTACCGACATGAGCGGCATGTTCTCTGGCTGCAAGGCATTGACATCGATCGACCTGAGCAACTTTAACACCCAAAACGTCACCAACATGAACGGCATGTTCCATAGCTGCAAGGCATTGATATCGCTCGATGTGAGCAATTTCAACACCCAAAACGTCACCGACATGAGCGGCATGTTCTCTGGTTGCGAGGCATTGACATCGATCGACCTGAGCAACTTTAACACTCAAAACGTCACCAGCATGAGTTGGATGTTCAAAGGCTGCACTTCCCTGGCTACTATTTTCTGCAACAGTAACTGGAATTTTGGTCAAAATGTTAATGATGGAGAGATGTTTTATCACTGTTGGCAGCTGAAAGGTACCAACACTGCGTTCGACGCAAACAAAACAGGCATTGAGATGGCTAACCCCACCACGGGTTACTTCACAAGCAAGACCACAGGTATTGACAACGTGAAGACTGCCGACCGGGCAGGCGATGGCAAAGCATACGACCTCAACGGCCGCCGTGTGAACGAGAGCTACAAAGGCATCGTCATTAAGAACGGAAAGAAATATATTCAGAAATAGAAGTTCTATCCCAACCTAACAAAACACTCCACCCTCCTATAGGAGAGACGGCGTGGAGTGTTTTTGAATAGTTACAAACAACGACTGAAGATAAATTCCGGAAGCATTAGAACTATGCCAATTTTCTTGACAAACACTCTGTTATGCTTGGCGTATTCTAAAATAAATATCCCGGAGTTCGAAATATGAGAAAATTTAGCTATTTTATAACACCTTGTCTATCAATCACTTATCAGAAATAGACTAAAAATTCTTATTTCACCAATCGCGGTTGCATATCCAATGGCATTGCGACGAGGGCTTAACCGTCATGCGATACGGCTTTTGTCGCCGTGCCGTTGAGCTTTATCCGCACCGCCAAAAAGGCTTAATCGCATTTCCACGGAATTTTTCTGACGGTCGGAACAGATTTTGGCCGTCGAAACATGGCGCATTTTTCTTTAGATGCTCCGAAAAAAATCACCGGAATTTTGTCATTCTTTTTGACATACAGTTCTATATCGTAAGAACCAAATGAAAAATTGTAATAGCCCTCAAAAGTTTACACAAAAAAAAGTTCTATTTAAGTTCTATTTCCAAAGGTTTACATAATGACTTTATTCTTGTGTATTTTATCATCACAAAAGTATACATAATTGTCTTTTATTCTT
>CAYVGR010000073.1:0-9803 GCA_964450065.1 uncultured Prevotella sp. | reverse complement strand
GAGCAACAAACCCGACTATATTGGAACGACCCACGGACAGTGGAACCCCTACGATGCACACATTCCCTTCGTGCTCTACGGTTGGAACGTGAACCACGGACAGTCGGTTGAACCGACTTGTATGACCGACATAGCCCCCACCATCTGTGCCCTGCTCCATATCCAGATGCCCAACAGTTGTGTGGGCCATGCCAAGGAGATGAAATAGAATGAGGATTATGTTTTGATAGCAAACCTGTTGATAACGGTTCTGCCAGGAAACATAATTTCTCTGTTACAGAAGGCGTATCATCCGTAGTAGATCATACGCCTTCTAACTTATTAGAATTGTAACTTTAAGTTTCTTATTTTGTGTCTACGCCAGCAGCATTAAGACCAGGGCCGCCGCCGGCTGTATAACCACAACTCTCTCCAGTAATCCAAGGTGAGATCCAAAAGGCATACAAGTCGCCACGAGTAAGATAGAACTTGGCACGTATGGTACGTCCTTTAAGTTCGGCAAGATCTTTTTTACCTTTCCAAGCAACTTGTATCTTAGTCTTGTTAACATCACGCAAAACAATGCAATCGTGCTTGGTAAAACCCGGAATAGAATTTCCATCTGCATCAAGCAGTTCCACCTTAAGCTGTGCCCCCTTGCCTTTAACGTCAGCATTTACAAAGAAGTAGCTACCATCTACAAAAATATTGTCACCCACAAAGCTACTCTCCTTGTTGCCGACGCGCATTGAAACAAAACCATCACGGCGCAAAACGGCGAGTCCAGTAGCAAAGTTTGAATCGTGTACGGGCTTGCTATTATATCTACCAGAGCAATAGAAATACAAAGAGTCACCTACTATAATAGGGCTACCAGCTACAGACTGCACATTACCTGCATTCCATGCCTTAAAGTCGGAACTTACACCAAGGAAAGGATGTTTAAACTCTCTGTTCCAGTGGAAACCGTCATTTGCCCATCCAATAAGCACCTCGTTACGTTTCTGTATCTTTAAACTGTCACATGCATCGTTTTCCGGCCCCTGCCAAACGGTAAAATATCCAAGCATACTACGCTCGTAAGCCATTGCCTCGTGGTTGTATATTTGCGGGCGAATGTCTGGGAATTGTGGGTTGCGAGGATCATCATCTTCTGCATGAAACCAATATTTGATGAACTTGTCGCTATGGTTATCGTATACACGATGTGCAAGACTCACTATCAATTCAGGGTCTTCACCAGCAAGATAGCAACGCGAACGACGATATTTTTTACCATTGATTGTCTTTAGAGACAGCACATACTTTTTACGGAACGGATCGTAATAAGCTGCACAGCGGTCGAAAAGCTCACCAGACAACGTCTTGGTATCGCTCCAATGAATACCATCTGCCGAATAACGCAAATGCATACTCACTGTAGCCTTACCATTAAACACAACAGCAAACATCTTATATCTCTTTTGTGGATCTTTTTCTGCCTTATCGAGAAGCACAGATACACAGTCATGTTCAAGTGTGTCAACAATGTTGGTACCAGGCACAACATCAAGCATAGGCTTATGCCATGTCTTTCCATCGGTCGACTCGGCATAACATGTTATAAGACCATAAGTCTTCTCACCACCTGCCGAATACCACATTTTGAACTTGCCCGCCGACTCGTCATACCATACACCTCCACTAAAGGGGGCTGCATATGGGTCACCAGTAGCGTTGAGCTCCCATTTGCAATCAGCTTTCAACACAGGATTTTGGTCGTAATAAGTAGGCGTGTGCCACACCCGCTCTACTCCCTCGCACTTGTCAAACTGCGTGTAGGCTGCTATATGCCGACCAGGTTGAGCAGAAATCGTAAGGGAAAATAAGGAAATAACTGAAACTATAAATCCTTTCATAAACTTATAATATTTTTGAAACATCATTTATTAAACATCACATACAACAAGTGCCGTGTACTTAATTAGCAATTAAGAATACGGCACTTGTGGTTATTCATGAGCAAACATGCGCCATGGACACTGGTTTACTTCTGCAAACCAGTACGCTGTGGGTTCTGTCCTCGCATTGGCCAAGCTGCATCAGTAGCATAAGATGTAGCACGTGTCGTTACGCAAAGCATCTGAAGAGCACCATCCTTTGTCACAACAACGAATGTGTTACCCTTAGAATCCATAACTGGTGTCGATGCACAGGATTCACCAAGACTGAGTGATGAGAATAATGTCCCATCAGTTTTCAGAATGTAGTATGTAGCATTGGCATCAATAAAATGGATATAACCACGATTATCAATCATGGGTGTAGTCTGAACGCTTGCCTCTACAGAGTATGTCCACTTAACTGAACCGTCTGAGTTAAGAGCCACTACTCCTGAAGGATTGGTCTCTGTAGCGACACCCAAATTTGCGTACACAGTACCATCTTTTGCAATAACAACTCCACCGTCAGCGATAGCTGTCTTTGTATCATACTTCCATTTAAGGGTGCCATCGGCATTAAGAGCCATGACCATACCACCGGTTGCTTTATCGGCTACTGCATACAAGGTTCCGTCTGCTGCAATAGCAGGTGTGCTACTACGCAGAGCACCAGTGAAAGCAGAAGAAGCACCACCAAATTCTGAATTATATCTCCACAAATTAGCACCAATTGCTGTATCAAAACCGAAATAACCAGCATTGCCCTTGCCCGCACCATAGAGATGTCCTGTTCTTGAAGCAGACAGTCCACCAGTGATGTCACCAAGCCCCGAAGCATACTCAGTGCATGTGCCGTTGCTTATCTTCCAGATTTTACCTTTACGTTGTGCTGTATACACATTGCCCTCTGCATCAACAGCAGGTGTTATAGAATAGAGGTTAGCATCTGCACCAGCATAAGCCCAAGCTACATTCCCCTTAGGTGTAGCAGCGAATACAAATAGACGTCGGTTTGCGCCAGCATCTTTAAGATCACGTGCGATGAAATAAACATAGCCATTAGCACCTACTGACGGGCTTGAATAAATATCCTTACACCCAGCAGCCGAGCTACCACCATTATGATTGCTAACCATAGCAGCATCAATATTAAGCTCCCATGATGTACCACCAGTAGAAATGTTGTAAGCAGTGAGTCTCCCGGGAGCTGTAGCATTACCACCGGTAAGCATATATACAGCCTTGCCATCGGCAGACACTGCAGGCGAAGAGCCGCCTGTAACACTACAATTAATATTCGATGCCCACTGCACAGAAATAGCTGCAGTTGGGTCGAGCACGGTGATACTCTTTGAAGACGTTGCCGTAAGGTTATTGTTATCTGTTACAGTGAGCGACACTGTGTACACACCCTCTTTGGTATATGTGAACGAAGGGTTCTGTTCCGTTGATGTGGTTTTAGCCTCATCACCAAAGTCCCACAACCAAGAAACAATGTGAGTGTTTGCTTCTGGTGTGGAGGCATCTGTGAACGAAATAGGTGAACCTATCTCATAACCTTCCGATGTCTCACTTGCTGTAAAAGCAGCTCTTGGAGCTGTCTTATAAATAACGTCGTCATCGTTGCACGACACGGCAGTAAATGACAATGCTATGGTCAGAAAATACAGTATCCTTTTCATCATTTTGTTTGGTTTTTGATTTAATGATTTTAGTTATTTCTTATCTATGCCCAACTTGTTAAGGCCTGGGCCGCCACCTGCAGTATATCCCTGACTTTCTCTAGTGCTCTCAGGTGATATCCAAAAAGCATAAAGATCACCATCTGTAAGATAGAATCTTACTTTTATCTTCTGTCCCTTTAGCGATGACAAGGTTTTACCACTTGTCCATTCGACCTTTGCCTTGCAGTTGTCACCCTTAACTACTTTGCAATCAGCTTTTGAGAACCCCTTAACTACTTTGCTGTTGGTATCAAGCAGCTCAACACGCAACTCTCCATTAACCTTAGCATTAACAAAGAAATTCTCGCCAGTGAAGCGTATGCCAACAGTTGTGAGTTCGCCAGTACCTGACATAGAAGCGAATCCGTCACGACGGAGAATAGCCAAACCTGTTGATGTTATCTCATTGGTTCCATCAAGACGTCGACCACTTAAATAGAAATAAAGTTTGTCGCCAACTATAAGCGGAGCACCAACTACCGACTGTAGGTTGCCATTATTCCAGTCCGAACGATTATCGCTGACAGCCATAAACGGATTCATATCGTCACGCTGCCAACTATATCCATCACGACTATATCCAACCATAATTTGGTTGCGCTTTATCACGTTGTCTTTTGAGCAGATGTCATTCTCTGGCCCCTGCCAGACACTAAAGAAGCCAAGCATAATACTTTCGTATGCGATAGCATCAAGGTTATAAATACCAGGAGCACCATCATTATTGTTATACTTAGGATGTTTCTGTTCATTAGGCCATGAACCAAACCAGAATCGACTTAATTCTGCCTTGGCATTTTGGTTGCCAACAGCAGGGTCGTTATTCTCATAGTAGTCACGAGCGCGCACTGTATATGGGTCGCTTGAATTGACACGCACATTATGACGCATACTCCATGTCCATACATCACGGAATGGGTTTTTATAAACAGTAGAACGATCGGTTACAGATTGCGATGGGGTATTATTGTCGCGCCATTGTATACCGTTGGCAGATGTCTTGTATATATATTTCCATTTACCAGCTCCACCAGCCACCTGGAACATCTTATAACGCTTTGAGGCGTTTGTTTCCTGCTTGTCAAGCCATACTGTAGAAGCATCGCGCTGAAGACCTTTGTCCACAATGTTTGTGCCCGATACAAACGGAAGCGATGGTTTAGTCCAAGATATGCCGTCAGTCGACTCTGCATAACAAGTTATTCCTGCAAAGTTGGTCGAATAGCTTCCGCCACCAGCCATATACCACATCTTATATTTTTGTTCTTGCTCATCAAACCACACTCCATCACTAAATGGGGCAGCAAATGCTGCACCCTTAGTACCAGTCTTCTCCCAATCCTTATCAGGTGAGAGAATTGGATTACCCGAATAATATTCTGGATAATGAAACTTGCGACTCAGAGTAGTGGTCTCAATAAGGAAATTGTCGACGAAGAGTTGTCTACCAACTGCAATATTGACAGTTGTTGGGTGTGTCGACAGATAGAATGGCGACATTCCCTTACGTATATCAGATGTGGCAGAACGCAATATTGGCCATTGTGCCGGCAACTTTATACCATTGTATATTGTTCCAATCAAATCACCTGGTGTTGTCGGTTCTTCTGGTTTTGGATTTGGAGTTGGCGGAACAACTGGCACTTCACCGCCAGACGGACTATCTGAACCACAACCTGTTAGTAAACAGGCAGCGACGATACCTATAGAATATAAAAACTTATGTCGCATAATAATCTTCTTTTATATGTTGTTTTATTACTTCTGTGGACAATCAACGCCACTTGCGCTGAGTCCGGGGCCGCCACCGGCAGTAAAGCCACGACTCTCTCCTGATTCCCAAGGAGAAATCCAGAAGGCATAGAGGTCGCCACGTGTAAGGTAGAACTTTGCACGGATAGTACGACCAGCGAGTTCATTAAGATCCTGCTTGCCCTTCCATGTTATCTGCTGCTTGGTCTTGTCCGTACCACGCATTACCACGCAGTCACGTTTGGTGAAGCCTGGTATTGGATTGCCATCAGTATCGAGCAACTCAACTCTAAGTTGTGCACCTTTAGCCTTAACGTCAGCATTTACAAAGAAGTACCTTCCATTGAACGATAGCTTCTCAGTTGTAAGGTAACCTTCCTTGTTGTCGGCATGCATCGAAACAAAACCATCACGACGCAAAGTAGCAAGACCAGTAGAAGTATAGCTGTCCCACATTATTTTATTAAGTCGCCGGCCAGAGCTGTAAAAGTATAGCGAATCGCCAACAATTAGTGGTGTTCCATTGATTGACTGCATGTTGCCCCAGTTCCAGGCACCCTCTGTCTCGTTGACATCCATAAAGGGCTGATGAGTCGGACGTGCAAAGTGGAAACCATCACGGCTATAGCCAAGTGAAATAACATTGCGCTTCTGTATACCGTCTCGCTTACAAATTCCATTCTCTGGTCCACACCATGCAGCATACTGCCCAATCATTATGCTCTCATAAGCAATGACATCGAAGTTGTAGATACCCGGCTCAACTTCAGGATACTTCGGATGGCGTAATTCCTTGTCGTCTGGAGCAAACCAGTAGCGAAGATTGCGATCGGCAGCATCCTTACGTACACGGTGTGTAAGACTTACCAATAGTTCAGGGTCTTCGTTCTCTGCGTATGCTCTTGAACGGGACGACACAGGAGTAGACCAGCGCAAACTCAATGCCCAACGATTAGTAAATGGATTATAGAACGCAGTTGAACGGTCGTAGACGTCGCCCGACTGTGCTACGCCACGGCTCCATTTACGTCCATCGGCTGAATATTTAAGTATAATCTGCCAACGCTTGTCAGTAGAACGTCGCTGTATATTGAACAACTTCCAACGACGATCAGGATTTTTCTCTGTGCGGTCAAGCCATATTGTAGCAGCGTCACGATCGCAAGTATCCACAATGTTTGTACCAGGCACAATGTCCAGATTTACTTTTTTCCAATTCTTACCATCCTTCGACTCGGCATAGCAAGTATAGAATGTTTGGTTACTCTGCTTATGCATTGTGCCTGCTCCTGCAAGATACCACATTTTGAAGATGCCTTCCTGTTCGTCATACCATATACCGTCACTAAACGGAGCTGCGTATGGTGCACCTTCTGTTGTATTCTCCCATTTCTCTGTAGGCTCCAACACTGGGTTGCCTTTATAGAAATTAGGAGTATGGTAAACACTGCGCAAATTGGTAGAGCTGATCAAGAACGAGTCTACAAATAGCTGACGACCATTGTTGATTGGTAATACTGCAGGCTTGTTCTGCAAGTAAGGCACCGGCATCTCATGACGCACTGTTGGCTCTTGATACTGTGGTGGCCATACCTTTGGCAATGTTATGCCATTGTTCAATGTCTGTGCTGTCGCCATTGAAACGACAGCGCAGAGCACGATAGTTGATAAAACATTTCTCATGATTACTTATTTAGTATCCTGGGTTGTTTGTTATGATATACGGATTAGAGTTCATCTCGTTGATTGGAATTGACAACCATTCATGCTTGTTGCTGATGAATCCCTTGAAATCAGTGGCAGAGACAAACTTCTTGAATGACGTATCCTTGGCAGCTAACTGCTGGAAGCGTGATGAAAGCTCACCCCAACGCAATAGGTCGTAGAAGCGATGTCCCTCGAACGAGAGTTCAAGAACGCGCTCATGTTTAATATCCTCAAGGGTTACTTGCGAGAGATTAGCCATATTAGCACGCTCACGTACTTTATTAACTGCTTGAGCAGGAGTTAAGGTTCCCTGTGTAGCACCATTGAGGACAGCCTCTGCATAAAGCAGATAGATATCAGCAAGACGAATATATCGCCAATTAACGCCGTTGGCACGTGGCTGGTTATAAACCATCTCTTTTGTACCACCACCTACACCATTAAGTTTCGGTGTGCCATCAGCATTAGTAAGCATAGGCAGCGAATAGTCAAGACCTTTCTTGATACCAGCTTTAAACGAATGTGCTAAAGTATTGGCTACAGTCTGGAAGCCTTCGGCAGATGCTGTAGCTGGATAGAGCTGCTCCCAATGGAAACCGCCAGGACCTTCAAGCCGCTGCTTGTTACCTTCAGCATCTGTGTGTAATTTTATCTCTGGTTTGAGATCGTCAAACATCAAAGTAGAGAACATACGAATGTCAGTGCATCCGTCCTTATCTATTGAGTTGACAAATTCGTTATATAACCAGTTATTGGCAACACCCTCATAACCAACACCAGCACCAGGCAACATAAGACCACGAGAATCAAAGGCAAGACCAGATGTTGCAAGACCTGGGTTAAAGCCGGTATTGTTGACATCACCTAAGAACTGAATCTCAAGGATTGATTCTGGGTTGGCATCGTTCTCATGGGCCACGTCAAAGTTCCAAGAGTAGTCAGGGGCCAGATCGTATGTTCCCAACTTGCCATCAAGAATCTCACCAAACTCAGCAGCAGCTTCGTTATAATAGGTCTTGGTACTTGTACCATAGTGGTTTTCAATGCCGGTACGATACATATAGCAGATTCCCTGCAAAGCAGCTGCAGCTGCTTTTGTTATACGTCCCTGGTTGTTGCCAGTCCAATATCCCTTAACAGGTAACAGCTCCTTAGCATGCTTAAGATCCTCTTGTATAAAGTCCCAAACAGCCTCAGGATCCTCTGGCTTGCGCACATAATCTTCAGAACCACGTGGCATTTGACGTGTTGGAGATACCTGACGGAAATTTACCAACAAGTAGTAGTGAGCAAATGCACGCCAGAAGTAAGCCTCGCCCATATATGCATTGAGCAACTGGGTGTTGCCAGAGAAGTCTACTTTAGAAGCTTCTTCAATGATATACGATGCTTGAGATGCCGTGGTGTACATAAGAGTATATGGCTGCTCAATGGTATAGAAGCTCGAGTTGAGATCTTCACCAAACATACCTGGCTTACCGTAGTCAGAGTTCGAATTACCTTCATCGCCACGTATTAGCTGTGTCTTTGAACCTGAGGCACCGAGACATCGCTGTGTAGAAATGTATCCGTACATTGTCATCACGGCATCGTTCACACCTTCTGGTGTAGAAAAGTATGTCTTCATACTGGGCTGATTAGGGTTGATAGCCAAATCATCGAAGACGCTATCGCAACTCTGAAGAGTCAAGCCACCGGCAAGCAACAGTGCTGCAAATATTCTATAATTGATTTTCATAATGAGTTTAGTGTTTAGAATGAGACATTAAAACCTAATGTATATATACGGGCATTAGGGAACGACTTGCTGTCTATACCACGAGAGAACAATGCGTTTGAACTTACCTCGGGATCATAACCAGAATAGTTGGTTATCGTGAACAGATTCTGTACACCGCCATAAACGCGCAGACGCGACAAGCCAAGCTTGTAGACAATATTCTCTGGGAATGTATAACCCAACTGGAGATTTTTACAACGCAAATACGAACCATCCTCAATATAGAACTCACTTGGTAGAGAGTTGCCACCATTTGTATTCTGAGTCTTCATTACAGGTATGCCAGTGTTGTGATTTGTCGGACTCCAAGCATTTAGTACATCTGTAACACAGTTGTTTGAGTAGTCGAAATAGTAGGTATACTTCATCTGATTAAAGATGTCGTTGCCCTGAACACCTTGCAAGAACAAAGTAAGGTCGATGTTTTTGTATGATGCATTGACATTCAAACCATATGTGAAGTCAGGGATAGGATTGCCAAGTATAACCTTGTCATCTGCATTTATGATACCATTCTTGTCGGTGTCTTTGAATATGAAATTACCATCTGCATCAAATCCGTTAATCTTATATCCATAGAATGAACCGATTGGATAACCAGGTTTTGTAATGGACGGCGAATCATTGAAGAAGCTTGACATAGCTCCTGATGTGATAGGCTGTATGTTGTCACCAAGAGCAAGCACCTTGTTGTTGAGTGTTGACACATTCAATGAGGCATCAATTGAGAAGTCGCGAGTTAACTGCTTGCGGTAACCTAACATAAACTCCCATCCCTTGTTCTCTACAGATGCTGTGTTGACGTAAGGTTTCTCACGTGATGAATTAATCTCGAATACCTGACCACTTGAGAGGTTAAGGTCAATTTGAGCCAACAAGTCTACATTCTTCTTCACTAGTGTCCACTTAAATCCTTTAACATTCGCTTAAACTGCCCTT
>CAYVGR010000072.1:0-9811 GCA_964450065.1 uncultured Prevotella sp. | reverse complement strand
CGGTTTACAGTCTTTTATACTTGTTCTCTTTTTGGTTTGGAAAATTTTCCTTATTTTTGTTGAGTGAAACTTTCTAATTAAACTTAACATACTATGTTTACAGACGCAGACAAAAGGCAAATCGAGGATCGCGGCATGTCCGTGGCACGTGTGGAACATCAGGTCGAACAAATAAAACAGGGCTTTCCTTTTCTCCGATTGGAGGGGGCGGCATCTGTAGAAAAGGGAATTATGGTGCTTGATAAGGATGCTCAAAACAAGCAACAGCAGATTTGGGAGGACTATAAGAAAAGCAAGGGGCATCGAGTCGTGAAGTTTGTACCGGCATCGGGAGCTGCCAGTCGCATGTTTAAGAATATGTTTGCGTTTCTTACGGCAGACTATGATGTGCCAACAACCGACTTTGAAAAGAAGTTTTTTGCCGAGATAAAGCATTTTGCATTCTATGAGACATTGAATAAGATGTGTCAGGATAATCATGGAAAAACCATCGACCAACTAATTTCTGAGAGTAATTATAAAGCCGTTGTGGCTGCCATGCTGGATGAGGAAGGCATGAATTATGGCCGGTTGCCCAAGGGATTGTTGCTCTTTCACAATTATATTGACGGTGCCCGCACTCCAATGGAAGAGCATTTGGTAGAGGGAGCTCTTTATGCAGAGACTGACGGAGAGGCCAATATTCACTTCACTGTTTCGCATGACCATGTTAAACTCTTTGAGAAATGTGTGGATGACAAGAAAGGTTATTATGAGAATAAATACGGAATTCACTATAATATCTCGTTTTCAGAGCAAAAGCCAAGTACCGACACGATAGCCACCAATCCTGACAACACACCTTTTAGGAACGATGATGGAAGCTTGCTTTTCCGTCCGGGAGGACATGGAGCTCTTATCGAAAACCTTAATGATATCGATGCCGACGTGGTGTTTATTAAGAATATTGACAATGTTGTGCCAGATCGTTTGAAAGCTGAAACAATACGTTGGAAGAAAATTATTGCCGGTGTATTGGTTGATATGCAGAACAAAGCTTTTGCATATATGCAGCTTCTTGATGGCGGTATCTACAATCATGATAAGTTAGAAGAAATCATTCGCTTTGTCCAGCGAGACCTTTGCTGTCGTAATACAGAACTGAAAGAGATGGAAGATGCTGAACTTGTGGGGTATCTTAAGAAGAAGTTGAATAGGCCAATGCGTGTCTGTGGTGTGGTCAAGAACGTTGGAGAGCCCGGTGGAGGCCCATTCCTGGCTTATAATGCCGATGGAAGCGTGAGCCTGCAAATTCTTGAAAGCAGTCAAATCGACACTGAAAATGCCGAGTATATAAAGATGTTTACAGGTGGAACCCACTTTAATCCGGTTGATATAGTATGTGCAGTTAAAGATTTTAAGGGAAGCGCATTTAACCTATTGGATTACGTGGACGGGTCTACTGGATTCATTAGCTTAAAGAGTAAGAACGGTAAAGAACTCAAGGCGCTGGAACTTCCCGGACTGTGGAATGGTGCGATGAGTGACTGGAACACTATATTTGTGGAGGTGCCGCTCTCTACATTCAATCCCGTTAAAACTGTAAACGACCTCTTACGCGACAGCCACCAGTAGACGAACAATACCAACAAGGTGTTGCATGAATATATAATCCGATTTGTTTTGTTTCCCCATGCGATTGGAATGAGAAAGCAAAGCAAGTCGGATTATATTGTTGGGTTAATGGATTTTATATCCGTTGCACGTGTTTGACCCCCTTGACGAACTTCAGTTTCTTAATGAGTTCTTTCAGTCTGTTGGTGTCTTCCAACTGTACCACAAGGTTTCCAGAGAACAAGCCATCATTGGAATCGATGTTGATGGAGCGCATGACGATTTTCTCATCTTTTGATATGATATTGGTAATATTAGACACAACACCTATGTCGTCATTGCCAATAATACGTAATGTGATGGCATATTTTGAGACATTCTTGCCACTCCAGCGAGCTTTCACAATACGATAGCCAAAGCGTCGTCGCAGTTCAGGAGCATTGGGACAATTTTGTCGATGTATTTTCACAGTTCCATTTACCGTCACAAAGCCGAATATTTGGTCGCCGTAGATAGGGTTGCAGCATGGTGCTAATTGATAGTCAATGCCTTTTAGGTTTTGATCTATGGTGAGAATATCCTCGTTCTCCTGCACTATTTCCTTTCCCGGACCTTCATACTCGAAGTTGTCAGCAGAACGTGTTTCATGATCACGTCCTGCGTTTTCTATCTGTTTGCGTATCTCTATGTACTTCTCTATTACATCGTTGGGGTCGAGTTTTCCATCAGAAATTTGCTTATAGAAGTCGGAGACTTCCTTAAAGCCGAGCTTCTTGATAAGATGACCCATATAGTTCTCCTCCAAATCAATCTTCCGATTACGGAATCTCCGCTCGAGCAACTCCTTGGCATATAGGCCGGCTTTAATGGTTGTTTCTTTTAGCGCAAGCCTTATCTTTGACTTGGCTTTCGTGGACTTGACTATGTTAAGCCAGTCGCGCTTAGGTGTTTGGCTGCTTGATGTGAGTACCTCCACGGTATCTCCAGAGTGTAGCTGTTCCCGAATGGGAACCGCCTTGCCGTTGATTTTGCCACTTATACAGGTGTTACCGATTTTTGAATGAATGCGATAGGCAAAATCAAGTATCGTTGAGCCGTTGGGAAATTTGAGAAGATCGCCTTTTGGAGTGAACACATAGACCTCCTCCGGAGCTAATGACATCTTGAACTGATCCATCACTTGCAGACTGTCACCAGCTTCGAGAGCAGTCCTGATATTAGCCAACCATTCGTCCATTTGCCCACCGCTCTTCACACCTTTATAGCGCCAGTGTGCAGCCAAACCGTGCTCTGCGATGTCGTCCATGCGTTCGGTGCGAATCTGCACCTCTACCCATTTCTTCTCAGGACCAAGCACCGTGATATGCAAACTTTCATAACCATTCGACTTGGGTACCGAGAGCCAGTCGCGCAGACGCTTGGGGTTGGGCTGATACATGTCTGTCACGATAGAGTAGGCCTGCCAACATTGCTGCTTTTCCTTTTCTTCGGGCGAGTCGATGATAATCCGAATGGCAAAAAGATCGTAGATTCCTTCAAAATCGCACTTCTGTTTTTTCATCTTCTGCCAAATAGAATGAATCGATTTGGTACGTCCTTTCATGTGGAATTTCAAACCGGCAGCCTTCAGTTTTTGTTCTATTGGAGTGATGAAGCTATCAATATAGGCATCGCGTGACCGCTTAGTAGCATTCAGCTTTTGCTTTATCATATAGTAAGCATCGTGCTCCAAGTATTTCAGAGACAGGTCTTCCAACTCACTCTTCAACGTGTAAAGTCCTAATTTATGGGCTAATGGAGCATAGAGGTAACTGGCTTCCTCGGCTACCCGGTGCTTGGCCTCGATATTTTCAGTGTCTCTGATTTGGCGCATCACATTCACCCTGGCGGCAATCATGATGAGAATAACGCGCATATCTTCGGCAAAACTTAATAACAGGTTGCGAAAGTTCTCGCTTTCGATAATCGGGTTTTTCTCGTAGAGTTTCTGTATATTTGACAGTCCGCGAATGATGCGAGTTACACTCTCGCCAAAATTCTCGCGAACACGCGCAATAGTTTCTTCGTCATCCGGCAAACTACCGTAAAGAAGCGTTGCCACAACACCATCGCGTCCCATTCCCATCTCATCTACGGCAATCTGGGCTGTTTGGAGAGAAGAAAGTACAGGATTCAATCCAAATACATCACGGCCAAACACCTCATTCCTGATGCCATGACGTATAAATTCCACGAGCATCGCCTCATCGTTTTCTGCCAAGGACTGCCCAATGGCTTCCTGAAGGTGGACGTGTATAGCATTTATCTCTAAGTGTTCTTCCGGTGTAAATATCAGCTTCTCTCTCATAAGCGGTTTAAATTCGTGCCATGTAATCAGTGAGTTATATAGAATGACTATACCTCATCTTAATCTTCCAAGCAAGCATCTAAAGCATCTTCTATTTCTCTACGCTCCATATTATGGCCAATGAATACTATCTTTTGCATTCTGTCGCCGTATTTCTCGTCCCAGTCTTTTTTCGCATTTGGGTTTTGAGCCAAGAATTTTTCCAGCTCCTCTTTAGGCATCGTGGCATACCATTGGCCGGCATTGGTAATGTTGAATTGTCTCCCCGCTTGCTCAAACAGATAACAAGTGTCTGTCTCATCATGGAAATAGCACATTCCTTTTGCCCTAATCACGCTTCTCGGCCACTTTTTTGATACCATTTCGTCAAAGCGCTCCAAATTCATTGCTTTGCGTCTGTAATATACAAAAGTTTCTATACCATATTCCAAAGCCTCACCCGACTCCTCGTTTTCCAAGCCGTGATGATGATGCTTTCCATGTTCATGCTCACCATGCTCATGATCTTCATCGTGTTCGTGGTCATGATCTTCCATGGCCTCAATCCACCGTGCCGAAGTAGCTACCTTCTCAAAATCAAACGATTGGGTGTTAAGCAATTTGTTAATTTCCACATCTCCATAGTCGCATTCTATTATATTGGCCTGGGGTTGGATTTCGTGGATGATAGCTTTCAGATAGTTTAGTTCCTTCTTGCTGATTTCCGAGGCCTTGTTCAGCAATATGATATTGCAAAATTCTATTTGCTGAATCACCAAGCTGGCCAAGTCTTCCTCGTCTCTGTCCTTTTTTTTCAGTTCATCGCCTAATCCAAATTCATCACGCATGCGCAAGGCATCTACCACTGTAACGATGGCATCCAATCGTGCCACGCCATTTTTCAGCAACTCCGGAGCCATCATCTGCGGATAAGCACTGATGGTTTGTGCGATGGGGGCAGGTTCGCAAATGCCACTGGCCTCGATGACAATATAGTCGAACCGTTGCATGTTAATAATATCGTTGAGCTGCTTGATCAAGTCCATCTTGAGTGTGCAGCATATGCAGCCATTTTGCAATGCCACCAAACTATCGTCGCCTTGCCCAACAATACCACCTTTCTCAATCAGGTCGGCGTCGATGTTTACCTCGCCTATGTCATTCACGATCACCGCAAACTTTAATCCTTTCTCATTGGATAAAATCCTGTTCAACAAAGTTGTCTTGCCACTTCCAAGGTAACCTGTAAGAAGCAGCACTGGAGTTTCCTGAGTATTCATATTATTTTTGTCTCCCTTATTATAATCAATATCAAATGCTATTCATGCAAAGTTACAAATTAAATACCAAAACTAATCGGGCTACACACATTTTATTATAGACACTCTCATCTATGCAATGTTGTCTTGAATAACAAGAAATCTCTGTAATGTGCAATATAGGAGTCTTATGAAAACAGGAAGAACTGCCGAATTGAATGTGGCATATTTCGTTTTTGTATTTTGCAGACTTTAATCATCAAACACTCATAATTTTATTTACAAACATCCTTCTATTTTTCGCGAATTTGAAAGTATAAATCCTTCGGTTCAAAATTCGTGAAATGTGCGACAGTTCATCATTGTCTAATAATCAGGCACTTAGCAAAACTCCCTTTGTGCTTCCGATTTCATCACTTGTCATTGGATATCGAATGGCGGTACAATTAGACTCTAATCGCATTGATAATAAGGCTCTTTCGATCGACGATTAAAGTTAAATCGCGGTGTGATAAGATAGCAAACAAAAGGTTACAAATGTTTTCAGTTTGATTCTGCTGATTATCATGCCCCCAAAGATGGCGCATTTTTCTCTAGATTATCTTAAAATAATCACCGATTTTTTGTCATTCTATTTGACATTTGGGAGGTGCCATAGCGAAATGGAGGAAGATGTACGAGCTCACTGTTCAGTATTTCTGAACAGCGAACTGCTATGCAATTACAGCATCGTGTTTTCTATATTTTGTAATGGTTAGCAACATTTTGCGCCGTCTGAATGTATGTTGCCTGACATGTAAAGTGTGTCTGAAAAACATTTAGGACAATAGTGTATCCAGGATTTAGACTTCACGCAACTTGATAACATGGCACAGTTCAGCTGGCAAGTCCTTGTTTGCTTGTTTCAAGTTAATTTTTTTATTCTTCTTTTTGCTTCAGGCAAGTCCGGACATAGAGACAAGGCCTTTTTGTAATTTCTTATGGCAGCCTCGGTCATACCCTCGTGCTCGCATTCTTTCCCCATTACGAGATATTCTACGGCAAGTTTCTTGAGATACTGCTCACGCAGGGCAGCGTCTTTTTTCAAACGCTCTATTTCTTGTCGTTGCTGATTGATAATATTTAATTTTCTGCGTATATATCTTTTGGAAATCGGCTTTTCTATGTCATACCTGCTATGTATGGCCAGGAAAAAAGCGTCGAGCGCTGCCTGCATGTCGCCACGATCGAATGCCTGCACTGCATCCCAGTATTCCTTATCGGCTTTCGATTGTTTGAGAGCAGTAGATATCACAGCAGGATTGTTAAAGCCTTTGGCAAATCTGCTGACTTCGGGATGCACGAATATGTCGGCATGGCGGACAGGTTCTTTCAGTGTTATTCCTTCGAGCGATGTGCAGCGAGAAAGTGCCACGTAAGTTTGTCCGGCTGCAAAAACTCCTCCCGTAAAGTCAATCTTTACATGGTTAAACGTGAGTCCTTGGCTCTTATGCACGGTTATCGCCCAGGCCAGTCGTATGGGGTATTGTGTATAGGTTCCCAATTCTTGTTCTTCAATCTTTTTTTCAATGTTGTTGAACGAATATTTTACATTGCTCCATACTTCAGGCTCTACGTTATAATCCTTGCCGTCTTCAGTCCGAATATAGATATATCCGATTTCTTCATCAAAGCCTGTTACGGTGCCTAAGGTTCCATTTACCCATCGATGATTTATATCGTTCTTCACAAAGAGAATTTGAGCACCCGGCTTCATGCTGAGTTCTTTGGGAGTAGGTAAACTTGACTCCGGAAACTCGCCTTTTATCAATCCCTTGAAAATCTGTGGCTTACCTGGCAACTCATTGAGATGCTTGGTATTGATGTTGTCAACCGTATCTCTCCGTGTAGACAGTGTTATGGATAGGGGAGAGCCCTTTTCTTTCGTGTTGCTTTCTTCTCCGTTGGTACGCTCCACTCGTTTGTTGAGTAAGGTTAAGTCATGATTCGAAACATTGGATGTACGGATATTATCAAGAATGCCTATAAACACAGGGTCGTTTTGGCGATATACCTTCTTGAGTTCGATAGACACCAGTTGCATCGCCGAGAATACATTGGCATTGAAAAAGAAAGAAGAAGCATAGGCTGCTTGCAACAGCTGGCGGTCGTCTTCTGTCACCACTGGTTCTAACTGATATATATCGCCTACCAACAGCAGTTGCTTTCCGCCAAACGGCTCTCTCATGTTGTGACAGTATACCCTCAGAACTTTATCAATGAAGTCTATAATATCAGCTCTTACCATACTTATCTCATCAATAATTATAAGTTCCAGCTCTCTTATAATCTTGATTTTTTCGCTATTATACTTCAGCGTTTTGCGTATGTTCCGCGGCGAATATTGTACGTCGTTGGGGAGTAGGGGATGAAAAGGTATTTTGAAAAAACTATGCAGGGTTGAACCTCCGGCATTGATAGCGGCAATGCCAGTGGGTGCAAGAATGATGTTTTTCTTCTTGGTATGCGAAGCAATGTATCTTAGGAAGGTTGATTTTCCTGTTCCGGCTTTTCCTGTCAGGAAGAGAGAGCGTCGGGTAAACTGTATAATTTGCAGTACACGTTGAAACTCATCATTGTTCAAGTCTATCTTCTCTTCTTGGTCTAAAGCCATTTTGATATACTTAGATATATGGTTATTAAATATCCAAATCGCATGTACCCATGCTTTTCAGCAGTCTACATGCGATTCTGTTGCAATTTATAAATTGTCAAAGGTTACCTCCTCCGTCGTCGGATCTTTTTTTTCTGGTTTCGTTTCTTTTGTTGGCGTCTGACGCTCCTCATTCTTGCCCGGAACCTTTACTATGGGGTTGCCATTTTCGTCGAGTATAATCTCTTCCTCGCTCACTATCACGCTATCCTGTTGTGTAGTATCCGTTTTAACCGTTTCGTAGTAACTCGGACAACCATACATGTCTAATGTTATATTGGCATCTTGGGGAACCTTAAACTTTCCGTGGTACTTCTTGAAGTTCGGATCGCCCAGCACCGCTTGCATGAAATAGCCTGTTATGGGCAGTGCTGTCCTCGCCCCCTGTCCGAGTGCGCCGGTTCGGAAGTGTATGCTTCTATATTCTCCACCTACCCATGCTCCGATAACAAGGTTGGGCGATACACACATAAACCATGCGTCAGAATGATTGTTGGAAGTACCGGTCTTACCGCCAAAATCTGTATCCCTGAACTGTCCTATGTACCCTCCAAGGCTTAGACTGGTTCCGCCTGCATCATGCGCACTGCTCTTCAATAGTTGCTGAACGAGGAAAGCACTCTTATAAGGTATCACTTGTTCGGCCTGCACACGGTCTACATATACTTCGCGCCCGTCTTTGTCTACTATTCTTGTTACCAACACCGGTTCATGGTGCATACCGTTGTTGGCAACCGTGCAATATGCATTGGTCATCTCCAACAGGGTCACGTCGCTCGCCCCTAAAGCTAATGATGGAGCATCATCCAAGGGACTCTTTATACCCATGCTTTCAGCTGTGGCGATAATGCGCTTGATGCCCATTTCCTGTCCCAAGCGTACGGCAATAGAGTTGATGCTTCGGGCAAAAGCACTTTTTAGGGGGATAGAGTCGCCCGTAAACCTTCCATTGGCATTACCGGGGGTCCATGTTGTCATTTCATTTTTCTTCTTGTCGAATACCTGCATGGAGATGTATTCGTCACGACGCTTGTCGCATGGGGTAAGTCCTTGGTTCATGGCTTCCGTATATACAAAAAGCTTAAAGGTAGAACCAGGCTGTCGCTCGGCAGTTACTTTGTCGTACTTCCACGACTTAAAATCAATATCACCCACCCAGGCCTTAACGGCACCAGTCTGAGGCTCCATAGCTACCATGGCACAATGCATGAAGCTCACCATATATTTAATAGAGTCTTCCGACGTCATGTTTTTTGTAATGGTGCCCTTCTCATAGTCGAATACTTCTACCGGATGTTTCCACTCCTTATAGTAGTAACGGATAGAGTCGGGATTGTTAGGGAAGCGCTCTTGCAAGGCCTTATAGAAAGGTTGGCGTTCTGCAATCTTATCTATAAAACGAGGAATAGGATTCCCGTTCTCATCTCGCCACGGTTCCTGTCTTAGCCAGTTGGTATCTTGTTTTCGATAAATGCTCCAGTGATTGTTGAAATTTTGCTGCACGATTTTCATTTGTTTCATAGCAGCGTCCTCTGCATACTTTTGCATGCGGGTATCAATCGTTGTGTAAATTTTCAGTCCGGAACTGTATAGGTCGTACCCATTTTCGCTACACCATGGTGCTAAATAGTCGGCAACGGCCTGGCGAAAATACATTGCTTGCCCATCATAGTTCTCTTCCATCTTATATTTGAGCTTGATAGGAAGCTTTTGTAAGGAATCACAATCGGCTTGTGCAAGCGCACCATTCAACACCATGTTTGATAGCACCGTGTTGCGGCGTGCTAAGCTGTTCTTAGGATTAATCTTGGGATTATAAAATGTTGTGGCCTTGAGCATACCTACAAGCACGGCAGCTTCTTCGGTTGTCAAGTCTTTAGGGGTGGTGTCAAAGTAAGTCTTGGCAGCTGTTTTGATACCATAAGCGTTAGAACCGAAGTC
>CAYVGR010000071.1:0-9838 GCA_964450065.1 uncultured Prevotella sp. | reverse complement strand
GATCTCTCCGACAAGACAGAGGAAGAAATCTACAAGATTGCCAAGGACGACCTGAAACTCGAGTCGGTAGACGAGACTTTTGGCAAGGGCAAGCTCATCGATGAGATTTTCGGTGAGTTCTGTGAGAGCAGCTTCATCCAGCCAACCTTCATCATCGACTACCCCGTCGAGATGTCCCCATTGACCAAAATGCACCGTTCCAAGCCCGGCCTGACCGAGCGTTTCGAGCTCATGGTCAATGGCAAGGAGCTGGCCAACGCATATTCTGAGCTCAACGACCCGCTGGATCAGGAACAGCGTTTCATTGATCAGATGAAACTGGCCGATAAGGGTGACGACGAGGCAATGATTATAGACCACGACTTCCTGCGCGCCCTGCAATACGGCATGCCGCCCACATCGGGTATCGGCATTGGTATAGACCGCCTTGTAATGATGATGACGGGGCAACCCAACATCCAAGAAGTGATGCTCTTCCCGCAGCTCAAGCCGGAGAAGAAAATTCCACAAAGCAGCATCAAGGAATGGGAAGAGATTGGCGTGCCGGAAGACTGGGTTTACGTCTTGCGCAAGGCCGGCTTTAATCTTATATCCGATATCAGGGACGAAAAAGCCCAAGGGCTGCAACAGAAGCTTGGTGAGATTATCAAGAAGTACAAGTTAGATTATACAAAACCTACTGTCGACGAGTTCCAATCGTGGATTGACAAGGCAGGAAAAGAATAAGAAACAAAGAGGGTGAAAAACAAAAAAGTGTGGAAAGCATTTTTCCATCCCCCTTATCTTCAACAGCCATGTTCAGTATTGGTAAGATAGCAATTATAGGAGGTGGGTCGTGGGCTACGGCCATTGCCAAGATTGTGGTGAACCATACGCACCATATTGGATGGTACATGCGCCGCGACGATCGTATCGAGGACTTCAAGCGCCTCGGTCATAATCCCGCATATCTTACCTCGGCACAATTTGATGTCGACGAGATTTTCTTCTCGTCAGACCTCAACAAGATTGCGAAGGCTTACGACACACTGGTATTTGTTACTCCATCTCCCTATCTGAAGAACCATCTCAAGAAGCTCAAGACGAGCATCCGCGACAAGTTTATTGTCACGGCCATCAAGGGAATCGTACCAGAAGAAAACCTGATATGCTCAGAATACTTCCACGAAGTATTCGACGTTCCCTATGAAAACCTATCATGTATAGGTGGCCCATCGCATGCCGAAGAGGTGGCCCTGGACCGTCTGAGCTACCTCACCGTTGCCTGTAGAGACCTCGTGAAGGCTAAGGTCTTTACCGATATCTTGGACTCCAATGTTATCAAAACGAAGATTTCATCTGATGTTGTGGGTATTGAATACGCTTCGGTGTTGAAGAATGTCTATGCCATTGCAGCCGGGATTTGTAACGGATTGAAGTATGGCGACAACTTCCAGGCGGTACTCATGAGCAATGCTGTGCAGGAAACCAACCGCTTTCTCAATGCGGTGTACCCCTTGGAACGCTCCATCATTGACAGCGTTTACCTTGGCGACCTACTTGTTACGGGCTATTCAAACTTCTCGAGAAACCGCACCTTTGGCACCATGATAGGCAAAGGATACAGCGTCAAGACCGCACAAATAGAGATGGAAATGATTGCGGAGGGATACTACGGCACCAAGTGCATGAAGGAAATCAACCGTCATCTACACGTGAACATGCCCATTCTTGATGCCGTTTACAACATCTTGTACGAGCGCATCAATCCACAGCGAGAGATTAAACTCCTGACCGACTCATTCAGGTGAAAAATTGGTTTAAGGGAGTTAGGAAGAGTGAGAAGGAGTTAAATACCAATGTCCAGTCGGTATTGTCATACAAAACAAGAAGCATAAGGAGGGAGAGGCAGACCGATATCTCCACCCCCTTTAACTCTCAATGACTCCTTTAATTCCTAAATATAAACAACTATGGGAAATATTAAATTAGACATTACAAAGGCCGAACAGTTCCTCAAGGCAGGCACCGTGGCCGGTTTTGAATCGAAAGTGAAAGCCGCTCAGGAGGCTTTGGAGAACGGAACATGTGAGGGCAATGACTTTTTGGGCTGGCTTCATCTCCCGACAGAGACCTCAGACGCCTTTCTCGACGAGATACAGGCCGTGGCAAACACACTGCGCGAGAAGTGCGAGGTAGTGGTTGTTGCCGGCATTGGCGGCTCATACCTTGGCGCCCGTGCCGTTATCGAAGCCCTCAGCAACAGCTTTGCATGGCTCGTTGACGATAAGAAGAATCCAACCATTCTCTTTGCCGGTAACAACATCGGAGAAGATTATCTCTTCGAGCTGACCGAATACCTCAAGGATAAGAAGTTTGGCGTCATCAACATCTCCAAGTCGGGAACTACAACAGAGACCGCATTGGCTTTCCGTTTATTGAAGAAACAGTGTGAAAGTCAGCGTGGCAAGGCTGAAGCCAAGGACGTTATCGTGGCCATCACCGATGCCAAGAAGGGTGCCGCCCGCACTTGTGCCGACAAGGAAGGGTATAAGAGTTTCATCATCCCCGACAACGTTGGCGGTCGCTTCTCGGTGCTCACCCCAGTAGGATTACTGCCTGTTGCCATCGCCGGCTTCGACATCAAGGCTCTCATTCAAGGTGCCCGAGACATGGAAAAAGCTACCGGCAAGGACGTGGCTTTTGCCGACAACATTGCTGCTCAATATGCCGCCACACGCCAGGCGCTGTACACACAGGCCGGCAAGAAGATTGAAATCATCGCGAACTTCCAGCCCAAACTGCACTTCATGGCAGAGTGGTGGAAGCAGCTATACGGCGAGAGTGAGGGTAAAGAGAACAAGGGTATATTCCCCGCAGCATGCGACTTCACCACCGACCTGCACTCCATGGGGCAATGGATTCAGGAGGGCGAGCGTTCCATTTTCGAGACCGTGCTCTCGGTTGAGAACACCAACCACCACGTAGAATTTCCTTCTGACGATGAGAATCTCGACGGACTGAACTTCCTCGCCGGCAAGCGCGTAGATGAAGTGAACAAGATGGCCGAGCTCGGCACACAGTTGGCCCACGTCGATGGAGGCGTGCCCAACATACGCATCAGCATTCCGAAGCTCAACGAATACTATCTCGGGCAGCTCATCTACTTCTTCGAAGTGGCCTGTGGCATCAGCGGTTTGCTGCAAAAAGTGAATCCATTCAACCAGCCCGGCGTTGAAGCCTACAAGAAGAACATGTTTGCCTTGCTTAACAAGCCTGGCTACGAGGCAGAGAGCAAAGCCATTCAACAACGATTGACCAAGTAAACATTGCCTCAACAGTTGGTTGTAAAACCAGAGACAATACATTTTTACAAATATCAACTGTGGGTGTAGTTTCGATTACACCCACATCTTTTATTATATATGAGCAAGATTACCAATGCCATCAGGGCATACAACCAAGCATTAAACAACAATACAGACACACTGTCCGGACAAGCTGCCGGGACATTCTCTCCACGTGCCGTGCTGTTCGACATGGATGGCGTAATTTACAATTCGATGCCCCTTCATGCCGTGGCATGGCAGGAATCGATGGCACAATTCGGTATCAACATGACTGCCGAGGACGCATACGCCACCGAGGGTGCACGAGGCATCGACACCATCCGAGACTTTGTCATGCAACAAAAAGGGAAAGATATTTCGCTTGAAGAAGCCCAGAAGATGTATGATGTGAAGAGCAAAATATTCCACAACATGGACAAACCTCCTATTTTCGATGGCGTGATAGAACTCATGCAAAAAATTAAAGGTGCGGGCATGTACATCGGTATTGTCACCGGCTCGGGACAACGTCCACTCATCCAGCGCCTGGCTGATGACTTCAAGGCCTTTATCACAGAAAACGACATTGTCTCGGCATACGACGTAAAACGTGGCAAGCCTGCTCCCGACCCGTATCTCATTGGGTTGGAAAAAGCCGGCAACCTGCAACCGTGGCAGGGTATCGTGGTGGAAAATGCACCGCTCGGCGTACGTGCCGGAGTGGCTGCCCAAATGTTTACCGTAGTCATCAACAGCGGTCCCCTACCCGATTCAGTCCTCCTCGACGAGGGAGCCAACCTGTTATATCACCAAATCACGGAACTGAACAACGATTGGGAGCAACTCATTGGGCAACCTTAATGCCTACCGCCCAATGTCTCCCGGCTTTCGCTTTGGTATGAAAATATAACATAAAAGTAGTTAACCTAAGGAGCAAACATCAGCATTAGTTCCTATCTTTGTAGAAAGTTATGAGGTTAGCATGCCTTTCCATATTGCTAATGGTTGCTTTATCAGCCACGTCTCAAGAGCAAAACAAGCCCTTGAGGAAGTTTGTTGTGGCTGACATGGAGACACGTGTGCCTGTGCGCAACGCTATCGTGATGACAACCGATGGCTACCGAGACACCACCAACTATCGTGGCATTTGCTACATTCCCGAAACATTCGACACACTCACCGTGTATAAGGCCAACTATCTGACAGAGCGTCTGCTCCACAAGGAGACCAAGGACTCCACTTTCCTGTTGCCCAACCACAAGCGCATTGGCGAAGTGACGGTTTGGGGCAAAGACCGAGCTACGCAGCTGCAAAAGAGCATCGGGAAATGGGCTCAACAAGATGCAGAACTTCCAGACCCCAGCGAGCCAGCCGCTACCATAAGCTTTAACCTCGCCAACATGCTCGATGCACGGCGCCGCAAGGATCAAAAACACCTGCGAAAAACCCGAAAAGCATTTGAACAGATGGGCAAATACGACGAAGACCCCATCATCAATGCCTATAAAAAAGAAATGGAAAGGCGACGTTTGGCTGCCGAACGGGCTAAAAAAGCAGAAGAACTCAAAGCCAAACTGAAAGAAAGCAACCAACAAGCCACTGAAGAAGAGAAACGCCTGACTGAAGAAACGAAGGAAAAAACAGAAAAATAAAGCATACAAGACACGCCCAACATGCACATGCGACACAGCATTTTGGGTGTGTTTTCGTATTTGTATGCAACATTTTCCGATATGTTTTTGAGAATTTTTCCAAGTGTCAGAATATCAAGACTTAATCTATACCAAAGGATTGGAAAGCCCCTTTAATTGCAGGAACAACCTTCACATAGATAGCGCAAAAAGTTCGACCGGCAACTATAAATCTTCACTCTTCATTCATTTTTTATTCTTCATTTTATAAAAGATAATTACCATTTTCCGGTGATAATTTTTGGAACATCCAGAGAAAAATACGCCATGTTTTGGCATCTGGAATCCGTCCGAATGAGCAGAAAATTTCAGACGTGTTGCGATTAGTATCTGATGACCGTGCGACTTGAGCTTAAAGGCCGTGCGATGAAGACCCAATCACGAGATGTCTAAGCTTTGATCACACTGCCATTTGATATGCAATCGCAGATGATGAAATTGACTCCGCAAAGGCTCGTTTATTAAACCGCTGATTATCAACCTACTAAAAATAGCTCAAATTTCGCGGATTTCAGACGGAAGACAAGTTGATTTTGAATACGCGAAACATAGAGAGGTGTTTGTAAAGAAATATACAAACTTTCTCTACCTTAGGATTTGCAGGAGCGAAAAACAAACATATTCTTGCAAATCGATACTGCCATGCTTGGTTGAGCACGATAAATATTCACGCTTGTTGAGGACAGTATCGATATGCGTGTTATATCACAACAGGCTAAATCACAACTGCCGTGCCACTGGCTGTCACCATGAGCATCGAACTGCCTTGGCCAAGGGTTTCATAGTCGAGATCGATACCCACAATGGCATTGGCACCCATGGCACGGGCACGCTCCATCATCTCGTCAATCGACGTGTCTTTAGCCTTGCGCAACACCTTCTCGTATGCGCCACTTCGGCCACCAATGATGTCACGAATACCGGCAAAAAAATCCTTGAAGGCATTAGCTCCGATAATAGTTTCACCGGTGACAATACCCTTATACTCCAAAATAGGGCTTCCCTCTATCTGAGGGGTTGTTGTTAAAATCATTTCCATGGTTTGTGCTGAAATTTATAATCAATAATAGGATTTATCAATAAATCAAAAGATAGCAACCCGCAACCTGTATCGTTTATTCACTATGGCCAACTGTGATTTGCTGAAACCGCTTCATAGCCATTGGCATGATATGCAACCGGCAAAACTACAAGACAATCTCGCCGGAACCAAAACAGCGGTGGTGTTGCTCATCATAGATAACGCAAAACTGCCCGGGAGCCACACCATGAATCCTGTCCAAAGAATGGATGGTAGCTGTGCCTCCGGTCAGCTCAGTATTATCCGAAGAAAGAGATGTCTTCAGCTCCAAGTAGCCGGGATGATATTCGGGAGTGTGGCGAATCTTAAAAGTAATCGGAATGTAGCTCGCAGGCACTTGCGACTCACCTGGTTCGGAGAGGTGCTGGGGAGGAGTTGGCTCCTCCGTGAGCCAATGCAAATCGTGAATCTTGAAATCTTTCTTGTATGCTGCCTCCGGATCATAGCCATGACTGACATACAATATATTTTTCTCGACATCCTTCTTAATGACAAACCATGGTCCCCCGCTCATTCCAAGTCCCTTGCGCTGTCCAATGGTATGAAACCAATGACCGCTGTGCTCGCCTATCTTCGTACCCGTTTCGAGTTCAACAATATCGCCCGGTTGCTCACCAAGATAACGGCGGACATACTCGTTATAATCGATATTACCCAAGAAGCAAATGCCCTGTGAGTCCTTGCGGCGGGCATTGATGAGGTGTTCCCGCTCGGCAATCTCGCGCACCTCGTTTTTCTCATAATGGCCAATGGGAAAGATAGCCTTCCGTAATTGCCAACCCTCTATCTGGGCCAGAAAGTCGGTCTGGTCCTTCACGGGATCGGGACTCGTGGTGAGCCATTTCTTTCCGTCAATCCATTCGGTCTGCGCATAGTGACCGGTGGCAATGAGGTCATAGTTGTGTCCTGCCTTCTCGTCAAAGGCGCCAAACTTGATCAGACGGTTGCACATCACGTCGGGATTGGGCGTAAAACCAGCCCTCACCTTCTCCATGGTGTAGCGTGTTACCTGGCTCCAGTATTCCTTATGGCAGTCCACCACCTGCAGTTTGCAGCCGAAGCGCCCTGCAACAGCCGTGGCCATCTCCATGTCCTCCTCCGAATTGCAATCCCATTCCTCCTTTTCCTCCGGCCCGATCCTGATGTAAAAGCAGTCGGGATGAAGGCCATGACTGGCCAGCTCATAGAGCACTACCGAACTGTCTACCCCTCCGGAGAGCAGCACAGCGATACGCTTGCCTTTCAACTCTTCTATATTCATACGTGCAAAATTACCTATTTTCAGAATGATACCCAAGAGATTGCATATCCTTTCACAAATATTTATATCGCAACACACAAAGAGCAACAGGCTGTAATAATATCCATTTGCTTCATGTGAAAGGGGGTGGAAACCGAGCATTTGAGCATAGTCGCGACATGGACGAACAGGGCAAGCCTAATTCATGCTCTCGTTCGACAGACAAAAGGAATGCTCCGGGTAACACAGAGTGCCCAATAATACCCACATCCTGTAACATCTTTTTTGACCAACAGCAGCATAAACTCGTTTTTTTTGAGTAAGTTTGCAATATGTAAACCAGAGACCATAGAACATGCTGCCTCTTGGGTTTCGATGATATTTTAAAGACCTTAAACAATGGAACAAATCAAAAACGAACAGCTTTGTGTGGAAGTTTCGGCTCACGGAGCAGAGTTACAGAGCATTAAAGATGCCAACGGCAAGGAATATCTATGGCAGGGCAACCCCGCATATTGGAACCGTCGCTCTCCACTTCTCTTCCCTATCGTATGCGGATTGTGGAAAGACGCATACCGCCTGAACAGTCGAGAATACAAAATGAGTCGGCATGGCTTTGCCCGCGACACAGACTTCAAACTCATTGCACAAGGAGACGAACAAGTTATCTATGCGCTCAGCGACTCTCCCGAAATACTTAAAAGCTATCCTTTCCACTTTAATCTCAGCGTGAGTTATAAGCTCCGGGGCAACCGAATTCATGTGGTTTGGCACGTTGAGAACACCGACGACAAGCCTATCTTCTTCCAAATTGGCGGGCATCCGGCTTTCAATGTGCCCGGGCAACTGCCCGATGAGCCGCTCAAGGGAAGGCTGCGCTTTGATGCAGATGAGCCTATCCGTCTATTCGGTAACGTGGACGGCTGCATAGACAAGGGCAAGCATGCGCCTGTCGAAACCCAAAAAGGGATATGGACTTTTACACAAGACAGCTTCAAAGACGATGCCATCATATTTGACCACTGTCAGATTCGGAAGATAGAGTTGCTCAATTCCAATGGCATGGCAGAAGTTACTATCGACACCAAGGCACCGGCCTTGGGCATTTGGAGTCCGTATGGAAAGAATGCTCCTTTCGTATGCATAGAGCCGTGGTACGGCATTCACGACTGGGCCGAGTACGAAGGAGATTTCTGCGATAAATATTTGATGAACAAGCTGTTGCCCGGCGCCAGCTTTATGAGCGAATATATCATAACAATCGGATAATAAACATCGCCCACAACCTCTTTCCTCAACTGAGGAACAATAGAAAAAGGAGGGATTTACCTATACTTGCCCTCCTCTTTATCCTCCAGCATGCCAAGATAACTCTCGTATCTCGATGGTGCTATATCATGATTTTCGAGAGCCTCGATCACCGCACAGCCCGGCTCATGGGTATGTGTGCAATTACTGAAACGACACTTCTTGGAGAAATGAAAAATCTCCCTGAAGTAGCCGGTGATTTCTTCCGGCTCCATATCGAACGTGCCAAAACCTTTGATTCCCGGGGTATCGATGAGATAACCCCCGTCGGGCAACAGCATCATCTCGGAGAAAGTTGTGGTATGTATGCCCCTATTGTGGGCATCGCTGATTTCCGCAACACGGGCATCGGCATCGGGAATAAAATAATTGATCATAGTCGATTTCCCCACTCCACTGTTTCCCGCCAGCAGCGTTATCTTGTTCTTCATCAGTGGCAGCAACACATCCAGATGTTCTCCGGCACCGCTTTGCGGATCGGCGGCACACACCTGATGGCATTCATAACCTATGGTTTCATAGAGCTTCATTATTATTTTTTGGTAAAAAAGCTCATCTTCATCGAGCAAGTCGGTCTTATTGAACAACAAAACAACAGGCACGCGATATGCCTCGGCCGAGGCAAGGAAACGGTCGATGAATGTTGTGGAAGTTTGCGGATGATTGATGGTTACAACAAGAAAAGCCTGGTCTATGTTTGCCGCCAATATATGGCTTTGCTTGGAAAGATTCGATGCCTTGCGGATGATATAATTCTTTCGATCCTCTATCTCGGTAATAAATGCTGTTCCCTCCGCATTTGCAACTATCTGCACGCGGTCGCCCACAGCCACCGGGCTTGTACTCCTGATACCCCTGAGCCGGAAATTACCTTTTATCTTACTCTCGATGATACGTCCCTCGTCTGTCTTGACGGTATACCATGAGCCTGTATTCTTGATGACTAAGCCATGCATGGGCAATTCATAATTCAAAATTCATAATTCAACATTGGCTGACGCGATGAAGATCTGCACTCTTCTGAGGAAAGTTTCTCAAGGAATATTGCTATAAAAAATTCACAATTTACAATTCATCATTAGTCGTTCAATGCTGAAAACACACCGAATGGCTCATTGTGAATTGAAAATTGTGAATTATGAATGACATTAAACGGTCATGATTTCCTCTTGCTTGGCATCCAATGCAGCATCTACTATCTTGATATACT
>CAYVGR010000070.1:0-9883 GCA_964450065.1 uncultured Prevotella sp. | reverse complement strand
GTAATTATTTTACTGATAATCAATAAGTTAAATGTTTTCAAGGGACGACTAATTACTGTTTACTTCTTATTAAAAAGAAAACAAAAAACAACAGCAACTATTAAAAAGGACAAAATACATTATGTTTTCGGAGAAATATAGTATATTAGCACCACAAAACCCTTTGATATGAAACAACTACTGGGAATACTGGTTGCAGTATGCTGTCTGATGGCATGTGCAACAACCAAAACCAAGGAACAGAAGGAAGCTGAGGCACGGCAGACTTTTGGACAAATAACCGATTCGGTGAACAACCGTAGCTTCACCATAGAGCTTAGCTACGTGATACCAAGGAAGTTGCAACCGCGTTTCCTCACCTCGGATTACTCCGTTCGCGTGCAAGGAGACAGCATTACGAGCTTTCTGCCGTATTTCGGAGTGGCTTATCGTGCCGATCTGAACAACCACTACCGCAGTCCGCTCGACTTCGAAGGCCTCATCACCGACTACAATGCTGAATGGAAGAAGAAAAAGAAGATGTGCGTCAAGCTGAAAACGAAGAACAACATGGACCATATAAGCTACAGCATGGACATCTTTACCAACGGAACCGTGACGCTCGACGTGATTCCCACGGAACGGGAACCAATAACATTTACCGGCAGGTTGATATTAAACGAATAGGCATGAATAAGAGAAAGGCATTGCTTGGACTCATCCTCCTTCCCCTCGGCCTCTCTGCACAAGTGTTGGACAATACGTCACAGCAATATGCTATGAGATATGTCAAGGAGCACTGGTTCCTGCAAAAGGGAGACGATCTGACTGTTATCGATACGGATATAGAATGGCCAGAAGCGCTGAACTACCAACAACCGAAGCCGCTGCAAGCTTATATATCGAAGTGTCTCTTTGGCGACAACACCGTCAACTTCGACTCGGCGTATCATGCCTTCACAGCCAAGCATGGCCAACCTGTGACCAAACAGTTCGAGAAACTGCCCGACGATCGTCGCTACTGCTATATTACGGCATCGGCACGTGTGAAAGACCACCATCCCAACAAATGGATATGCTATGCTGTCAGCTATGATGCCAAGCCTGAAAGACTGTCACCAGTGAAAGCCAGGAAAGATGATCGGTATTTTTTATATGATTTTGGACGACAGCAAATCATGACTGCCGATATGATCGTAAAACAGAACCTGATTCAGGACGGATATGTGGAGCAAGATTTCTTTGATACGATTTTGGAACCACTGTATGAGCATGACTATGGAGAGATCAAGTCGATCAGTATCGATGGTGCCTGGTTTGAAGAGAGGGGCAGAACTTTGGGATTACACATCACCTGCAAAACCGACCAGACCTCTTTGGGCTACGATATATACATGCCTTATGAAAGCGTGCGCTATATGATAACCAAAAATGCCCGAAAGTTGGTTGAAAAGTCTGCATCCAAACCAAAACCGGAGTACATTGCACCACCGGTAACATGGAAAGAAGATTCGGTATACAAAACCGTAGACACCATGCCCGTATTCAGAGGTGGCAGCGAGGGGTTGAAAACTTATCTCACCAACATAATGCCTCCCGCCGAATCGAAAACCGAGAAAGTAACTGCTTCGTTTGTAATAGACAAGGAAGGATGGGTCAAGGATATCAGGATAGTTGGCCCGCTGACTCCTGCTGTTGACCGCCATGCCGCAAATCTTGTAAGGGGAATGCCGAAGTTCACCCCCGGCAAGCTACATGGACAGCCTGCCTGCGTAAGAATGTACGTTCCGATACAATATAAATAAAACCACAGTGAATGAACGACCAGCACGGAAACAATTCTGACAGCAACAAAACGGATTCGCCAAACAATCTTCATCCGGACATAGGGGGCAACCGCCCGCATCATGGACATCATAGCCACGCAAGCAGTCATCACCACCACAGACGGCATCACAGCTATGAAGAGCACCTGAAACGAAAGGCTAAGGCGAAAAGGAGAAAGCAATGGAAAAAGGTGCGCACCGCAGCATTGGGTGCTCTTATGACTTTTGCCTTGTTGCTCATCATCGTGGCACTGCTGGCACCCAACCTACTACTGAAATTTGCTTCACGCGAAAAAGACCTGGGAGGGGGTGTCACCTCTCTTCAAACCGACAACCCACACCTCAGCCTCGACTACGACGGTATAGACGTTTCGCATCACCAAGGCATCATTGACTGGCAGCGAGTGTCCCAGGATTCGTGTGTGCAGTTCGTTTATATCAAAGCCACCGAGGGTCGTACGCTGATCGACAAGAACTATCTGCAAAACGTTAAAGGAGCGAGAAAGGCTGGCATTCCCTTGGGGTCGTACCATTACATGACATCCCAAAGCAGTGTTGTCGACCAGTTCCGCAACTATCATGAGGTTGTGGATCGTAAGTATCAGGATATTATTCCGATGATCGATATTGAAGAAGAAGGTGTGAAGGGATGGTCAAAGATAGAGATTCAGGACAGTCTGGCCCGCATGATACAACTCATAGAACAACACTACCACTGCACACCTATTATATATACATACACAAAATTCTACAACCAAAACCTGGCTCCACGATTCAACGGCTACCATTTGTTCCTGGCAAGATACAACGTATATGAACCTGTGGTGAGTGGAGCGGGCAACCATAACATCTGGCAACACTCCGATCAAGGTATCATAGATGGTATCAACACGCCTGTAGACCTCAATGTTTTTGCAGAAGACACAACATTAGACGATATTAAAATGCCTCGGAAAGAATAAGCGGCTGCACTCCCAATCCTATAATTTACTTATCAAACGCATCCCTGCCCAAATTACACATGCGCATATTTCGGGCAAGGATATTACATTTTGCTTCTCATAAAAAGGAGTTTTAAGCATTTTGAAATCTAAAAACCAAGACAACAATGCTACGCGAATAGATTTCCGTTTTATTTACAAATAAACTATAAGTAACAAAATATATAGATGATATCCCTATGCGGCCAACTTGTCACTTTCCACTCAATATCTACCACAAAGTCATATAACATCCACCTTTATACATTTACATAAGTTATCAAGCTTACGTTTTGATAGTAAAGCCACGCATTTTATTAACCTTTCAAATTATAAGCACACATTTTGAAACAGTCGATTTTTGGTTGAAAAATAATTATAAATTAGTGTTAAATAATTGCCGTAATTAATATTATATACATATCTTTGCATTGGAAAATAACCTAAACAACTAATATAAAGGAGGGCGTAAAAATGAAACATATCGTTCTTATCTCAACAATGTTGCTGCTGACTGTATCAAGTTTTGGTCGTAATCGCATCAGCAAAAGTGCAACAGTCGTAGCAGATACCATTTATTATGCAGTCGACCACACATCGGTAACCAATGCCGACCAGGCTGCTTACTATCGCCTGCTGCTCAAGCAAGGCAAGGGTATGAACAAAGAAGATGTCTTTACAGACTATTACATGGATGGTACGTTGAAAGCCGAGGGTGGCTACAGCTTTATCGACTTGGGCAACGACAACAACACCGTTTTCGAAGGAAAGGTAACAACCTATTACGTTAACGGGAAAGAAAAACTCCATGGCAAATATGTAAACGGCAAGCGCGAGGGCTATTTCACCTTACAACTCCGCAGCGGAGGCGTAGCAGTGATTGCCTACCAAGGCGGAAAGTCGAAATTCGACTACTTCATGTTAACATATCAAGATGGTACGCAGGAAAAGCGTCCTCTTTCAGAAATTAAATCTCTCTTACAATAATAATACAATTAGTAACTACTAAACAAGTAACAAAAGCCCGCACTCGTGAGAATGCGGGCTTTTACATTGTATAACATTATACTATCTGGCCGATGTCATAACCGTTAAAGATTCAGATTCAGCTCCAGTTCTACCGGGCAATGGTCACTTCCATATATATCTGTGTGTATCTTCGCATCGGCAATCTGATTCCTCAATCGCTCCGATACCAGGAAATAGTCAATGCGCCACCCTGTGTTCCTCTCACGGGAACGGAAGCGGTAGCTCCACCAGCTATACGTCACCTGTTCGGGATACATCGTCCTGAAGGTATCGACAAAACCATTATCAAGCAACACCGTCATTTTCTCACGTTCCTCATCAGTGAATCCCGCATTATTTCGGTTTGTTTTAGGATTCTTGATATCGATTTCTTGATGAGCCACATTCAAGTCTCCACATACAATAACCGGCTTGGTTTCGTCCAACTTCTTAATGTATGCCCTAAAATCATCCTCCCACTGCATACGATAGCCCAAGCGCCTGGGTTTCACCTCTCCGGGCGAGGATTGTTGCGAGTTAGGGGTATAGACATTCACGAGATAGAACTCCGGATACTCCAAGGTAATCACGCGACCTTCACTGTCATGCTCCTCAATACCCATTCCGCATGTCACGCCCATCGGTTCATGCTTAGCATAAATGGCCGTCCCACTATAGCCCTTCCGCTCGGCATAATTCCAATACGACTTATAGCCATCAAACTCCAAATCCAATTGTCCGTCTTGCATCTTCGTTTCCTGTATGCAGAAGAAATCAGCGTTAAGCTCCTTGAAGTAGGCCTCAAAGCCCCTGCTAATCACATTTCCCTCGTCATCAGTCTTTGGTTTTACACAAGCACGTAGTCCATTTACGTTCCAAGAAACAAATTTCATAGCTTTAATGTTTTGCGGTTGATATCAGTTTGAAATATGTAAGCTTAAACAGACTATTGTCCTGCAACATGTCTTCTTTCAGCAATCCATACGTATTCATCATGAATACAAGATTCTTTTTCGATTTCTGATATACCCCCATAGATTGTTCATTATGATTCATGAACATCACTTTCCAATTAGTTGTCCTCTCTCCTGTCATGGTCGTAAACTCTATAGGCTGCGGAATCACATTCATGGTATATCCTCCTGCTCCCACATTATAGAATCCGATATAACATTTAAGATCCTTGTTGGGCAAAGCTTTCACTTCGGCTAAGAGCGAGTTGTCTGCCGCATCAGAGAAACTCTTGGCCAAAACATTTTGTGGAAACGCCCTAATGGTAAGCACCGAGTCTATGGTCCATTGCAAATTTCTCACTGTATCGGGAATAGTTGCCTGGCTCGGCGCATACACCATATAGCCCTCATACGTACCCCCTAACTCTCTCATAGCTGCCTGCACTTCCTCCTGCGTCGGCCCGTTGTTATCATCATCACTCAAACATGAGTTCATGCCAAGCACTACTACTGCAGTGCACAGCAACATTACAAAAATCTTCTTCATATCCTATTTCTGATGTAATAAATCCATAAATTCTGCGCGGGTTTTCGCCTGCTTGAATGCACCACTAAAGTCTGACGTGGTTGTTACAGAGTTCTGCTTTTCCACTCCACGCATTTGCATACACATGTGCTGAGCCTCAACCACCACCATCACTCCAAGCGGTTTAAGCGTTTCTTGTATGCAATCCTTGATTTGTTGTGTAAGACGCTCCTGCACCTGCAACCTGTGGGAAAAGATATCCACCACACGGGCAATCTTGCTCAGTCCTGTGATATATCCATTGGGAATATAGGCCACGTGCACCTTACCATAGAATGGGAGGAGATGATGCTCGCACATGGAATAAAAATCAATGTCCTTCACGATCACCATTTGGTTATAATCCTCCCTGAACAGTGCATCCGTCAGTACCTTATGTGCATCTTGCCGGTAGCCACGGGTCAACATTTGCATGGCCTTCGCCATGCGCATCGGTGTTTTCACGAGTCCCTCCCGTTCCGGGTCCTCACCCAAAAGTCTTAAAACCTCCTTGTAATGAACTGCCAGTTCTTCTAATCCTTCACGGAATTCTGATTCAAGATTCATCTGTTATGTGATGATTGAAATATAGTATATAATATTAATGTGTCGCTTGCAGCACGTCTGTTTGTCCTAATATTGCACCGTGATTTGTCCCTTCACTATCGTTGCAGCACTATACCCCATAGCCCTTACGTGCTTTAGGAACTGCTGTGCCTCTTGATAATTTCTGAAATTTCCGACGCGGCATATCCACCGTGGGGAATAGAAGTGCACATACACGGGCTGCTCAGGATATTTCATTTTAATGGCATTACCCACCTGCTGTGCTTTTTGCTTGTCGTCACGGGTATTGCTTCCGGCAAACGCCTGCACGCGATAGCCAGGCACCTTACGGCTCCTGAGCATCACCTTCCTGCGCATATCTACCATGGGGATTTCCATCTCAGCTTCGTTCTTAGCAATTTTGCTTTCAGTTTCCCTGCTCCGACTCTCTGTTTCCCTACTCCGAGTCTCGGTCTCCTTGCAGGGTACTTCAGCATTGCTTGGCTCCGCCAGTTTAGCGGCAGGCACAATCCTTTTACCATTCACAAGGTCATCAATAGCCTTGCTCTGCGTAACGGTCACGCTCCCCTTTCCGGTCTTGTCCTGCCTCAGATGATCCATATAGGTCTGTGCCTGAGCAGCAACAACGGAGCACAGCGCAATTATAGCAAATGCAATTATATTTTTTTTATTCATTGTATCTTAAACTCCGGTCATTGATTTTAAGGACGCAATGACATGTCTTTTACCTGACATGACTCTTGAACAAAATATTGAACACCTTCCCCGCCCCGTCTTCTTTGTACACATCTATTCATGCACAGGCGAGAGCAAGCAGTCCGGTGTTCAATGTTCGATGCTCAATACTGAGGATTACTTCTTCCAGGCATCAATGATACCCTTGAAATCAGCAGCCTTCAAGGAAGCGCCACCAATCAGGCCACCATCAATGTTGGGCTTGGCAAACAGCTCAGGAGCATTGCTTGCCTTGCAGCTTCCACCATAGAGAATAGATGTATTCTCAGCAGCGTCCTTACCATACTTCTCTGCTACAATCGAGCGGATATATGCCAGCATCTCCTCTGCCTGGTCTGAGGTAGCTGTCCTGCCCGTGCCGATAGCCCAAATGGGTTCGTATGCCAAGATAATGTTTTTCCATTCGTCTGCAGAAAGGTTGAATACAGAGCCTTCCAGCTCAGCCTTCACCACCTCGTTCTGCTTGTTGGCCTCGCGCTCCTCCAGCGTCTCACCACAGCAGAAGATTACCTTCAAGCCATTGGCCAGCGCCAGCTGCACCTTCTCCTTCAACATCTCGGCTGTCTCGCCATAATATTGGCGGCGTTCCGAGTGACCAAGGATAACATACTGAGCGCCGGTAGACTTCACCATGGCGGCCGAAACCTCACCCGTGTAGGCACCCTTCTCCTTGTCAGCACAGTTTTCTGCACCCAATCCTACCACACTTTGATCCAGCACGTCGGCGGCTTTTGCCAAGTGGATAAACGGTGTGCAAATCACCACATCGCAGTTGGGCTTGTCAGCCACAAGCATATCATTGATTTCCTTGGCCAAGGCCACACCTTCATGCAGGTTCATATTCATCTTCCAGTTCCCTGCTACAATTTTCTTTCTCATCGTAAATGGTTTTTAATGTTGATATATTAAATATAATGTTATTTTTCGTTTGTCTCCTTCCCCGTCTTTCTCCTATCCAGCAGCCGGGTCTTGCGCCTCACCAGCTTGGTCCACGCCCATGTTCGGTCGGCCAGGGCAAGGAGAATGAGTGGCAGGAAGAACCACAGCAGTACCTGCGTGATAGTCTTACCAACGGTATCTTTCGACATCTGCCCTATCCTCAGTTTAGCAAGCGGTGCCGTCAGCTCAGTGCTTTTGGGCAGCCCATTGTGACTCCACTTCCAAATAATGGTTCCGTCTTTCAGCAACAACAGCCCCGGATTACTTCTTATGACCGTTTTCAGCGTTGTCTCATCGGTCAGGCAGAAAGGATATTCCGCACCGGTAATGTTTTCCCAATGCTCAATCTCCTCCTCATCCGATGCCGTCAGACAATAAAACGGCACCTTTTCAACCTGTGCATATTCATAGATTTGGTCGATATTGCCAAAGTTGCTGTCGCTGGCCTGACCCAAATGGGGAGATACAAGTAGAAAAAGATATCCCTTGCGTGAGAGTAGCTCTTCGGTAATGTCGTCGCCCTCCAGCGTCTGTATGGAAAAGTCGTGTATCGGAGGTACGTATCCCTCCTTGACCTGTACAGTCCTCGAATCGACAAACTGCCACGTAGAGTCGGGATAATTTTCCAACGAGAACTCCTTGCGCTCTCCGTTTTTCTCCATGACGAACGTCGTCTCAAACTGTGGCTGCTCCGCTCCATCAGGAATTACCATGCCTTTCAGGATGTTTGCACCAACATGATAGGGGCGGAAATCGAATATCGGCAGCTTATAGAGACAGTATATACTGGTCACGATGACAAACAATACCGTAAAGTTGATGGCTATCCACTGATTGGGCCTCGATATGAATCGATACATTCCCAACGGCCATTTCCACAACACCACGGCACATGCCAGCAGCACCACATTCTTGAGCAGCGTTTTCACGTTCGACAGCACGATAAAATCGCCAAAACACCCACAATCTTTCACAGGATTGGCAATGGCTATCCACACCGTGATAAGCGTCATTGCAATCATGAACAACAGTGTAAGCTTGGACACCAAGCGACGGCGAATGGCAAACAGTATCAAGATGCCCAACGAGAACTCCAGAGCCGAGAGCAAAACCGAAGCACTCAACGTTACTATGTCGGGCACCATTCCCTGCAAATTCAATGCTGCAAGATAGTCCTGAAGTTTATATTGGGTTCCCAATGGGTCGATGGCCTTTACATAGCCAGAAATCACAAAGACCGCGCCCAAGACAAGCCGACACACATTCACGGCGAGTCTCACAAACCATTGCTTGTGTTCGTTTCGACCATCGCCTCGGGATATCTGTCCGGCTGCCCACGCAGCTTGGCTCTGCTCTTGTCCCAAGTTCTGTTTATGCTTCGTATCCTTGTTTTCCATCAACAACCTGCTCTTCCTATCTTGTTCCCGTCCACTCCTATGTGGTGCGGGCAGTGTCTATTCCTTCAACCTGATGGCACCAAAGACAGCATAGTTGATGATATCGAAGTAGTTGGCATCCACGCCTTCCGACACCAATGCGTCACCATCATTATCCTCCAGCTCTTTCACTCGTTCTATCTTGGTCAGTATCAAGTCAGTATAGCTGCTCACGCGCATCGACCGCCAAGCCTCGCCATAGTCGTGGTTTTTCCTCGTCATCAGTTCGTAGGCCTCCTTGGCATAACGGTCGTACAAGGCCAGGGCCTGTTCCGCAGTCATGTCCACCGTATCGGTAAAACCATGCTCCAGCTGGATAAGCCCCACGATACCGTAATTGATCAGTGCTACAAATTCGGGCCTGATACCCTCGCCAACAAGCGACTTCCCCGTCATTTCGAGCGATCGGATACGCTTGGCCTTGATGAATAGCTGGTCGGTGAGCGACGACGGGCGCAAGATGCGCCACGAAGCCCCATAATCGTGGAGTTTCTTGGCAAAAAGCTCCCGGCATTCTACCATGACATCCTTAAACTGCAGGTCTGTATTTGATTCTGCCATAACATGTGCAAAGTTAACGAATTTAATTGTAAATAGGTCATTGCATCATAAAAAATAACGACTGAGCAGATTCAAAATAGCATATTGCCATGAAGAAACCGATTGTTATCATCAATGGTTTATCACCGTTCGCTCTGCTTTCTCTTTTTAGTTAAGCTTGAAAATCAAATATACACCAGCTTCCTTTTTAACCTTTTTAACTTTCTTTATCCTAACTTTTTCTCCTTTACATTTCATTTGTTGCCGCATTTTAGCTAATTTTGCTACATCTATATATTAAACCACTAGTGTCCACTTAAATACTTTAACATTCGGCTTTGCTTACTGATTGTAA
>CAYVGR010000069.1:0-9905 GCA_964450065.1 uncultured Prevotella sp. | reverse complement strand
GTATCGACAACCTGCTGAAAGGCGCTGTGGGACAGGCGGTGCAGAACATGAATATCATGTTTGGATTGGAGGAGACGGCCGGACTCAAACTGAAAGCGATAGCTTTTTAGAAAGAGAAGAAATAAGAGTGAAGAGGGAAGAATAAATGAAGAGTTAAGAGTGAAGAATGAAGAATGAGGAGGGAAGAGTGATGAGTGAAGATAGAAAAGTGAAGAGCGGAATGTATGGCCGTGAGAAGTCTGTGTTGCACATCAAAAGCTATGACTTTGCCATTAGGATTATTAAGATGATAAATTATATTCGTTTAAACGAGCAAGAATACGTGATAAGTCATCAGATAGCAAAATCCGGAACGGCCATAGGTGCTATAGTAAGAGAAGCAGAATTTGCACAGAGTACCTCCGACTTCATCAGCAAACTCTTCATCAGTCTTAAGGAGGCCAACGAAACTTCCTATTGGCTCGACTTACTCAAAGACACCAACTATATTAACGACAAGATTTATGATAGCATGTCCTCAGACTGCAATGAACTCATCGCTATGTTGGTAGCTTCCATCAAAACAGCCAAAAGCAGAAACAAAATAAAATAAACGTAAGTAAACAGTATTATAAATAAATCAACGCACCATGCTCTTTCCTCTTATCTCTTTCCTCTTATCTCTTCCCTCTTATCTCTTATCTCTTAATTTAAAATAATATGAAATTATTCGACGTATATCCGCTCTTTGACATTAACATCGTCAAGGGCAAAGGCACAAAAGTATGGGACGACAAAGGTCAGGAATATCTTGACCTTTACGGCGGACATGCCGTGATCAGCATTGGGCATTGCCATCCACACTATGTGGACATGTTGACCAATCAGCTCCACCGACTGGGTTTCTATTCTAACAGCGTGATCAACAAGCTGCAACAGCAAGTAGCTGAACGGCTGGGTCGGGCAAGCGGTTGCGAAGACTATCAGTTCTTTATGGTGAACAGTGGGGCAGAGGCCAACGAGAATGCCCTGAAGTTGGCCAGCTTTACCAACGGCAGGAAACGCGTGCTGGCAGCAAGCCATGCATTCCATGGACGCACCTCGCTGGCCGTGGAGGTGACGGACAACCCCAAGATTGTGGCACCTATCAACCAAAACGGGCACGTCACCTTCCTCCCCTTAAACGACCTCGATGCCTGGGAGAAGGAATTGGCCAAGGGTGATGTGTGTGCCTGCATCATTGAATGCATACAGGGTATAGGCGGTTGCGTGATGGCCACGCAGGCGTTTGCACAAGGCTTGGCAGAAGCCTGCAAAAAGCATGGCACCATCTTGATTTGCGATGAGATACAGTGCGGATATGGCCGGAGTGGCAAGTTCTTCGCCCATCAATGGCTGGGCATCAAGCCCGACCTTATCACTGTGGCTAAAGGCATTGCCAACGGCTACCCAGTAGGTGGGCTGCTCATTTCGCCAGACTTTAAGCCTGTGTATGGGCAACTCGGCACCACGTTTGGTGGCAACCACCTGGGGTGCACGGCGGCGCTGGCTGTGCTCGACGTGTTTGAGCAGGAAAAGTTGGTGGAGAATGCACACGAGGTGGGCGAATATCTCATTAGCCAACTCAGGAAGCTGCAGAAAACAGAGCCACACATCACCGAGGTGCGTGGACGCGGACTGATGATAGGCGTGGTGATGGACATACCACATAAGGAAGTGCGAGGCAAACTCATTCATGAGCAGCATGTGTTTACGGGCTGCGCCGGCACAAATATCCTACGCATCCTCCCGCCACTAACATTGTCAAAAGCCGAGGCGGACGACTTCGTGAGTAGGTTGAAAAAAGTTTTTGAAACCCTTTGATTACCTTTATAATAATAGTATAGAATCATGAAAATAGCTGTTATCGGCGCCGGCGAGATGGGTGGTGCCTTCGCAACCGGTTTGCTGAAAGGAAACATGTTTAAGCCAAGCGACATTACCGTGGCCAATCCTCATGAGGATAAATTAAAGCAGTTTGCCCAGATGGGAGCCTGCATCACCACAGACAACAAGGTGGCCATACATCATGCCGACCTTGTGGCCTTGGTGGTGAAGCCCGGTGTGGTGAAATCCGTGATTGAAGAGCTGAAGCCTGAACTCGATTATGACAAGCAGATTGTCATCAACATGGCCGCTTCTGTGACCATCGCCCAACTGGAAGAATGGCTGAAGAAAAACAGTGAAGTGCCCAGAATATTCCAAGTGCTGCCCAATATCGGTATTGCCGAGCGGGCATCCATGAGTTTCATTGCGCCCAACGCCAAAGGTAGGGAGTGCTTGGATGAGGTGAAGGCTATCTTCGACGACTTGGGCAAAACGATGATCACCGACGAACGCTTGCTTTTTGCCGGTACGGCCATGGCCGGATGTGGCATTGCCTACGTCATGCGTTTTGTGCGCGCAGCCTCAGAGGCCGGCGTGGAACTGGGCTTCAGGGCTGACGATGCCAAGGAAATCATCGTGCAGACCATGAATGGAGCGGTCAAACTGTTGCAAGAAAGTGGGCATCATCCAGAAGCGGAGATAGACAAGGTGACCACCCCCGGTGGCATGACTATTAAGGGACTCAATGCCATGGAGAGGAACGGATTCTCTAATGCCGTTGTCGAGGGAATCAAAGCCTCACTCGTATGACACAGGCTCAGAGACTGATTACATAACGGCACATTGATGCACATTCTTATCATTTCTTTGAACCTTTAATTCAATTTTAATTCATTCAGCATGGAAGAAGAAACAGCTATACAGATCGGCAAACGCCTGAAAGGCCTGCGCGAAGTCCTGGACATCCCGGTAGACGATATTGCCCTGCTGTGCGGCATTACCCACGACGAATACCTGCAAATGGAAGAAGGTGGCGGAACAGGATACCTCCATGTGAGCAGCCTGCAAAAAATAGCCAAGCAATATGGTATCAGCCTTGACGAATTACTTTTTGGCGAGGAACCGCGCATGAGCAGTTACTTCCTCACCCGCAAGGGAATGGGACAGACTACAGAGCGCCAGGAAGCATACAAATATCAGAGTCTGGCCAGTGGGTTCCGCGGACGCAAGGCCGATCCCTTCTTAGTGGTTATCAACCCCAAACCCGAAGGCACTGCTATCAGCAAGAGCTCGCATGTCAACCAGGAGTTCGACATGGTGATGAAAGGTTGCTTAGAGATCACCATTGGCGAAAAAGTATTGATACTCAACGAAGGCGACTGCTTGTATTTCGACTCGACACAGCCTCACTGCCTTAGGGCTCTCAACGGCGAGCCGGTTACTTTATTGGCTATTATCTTCTAAGCAGAAGAAACTAAATAGAAACAATGATAGAAAGATTTCTAACGCAGATTCATTTCACTTCAGAGGAAGACTTCAACAAGAACCTGCACATCAAGATACCCCCAAACTTTAATTTCGCTTACGATGTAATGGATGTATGGGCAGAAGAATGCCCGGACAAGGTATGCCTGATATGGGCAAGCGAGCGCGGAGAGGAAGTATACACAACCTTTGCGCAGTTCAAGGAGCAGACAGACCGCACCGCAGCCTACTTCCAAAGCTTGGGCATTCATCGTGGAGACAAGGTGATGCTGATATTGAAGCGCCATTACCAGTGGTGGCTCTCGATGATGGCACTGAGCAAAATAGGAGCAGTGGCCATACCAGCAACCCACATGCTTACTCACAAGGACATCGCATACCGCAACCAACGAGCCTCGGTCAAGGCCATCATCTGTGTCAATGATGAATACGTGACCACTCAAGTATCTGAGGCCATGCCCGACAGCCCAACGGTAAAAGCCCTTGTCGCCGTCAACTCCATGGCACAAGAGAGCTGTCCCGTGCCCCAGGAGTTTCACGACTGGCGTAAGGAGTGGGCCTCGGCGCCACAGTTTGTGCGTCCGGAACATGTCAACTCCAACGAGGATACCATGCTCATGTATTTCACCAGTGGCACCAGTGGTGAACCCAAGATTGTTGCCCACAACCATCTTTATGCCCTCGGGCACCTGACAACAGGAGTGTTTTGGCACCACCTCAACGAGGAAAGCATCCACCTTACCGTGGCCGACACCGGATGGGGAAAGGCCGTCTGGGGCAAACTCTACGGCCAATGGTTTGCCGGTGCAACCGTGTTTGTATTCGACCATGAGAAGTTTACGGCCGACAAAGTGATGAGGGCAATGTCAAAATACCACGTAACTTCTTTTTGTGCCCCACCAACAATATACCGCTTCATGCTTCAGGAAAACTTCGATAACTACGATCTTTCTGCCCTGAAACACTGCACCACTGCCGGAGAAGCGCTGGAACCCGTTGTCTTTCAAATCTTCCAAAAAAGAACCGGAATTAAAATCAAAGAGGGATTCGGACAAACCGAAACCACCATGACCCTCGGAACATACCCATGGACGGAGCCCAAGCCGGGGTCGATGGGCAAGCCCTCCGCCCAATACAACATTCGCCTGCTGCGCCCGGACGGCACCGACTGCGAGGAAGGGGAGAAGGGCGAAATCTGCATCGACACCCACAGCGGTAAGCCCATCGGCCTTTTCAAGGGATATTATCACGACGAGGAGTTAACCAAGAAAGTATGGCACGACAACGTTTATCACACCGGCGACCTTGCCTGGCGCGACGAGGAAGGCTACTACTGGTTCTTGGGGCGTGCCGACGATGTGATCAAGAGCTCCGGCTATCGCATTGGTCCGTTCGAGGTAGAAAGCGCACTAATGACCCATCCTGCCGTCGTGGAGTGTGCAGTTACAGGCATTCCGGACCGCATCAGAGGCATGGTGGTCAAGGCTACGGTAGTGCTGAGCAAGGAGTATCAGCGTCAAGCAGGAGAGCAACTGGTCAAAGATCTCCAAAACCACGTGAAGCACGAAACTGCCCCCTATAAATACCCACGCATCATCGAGTTTGTAGATGTCCTGCCCAAGACCATCAGTGGCAAGATAAGACGTGTGGAGATTAGGGAAAACGATGCGAAAAAGCATCATTTACAAAACTCTGTTCATAGCAAAACAACAAAAAAAGAAGAAGAATGACAGTTCAACAGCATACCGGGAACAACACCCAAACCCCACGCAAGAAACGCCTTGTTGTCAAAGTGGGCAGCAATGTGCTGACCCGAAACGATGGCAAACTCGATGTAACCCGCATGTCGTCTATCGTCGACCAGGTGGTATGGCTCAAGCGAAACGGGTATGAGGTCATTCTCGTTTCGTCAGGAGCAGTGGCCAGCGGACGCAACGAGTTGCGCATAAACCGGAAGTTAGACAGCGTGAAGCAGCGTCAACTATTCTCCGCATTGGGGCAGGTGAAGCTCATAGGGCTCTATTACGACCTGTTCCGCGAATACAATATGCATGTCGGGCAAGTGCTCACCATGAAGGAGAGCTTCTCTACCCGTGGCGAATATCTCAACCAACGGGCCTGCATGAACGTGATGCTTGAAAACGGAGTGATTCCCATTGTCAACGAAAACGACACCGTGAGCGTCACCGAACTGATGTTTACCGACAACGACGAGTTAGCCGGTCTCGTGGCCTCGATGATGGGAGCCGATACGCTTGTCATCCTTTCCAATGTGGACGGCATCTACAATGGCGACCCGAAGGCACCCCTGTCGCGTGTGATTCCGATTGTCAATTACGACCGCGACCTCAGCGAATATATACAAGACACCAGGAGCGACTTCGGGCGGGGAGGTATGATTACCAAGACCAACATTGCCCGAAAAGTGGCCGAAGAAGGCATCAAGGTGGTCATTGCCAATGGCAAGACCAACAACATCCTCATCCATTTGGCCTCGAAGCCACAAGAAACCATGCGTACAGAATTCCTCCCCAATCCCAACCCCACCTCGCAAGTGAAGAAGTGGATAGCCCATAGCGAAAGCTTTGCCAAAGGAAAAATTCATATCAACGACAAAGCAGAGGAAGCATTGAAGGGCGACAAGGCAGTAAGCCTGCTGCTCGTTGGCGTCACCGGGATAGAGGGCGACTTCGAGGAAGGGGATATCATCAACGTGGTAGACAGCCAGGGCAACACCATGGCCATAGGCCGAAGCAACTATGCCGCCGATGAAGCGAGAAAGCTAATCGGCACCCACGACATCAAGCCCCTTATCCACTACGACTATCTATATATAGAATAACATCGGAGAAAGAGGGAGGTTTTCCAAGACATACCATCCGCTCGCCCAACTGCCCTCAAGCCAAGACTTCTAAAAAGAAAATCCATGCAACTCGAACAAACATTCAAACTCGTCAAGAAGGCCAGCAAGACGCTTGGGCTCATGACCGACGATGAGCGAAACAACATACTCAACCTTGTGGCCGATGCCATTCTATCGGAAACCCCAACGTTATTGGAAGCCAATGCCCGGGACCTTGCACGCATGGACAAGGCCAACCCATTGTACGACCGCTTGCAGCTCACAGAGGCCCGCCTTAAGGAAATTTCCGACAGCATGAGGCAAGTAGCCACCTTACCTTCTCCATTGGGACACACGCTCAAGCATCAAGTGCTCGACAACGGAATGGACCTTAAACGTGTCAGCGTTCCGTTCGGAGTTATCGGTGTTATCTATGAAGCCAGGCCGAATGTAACATTTGATGTGTTCGCGCTTTGCCTCAAAAGCGGCAATGCCTGCACCCTGAAATGTGGCAGGGATGCTGCCGACTCGTGTCAGGCCGGTGTGGACCTCATCCACCGTGTCTTGCAGAAAGAGGGTGTCAATCCTGACATCGTGACCCTGCTTCCCCCCACCCATGAGGCAACGGCCGAGATGCTGCAAGCCACCGACTACGTCGACCTGTGCATACCGAGAGGCGGCAAGCGACTCATCAACTTTGTTCGCGACACGGCCAAAGTGCCCGTCATCGAGACGGGTGCGGGCGTGGTGCACTGTTATTTTGATGCCGAAGGCGACCTCAATATCGGGCAAAAGGTCATCGACAATGCCAAGACACGCCGTGTAAGTGTGTGCAACGCACTCGATACGCTCATCGTCCATGCCGGCCGGCTGAACGACCTCCCCTTCCTCTGCAAGCCCTTAGCCGAAAAGCAAGTGAGGATTCACGCCGACGAACGCGCTTTCCAAGCACTTCAAGGCAACTACCCGGCAGACCTGCTCACCACCATCAACAGCAACGAAGAATGGCACACGGAATGGTTGAGTATGCAGATGGGACTGAAAACCGTTGGCTCCATCGATGAGGCCATCGACCATATCGACACCTACGGCAGTGGGCACAGCGAGAGCATCGTCACGGAGAACAAAGAGGCAGCCCGCAAGTTCCAGGACATGGTCGACGCGGCCTGCGTCTACGTCAACACCCCCACGAGCTTCACCGACGGAGGGCAATTCGGACTCGGGGCAGAGATTGGTATCAGCACCCAGAAACTCGGCGCACGCGGCCCAATGGCACTCGAAGAGATGACTACCTACAAATGGCTCATCGAAGGAAGGGGGCAAGTGAGAAATTAAAGGGAAGAAGGAAGAGAGAAGAGGGAAGAAGGAAGAGAGAAGAATGAAAAGGGAAGAGGGAGGAATGAAGAGAGAAGAATGAGGGAAGAAATAAGAATTAATAAACAAAAATACCAATTACATCATGAGAACATTCTTTCACGTAGAAGATATTGGCAACCTGAACAAGGCCATACAAGAAGCAAAAGAGGTAAAAGCAAACCGCTATGCTTATCAGAATTTGGGCAAGAACAAGACCCTGTTGATGATTTTCTTCAACAACTCCCTGCGCACCCGCCTGTCCACCCAGAAGGCAGCGATGAACCTTGGCATGAATGTCATCGTGCTTGACGTGAACGCCGGCGCATGGAAGCTGGAGACCGAGCGCGGTGTCATCATGGATGGCGACAAGAGCGAACACCTGCTTGAGGCCATCCCCGTGATGGGATGCTATTGCGATATCATCGCCGTGCGCTCGTTCGCAGGCCTCACCGATCGCGAATTCGACTACGCCGAGACCATCGTCAACCAGTTTGTGAAATACTCGGGCAAACCCGTTGTAGCCATGGAAACAGCCACCGTGCATCCGCTTCAGGCCTTTGCCGACCTCATCACCATCGAGGAGCACAAGGAAACGGCACGCCCCAAGGTCGTCCTCACATGGGCACCCCACTGCCGCTCATTGCCACAGGCCGTACCCAACTCGTTTGCCGAATGGATGAATGCTGCCGATGTTGACCTTGTCGTCACCCATCCCGAGGGCTACGAACTCGACCCACGCTTCGTGGGTAATGCCCAAGTGGAATACGACCAACGCAAGGCACTCGAAGGAGCCGACTTCGTTTATGCCAAAAACTGGAGCAGCCCGGGCGTGAAGGACCCTTCCAACTACGGTCAGATTCTCTCCAAAGACATGAGCTGGACCATCGATGCCGAACACATGAGCTGGACCAACAACGGACATTTCATGCACTGCCTGCCCGTGCGCCGCGGCCTTATCGTCACCGACGATGTTATCGAGGGCGAGCGCAGCCTTGTCATTCCCGAAGCTGCCAACCGTGAAATATCGGCTCAGGTGGTGCTGAAACGAGTACTGGAGAGCCTGTAAGGAGGGGCTCCCCCTACCACTCCATACAGAAAATGGGGAATTTCACTAAGTCAGAATACCAGTAAGGCAGGTTGGGCAGGTTATTCCCAACCCATTAAGGCTGGCAAGGCCTTCTGTCATATACACAAGTGAGATGTAAAATTAAATTACCATTTTCTGACGATTATTTTTTTATCATCTGGAGAAAAATACGCCATGTTTTGACCATGTTTTTGAGCCGGGATAGCCGCAAAAGTTCGGTAGCCACGCGGTTGCTATCTTCTCGCTGCACGGTTTGAGCTCAACGGGCACGCGGTTGAGCTCTTGTCGCGTTGCGATTAAGCCTCAACCGCATGGCCATTCGATATGCAATCGCAGGCAGCAAAACATTGGTTATTTGAGTATATTTAAATAACACGCTGACTATGAACCAAATACAAACTTTCGTATAATTCTCGAATTTTGGACGATATGGTAGTTGTTTTCAAATAAGCCAAGCATTTAGGCATGTTTGTCAAGAAAAAAGGCAGTCCCGGAGGAACTGCCCTTTCAATAGTTGTAAGTTGTCAAGCTATATGTCCATACCGTGCGCCCATACACCTTCCTGTCAGGATTTTCCGAAGCCGAAATGGTTCTTGAGAGCCTTAAAACGGATGCCGGTACCTTCCGTTGCAGCCTTGTGGTTTCTCACAGGATAGGCATACATGGTCAGCATACGCTCGCGCAGGAAACGAGTGTCCTTGTTCTCAATGTCTATTTTGTCTATCTGCGCCATGATGTATTGCTCGAAGGAGTTGCGCTGCTGGGGCGTGTACATGCTCGAATAGTCTTTGTTGCCCTGCAAGAGATCCTGTGCCACATAGTTGTTGGCGAAGAGCCTGTAATTGGAATGAATCTGCTGGTCGATATAGGCCGCAATGGTGTCGAATAGCTGGTTCTTCGGCGTATCCTGCTTCAGGCTCTCAAGCCATTCGTTAATGCAGGGTGCGCAATGGTATTTGATGTGCCCCTTGAATCCCTTAATACCGACCATCATGCTCTCGATGTCGTCTTGCGCCGTTTTTTTCCAGAACGGCACATCGCGCTTGAGCTGGAATTCCCTTGCCTTGAGATAGTCGCAGGGGTCAAACTCATAGGAGATGGCCAGGGGAACAATATGGAGCGAGGCCAGCCTGTCAATGAGACTTCCCTCTCCGCCCATAACCATCATCTTGAGTATGGCGGACTGGGTGAGGTCGTTGGAGTCCTTGGCGCGACCTTCACGCTGGGCAATCCAAATAGATTGGTTTTTTTCGGTAATGGTCTTATACATATACTCAGATAGATGTTGAG